>JALRGY010000009.1:17644-33203 GCA_023253325.1 Candidatus Nanopelagicales bacterium | reverse complement strand
TTCTTCTTCAGCTGTGGCTCGTTCGCCATTGAGTCGGACAGCATATTTTCTTTTCAGCGGGTCGTAGACAAATCTGGCACTCGCATAGCCCCATTGCAAAGTCGCGGCATTGTTGTAAGTGCCCCCAGCAGGCATGGCAGATTCGAACAAGAAGCCCATGTCTTGGTCTGTGGAAACACCCTTGGCATTCTTGAGCGCCACTTTCCCGTCAAAGAAATAGTTGTAGGGCGCTCTCCGAGAAAAATCTCTGGAGTAGTCGGCAGCATCCTTATTCGCGGAGAGATCAACGAATGGAGCTGCGTTGAGAGCTGGCCATAATTTTCGCTGAGCGCCTGAAAATGCAAATCCAGGGCTGCCGTATTGCTCCAGCAGATCAATGTCGGTGATGCGGGCGGACCTAACGGGCCCGATTCTGTGCGGAACACGTGAACTGAACACTGCCGCAAGTCGGGTGATGCCGTATTCGACTTCTTCGATGTAGACCAGATCGGCCGATTTCAGTCCTGCATGGGGGAGGGCATTGCGAGTGTTGTCGAGCTTGACCACGAGGACCGGCGCGGGTTGCTCCTGGGCCAGGCCGGTTAGCGGGGACAGTACGGCGGGAATGATTTCTAATTCCGTCGGTGAGGGATTTTGGGTGGGGGTTGAGGTCGGTGCCGACTGGGGCTCGGTGCCCTCTGGCGATGCTTCTGGCGAGACTGAAATTGCTGGCTTGACAGTAGCCCCCGATCCGGTGGATTGGCTGCAACTGCTAACAGCGACGGCTGTCCCGAAAATGATGGCGAGAGCCAAAGGGATATTCCCAATCTCGGGGGCCCGTTTCATGCGCACGGGGCCACTCTAGGGGGCGTGATGAAAAAGTCCTTTACGCCGCGACGGTGGAGGAATCGCCCAAAAAAATACGTCTTAAGGGTTGACTGTGGAGGGAAATGGAGTATTGTGGCGCTACTGGGAGTTACCCATGTGACGAAAGTTTCCCAAGGGAGGGGTGTGGCAGATGTTTCTTGGTACTCATTCACCACGCCTCGACGACAAGGGCAGGCTGGTTCTGCCGTCCAAGTTCCGTGAGGGATTGGCGGCCGGTTTGGTGTTCACCAAGGGCCAGGAGCGCTCCATAGTGGTGTGGCCAGCAGCAGAATTCGCCAGCTACGCGGAGCGGTTGAGTGAGGCATCTCGGTCAGATTCAGCAGTGAGGGCTTATCTGCGGGTCCTATTCTCCGGAGCCACAGATGAAATCCCAGACCGGCAAGGGCGCGTCATGATCCCAGCCACATTGCGGGAATACGCGGGCCTCGAGCGCGAAGTCATGGTCGTGGGCAATGGAACGACACTTGAAATTTGGAATGCGGCCGCTTGGGAGCTCTACCTAGCGGGCCAGGAAGACAACTTCTCCGACCTGAGCGAGGAGGTAGTTCCAGGAATTTTATAGAGAGGCGTGCTTGTTGAGGTCTCTACCCGCTCCGCAGCTGACATCACTTCCCCGGTGCCAGAACCCGCTTTTAACGAAGCGGGCGGGGACCTGAACAAGTAAACCAAGTTCAAGAAATCAGGTATCGAACCCGACCGCGAATCGTGTTCCACGAGGGAAAGAAAAAAGAAATGACGACAATTAATCACTACCTGAACACCAGGGCACTGAAAAGTATTGCCATTTCAGGCAGTATTCGCACGGCTACCAGCGTTATTGCGGCAGGCATTGCAACGGGCGTCTCTGTGTATTTACTGTCCCTGCTCGTGGGGAGCTGGGCCTAAAAAATGTCCGAATCCCAGCAACACATACCGGTCTTACGAGACCGTGTTTTGGCGTTGCTGGCTCCTGCACTTTCGCATCCCAACGCGATATTGGTCGATGCAACACTCGGCCACGGAGGGCATGCCGAGCAAGCTCTGCGGACCTTCCCTGGGCTCACCTTGGTTGGACTTGATCGCGATAAGAGCGCACTAGCATTGTCAGAGAAACGCCTTGCGATCTTTGCCGAACGAACGATTCTTGTCCATGCGGTTTATGACGAAATCCCTCGTGTCCTCGCTGAAAACGGAATGTCAGAAGCACATGGAATTCTTTTTGATCTTGGTGTTTCTTCTATGCAGCTTGATCAAGTTGAGCGCGGATTTTCCTATTCATATGACTCGCAGCTTGACATGCGAATGGATCAAAGCACGGGGATAACGGCTGCAGATGTGCTCAATACGTATGAACCGGGTCACTTGGTGCGGATTCTTCGAAATTATGGCGATGAAAAATTTGCACAACGCATTGTTGAGCGAGTTGTTCGGGAGCGCGAATCGGATCCGTTTACACACTCGGCACGTCTCGTTGAATTAGTACGCGAATCGATTCCTGCTGCTGCTCGCCGAACGGGAGGTAATCCCGCAAAACGCACATTTCAAGCCCTGCGCATTGAAGTTAACTCGGAACTAGATGTCTTAGAGCGGGCAATCCCCAGGGCAATCTCGGCGGTGGCGCTTCATGGTCGGATAGTGGTGATGTCCTATCAGTCACTCGAAGACAAAATTGTCAAGAGAGTATTTCTCGATGCCTCAACGGCGAATGTTCCCCGCGATCTTCCAGTGATTCCTGAAAGTGCTCTACCAGAGTTGAAAATCCTCACTCGGGGTGCTGAGAAAGCATCTGCTTCAGAGATCGATGAAAATCCCCGTGCCGCATCTGTGCGTCTGCGCGCTGTTGAACGAATTCGACCCAAGTCCTCTGATAAGGCGAAAATGGAGGTAGCGGCATGAGCGCAGCACCCAAACTTGACTCTTTAGTGGACTCCCAGGAATCATCGGTAACCGAGTACGCGACGAAGGGGGTTCGCAAGAGTGCTCGCACAAACCTTCGTCTGGTTTCGCCGATGCGGGTGCAGAAGGCAAGCCGCGGAATTTTCATTGTTGTTCTTTTGGGAATATTGAGTCTTGGTGGTGTGGCGGTATTAGTAATCAATACGACCTTGGCCCAAGGTGCGTTCACTCTCAGTGAATTACGTTCACAGCAGGCCGAATTGTCGCGCACAGAGGCTACTTTGACAGAAGAGGTTGCGGCATTGGCGGCACCAACGTCGCTCGAGCAGCAGGCGCGTGTTCTAGGCATGGTCCCAAGTTCGGCACCAGCATTCATCAGAGTGACAGATGGCAAAGTTCTTGGAAAGCCCAAAGCGGCACAGGGCGCAAAAATCGCTACACCAGCTGATGCAACTGTTTCTGAAGCGGTCACGGACCCGGCACTTGCTGATCTACCTGAGGCTCCAGGGGTTGGCTATGACCCAGCTGCTGCTGATGCCATGGCAAATGAACAGCAACAAAATGGCGTGGTTGGTGCCAAAGGCAAGAAAGCAAAAGCGGGTGTGGACCAATGGACTGAACCAACGGTGATCAAGGCTGAAGTTATTTCTGAGGACGCACTCCTAGACGCGGTTCCGGTACAGTCAACGGGGATTGATTCGTGTCATCTCGCAAACTTCCACCTCCGAGGCTTCGCGATTCTCGGACAGTTCAACCAAGTGGATTCGTGAGCAAGCCCATCCGACTTGGGAGTCCAAGTAAGCGAGGGTTGGCACTCATGATCGCATCCACCATGGTCCTGCTGGTTTTTGGTGTGCGCCTGATTGACCTACAAGCTGTACGAGGAAGCGAACTGGCTTCGTCGGCCCTTGACCAACGCCTGAGAACTACTGAAATACCCGCCCAACGTGGCTCTATTCTCGATGCATCAGGAGCGCCACTTGCCATAACCGTGGATGCCAAGAATGTTACGGCTGATCAAACGATGATTGACCAGCCAGTAGTTGTCGCTGAGGCTTTGGCCCCAATTCTTGGGGCAGATGCAGACATCTTGGCAGATCGACTCACTGGGGAGCGTCGCTTTATCTATCTCGCGAAGGAAGTGACACCGGACACGTGGGAACAGATATCTGAATTGCGTTTGCCGGGTATTTTTAGTGAAAACAGTTCACGCCGGATCTATCCTTCGGGAGAGTTGGCCGCGAACGTCCTAGGGTTTGTGGGGGAGGAAGGCTCCGGGCTCGGTGGCTATGAATATGCCTATGAAGAGCAACTTGGTGGCATCCCTGGTGAATTGACATTTGAAAGAGGTCCAGGCGGGCGGGCAATCCCCACAGCCGCATCCATGAGAGTAAATGCTGAACAGGGTGTGGACATACAACTCACGCTTGACAGAGATCTTCAGCACGTTGCGCAGGAAGCAATTGCAGAGGCAGTTCAGAGCTCGGGCGCGAGTGACGGAACGGTTGTTGTGATGGATCCACAGAGCGGCCGTATTTTGGCGCTTGCGACGGCCCCAACGTTTGATCCAAACTTTCCAACCCAAAGCGGACAACGCAATTTGAACAATCGTCCACTGACTGATGCATTTGAACCTGGTTCAACAAGCAAAGTGATGACTCTGGCCGCAGTCATCAATGAAGGTGCCGCATCGCCGTATACGCCGCTCAAAGTACCGGGCGTTTTGCGCCGAGGGGACAAAGACTTTCATGATTCGAGTGCGCATGGCACATTGAATCTCACACTCAGCGGGGTCATGGCTAAATCAAGTAACATCGGAACGATCCTCGCGGCCGAACGCATAGGCGGAAAAAAACTCTCCAAATACCTCAAGAAATTTGGAATCGGCCAAGAAACCGGTCTCAATTTCCCAGGTGAAACCAAAGGTTTTGTCCCTGCCCATGAAAATTGGTCACCAACATCCTTCCCGACAATTGCGTTTGGCCAGGGCTTGAGCGTGAACGCTGTGCAGGCTACAAGCGTTTTCGCTACTATCGCGAACGATGGTTTGCGAGTAGACCCCTCTCTCGTTTCAAAGATTATTCATGCAGATGGCAGTGTTGAAGAGCCAGAGGCACCTCAAACGACGCGTGTGGTGACGCGGGAAACAGCTAAGCAAGTTCGAAGCATGTTGGAAACTGTGGTCGGAGAAGGTGGAACTGCCACTAATGCCAAAATTCCTGGATACCGTGTTGGTGGAAAGACAGGAACCGCCCAAGTGGTCAATTCAGTAACAGGTGGTTATAGCAAGGATGTCATCGCCTCATTCATCGGAATGGCTCCCGTAGATAACCCTCGATTGGTTGTCGGTGTGTTTATTTCGAAGCCCAAGGCGGGTCGGTACGGCGGCGAGCTGGCCGCTCCCGTTTTTAAGAAAGTAACAAGTTATGCACTCGGTGCACTTGAGATCCCACCGACAGGCGCAAAAGCACCCAAGCTGGCCCTGACATTCGGCGGATAGTGATGGTGGAATCGGCTGTGCCGTCAGTTGTTACGACCGCATACATTGCTAGAACGTTGAAGTGCGATCTGATTGGTTCTCCAGACGTTGTGGTGAGCGGCATTTCCTTGAATTCGCAATCTGTGGCCGTGGGGGATGTCTTTGCTGCCATTCCGGGTCGCAATTTTCATGGGGCCAAATTTGTGTCTCAAGCTCTCGCTGCTGGAGCAGTTGCAATTCTGACTGATCCTGAAGGACTTGAATTGATGGGGCAGCAACAGGTGCCCGTCGTTGTTTCTCAGTCCCCACGTTCTCTGCTTGGACCGGCATCGCGATTAATTTTTCGTGCACCTGATGAAAAATTGCAACTTGTGGGAATCACTGGGACGAACGGCAAAACCACAACGGCATTCATGGTGGCAGCCGGAGCTCGAGCCGCTGGAAAGCATGTGGGTTTGATTGGAACGCTTGGAATCTTTATTGATGAAAAACTGATTCCACATGCGCGAACTACGCCAGAAGCTCCAGATCTATTCCGAACCTTGGCTCACATGAAATCGGTGGGAGTAGATTTTGTGGTCATGGAAGTATCAAGTATTGCGTTAGAGGAATGTCGCATCGATGGTCTCATCTTTGATGCTGTGGGTTTTACCAATCTCTCACATGACCATTTGGATTATCACGGAACAATGGAGTCGTACTTCAATTCGAAGAGTCGCCTATTTACCAGTACATATGCGCGCTCGGGTGTCTCCAACATTGACGACCATTGGGGTCAACAACTCATTAAGGCAGCACAAATCCCCATGGAAAGCGTGTCATTAGATGCGAGAGCAGATTGGACTGCCTCTCGGGTGGAATCAGGGCAGTACGTGGTGACAAATATCCATGGGAAGCAGACTCCAATGCACTTGTCCATGCCAGGCAAAGTCAACGTGGCTAATGCGCTCCTAGCGGTTTCTTTACTCGCTCGCTTGGGCTACGACTCTCCTGAAATTGCTGCTGCTATTGGCAAGGCCAAGGTCCCGGGCAGAGGTGAATTCATTGCAACGCTGAAGGGCGCAGATATATTCGTGGATTATGCGCACTCGCCGGATGCAATAGCCGAATTCCTTGCCGGATTACATGATCGTTACCCAGGAAGGATTGTGGTTGTTCTAGGTGCAGGTGGAGACCGTGATTCGTCCAAACGAGCTGAAATGGGTCTCGTTGCTGCACAAAATTCAAGCATTGTGATTGTGACGGACGATAACCCACGCTCAGAGGACCCGGCTGAGATACGCGAAGCTATTACCGCTGGCGCCATGGGCGCATCCAATGCGGAGGTTCGCGACACGGCCGGTCGGGAGAGTGCCATTAGATTGGCACTCACATTCGCAGAGCCGGGCGGTGCCATTGCGGTACTAGGAAAAGGTCATGAGTCGACCATGGAAATTATGGGTGAGCTGCTCCCGTTCAGCGATGCTGATGTGATTCGAGCGTTGGTGCCCAATGGTTGATTTCACCATCTCAGAACTGGCTCGAGTCACCTCTGCGCGCGAAATTTCAGACTTAAGCTGGTCAGAGAGAGTGGTCAGCGGATTCTTTTCAGATTCGAACTCAGTGATCCCTGATGGAGTATTTGTGGCAATCCAGGGGGAGAGAACCGATGGGCATCTATTCCTGAACGACGTCGCACTATCCGGAGCGGGACTTGCAATTATAAATGAGTCCTTTCAAGGACCGATTCCTCAAGATTTTCCGGTGCTTGTTGTCCCTGATTCGATTGTCGCGTTGGGGCAAATTGCGCGGTGGGCGCGGTTGACAAAACTCAATGCGACTGTCATTGCGGTGACTGGGTCCAGCGGGAAAACCACGACAAAAGATCTCATCGCGGGAATTCTGAGCAAATGCGGCAATACCGTCTCCCCACAGGGTTCCTTGAACACGGATGTCAGCATGCCGATTACCATTCTTAGTGCCAATGCGGATACTCAATTTCTCGTGCTCGAAATGGGTATGCGGGGGCTTGGCCATATCGAGTCTCTTGCGTCAATCGCAGTCCCTGACATCGGGGTCATCACGAATGTTGGCAGTGCCCACATGGAGCTTCTTGGTAGCACGCATGCAATTGCACAAGCCAAGGGAGAGCTAATCAGGTCGCTGAGCCCTACTGCAACGGCAATACTCAATGCCGACGATTTCTACGTTGCGCAAATGGCGGAATCGACCCACGCCAAAGTCATTACCTATGGAGAATCAGTAAAGAGTGATTTTCGTGCTACCGACGTCAGGCTCAATTCGAATGCAACGTCGAACTACACGTTAAAACACGGATCCCATACCGAAGCCGTTCGCGTCCAGTTGCGTGGTGAGCACAATGTGAGCAATTCGCTGGCCGCTATTTCTGCGGTTGTTGCGGCGGGGGTGCCCATCTCCCGTGCATGCGAGCTGCTCGGTGAAATCGATCAAGTGAGCAAGTGGCGGATGGAAGTGACCGAGACGGCGGCAGGCATCACGGTAATCAACGATTCCTATAACGCGAATCCTGAGTCCATGCGTGCCGCCTTGAAGACTTTGGCGAACATGGCTGATGGGCGACGCACCTGGGCAGTGCTTGGTCCAATGCTTGAATTGGGCCCTTCGGCTCTCGAGGAGCACGATTCGCTCGGGCGACTAGCGGTTCGACTCGATATCTCTCATTTATTGTGTGTTGGCACGCAGATGAAAATAACGCACCTTGCGGCATCTCAAGAAGGGTCATGGGGTGAGGAATCTCATTGGGTTGAAACCGTGGACCAGGCAATTGATTTTCTTGGAGAGCAGCTGCTCCCGGGAGATATCGTTTTGATCAAAGCCTCTCGATCCATTGGTCTTGACCGCGTGGCAGAAGTTCTGATCACTGGGGACCTCAGTAAAGTCACAGGCGGTCCGGCTTTTAGGTCTTCGACATTCAATGCTGGTGGGTCTGATCAACCAGAGGGAGGCAGCGCATGAGGCTTGTTGTGATTGCTGGCGCAATCGCTACCCTCATTTCCTTTCTGGGTACGCCCCTATTGATCAATTTCCTGCGTAAGCATGGTTATTCTCAGGCTATTCGCGCTTCGAGCGAAGGTGAGTTGTATCCCGCGCATGAAGGCAAAAGAGGTACTCCATCCATGGGCGGAGTTGCCATTCTTGTGGCCGTGTTGGGTGGGTATTTCCTCACTCACCTCATTACCTGGCGCCCAGTTTCCGCTTCTGCCCTTCTAGTGCTGTATTTGATGGTTGGACTTGGGCTCGTCGGCATGGCCGATGACTATCTCAAGATATTCAAGCAACGCAGCACCGGTCTGAGAGCACGAACCAAACTCATTGGCCAAGCCGTGGTTGCATTTTCTTTCGCCTACCTTTCTGTTCAATTTCCTGATGAAGCAGGAAACACCGCGGCTTCGATGGCCATTTCGTTTGTGCGCGACACCTCAATTGTGCTGCCATTGGGTTTATTTTTGCTGTGGGTTTGGTTTCTTGTAACCGCGACGACAAATGGAGTCAATCTGACGGACGGACTTGATGGACTCGCTGTCGGTGCAGCCATTATGAGTTTTCTCGCATACGTTTTGCTCGCTATTTGGCAGTACGGGCAAAACTGCGCATTTGAGGTCACCGAGTTTTGCTACAACACGCAAAACCCACTCGATTTGGCAATGGTGGCAGCGGCGACGGCTGGTGCAAGCTTTGGATTCCTCTGGTTTAACACCGCCCCCGCGCGAATTTTCATGGGTGACACGGGCTCCCTTGCTTTAGGTGGCGGAATTGCAGGGCTTGCGATCCTCACTCGGACCGAGTTGCTTCTCCCCTTGATAGCAGGATTGTTCTTGATAACGACGCTTTCGGTGATTGCTCAGGTTGGATCATTCAAATTGACTGGAAAAAGAGTATTTCGCATGGCTCCATTGCATCATCATTTTGAAATGCTCGGTTGGCCGGAAATTCAAATTGTTGTTCGTTTTTGGATTATTCAGGGACTTTGCATTGGCGCAGGTCTAACAATTTTCTATGCCGAATGGGTCCGTGCATGAGTGTTGAGTCACCCGTCACGAGTTTGTCTCGCGATTCCGATTGGACAGGCCTACGAGTTGGGGTTCTTGGGATCGGTATCGCAGGATTTTCGTGTGCGGATGCCCTCATGCAGATGGGTGCCTCTGTCCTCATTATTGATTCTCAAAATGGTGAGAAACAGCAAGAACGATCTGGGATTTTGGGGTCTCTCGGCGCGCAAGTTTTTCTTGGTGTCGCGGAACTACCTGACCAGCGTTTAGACCTGATTATCACCTCTCCGGGACTTGAACCTCACCATATTTTTCATGATCAAGCGTTTCACCGGGGTATCCCGGTTTGGGGTGAGCTGGAGTTGGCTTGGCGGTTGCGTTCGCGTTCAAACGCTGCTCAATGGTTGTGCATTACTGGTACCAACGGTAAAACGACAACTACTCTCATGCTTGAATCCATGCTTCGAGCAAGTGGATATCGCACGGTGGCGGCCGGAAACATTGGGAATTCACTAGTCGACGTTGTCATGCATGATGAACTTGATGCCATCGCCATAGAAGTGGGTGCACCACAACTCCCATTTGTTCACAGCATGAGTCCATTCGCATCGGTGTGTTTGAATCTTGCACCTGATCATGTGGATCACTTCGCGGGTTTTGATGCATATGCGGAAACCAAAGCCAGGATTTACACGAACACCCAGTGTGCAGCCATCTACAACGACGGTGATCCTCGGACCATCGAGATGGTGGAAAATGCCGACGTCATCGAAGGCGCACGTGCCATTGGATTCACTTTGGGCATTCCTGGTTTAAGCATGCTCGGAGTCGTTGACGGAGCGCTCGTTGATCGGGCTTTCATTCCCAATCGCAGAGATGCTGCCCAGGAACTCGCCCTCGTTTCAGATATTCATCCATCGGCTGCTCACAATACGCAGAATGCACTGGCAGCGGCCGGGCTAGCGCGCGCATTCGGAACCTCGCGCGTGGAGCCGGGGGACTCATCTTCGGTGGACGTAGGAGGAGTGACGCCGAGCGCGATCCGAACAGGCCTCCAGAAATTTGAACCCGCGGGCCATCGAATTGCGCACGTACGGGAACTTGACGGAGTCGTTTATGTGGATGATTCAAAGGCCACAAATGCTCACGCTGCTGAGACATCTTTGATGAATTATTCATCAGTTATTTGGATCGCAGGAGGTCTGGCCAAAGGCCAAAATTTCGATGATTTGGTGCGCCAAACGGGAGACCGGATCAAAGCTGTCATCCTCATTGGCACGGACGCCCCACTGATCGAGGAAGCATTGACTCGACACGCATCAAATGTCCCAATAATCACACTGGCCACTAGAGAAACTAGTGCCATGAGGCAAGCCGTGGAAATTGCGCACCAGAGGGCGATGCCCGGGGATACCGTCCTACTTGCCCCAGGGTGCGCGTCATGGGACATGTTCACTGATTACGCACATCGTGGCGACGCATTTTGCCAGGCAGTTTTGAGCCTTGAAAGCACAACGCTCGGTGGTGGAAACTAATTCATGAGTACTAAGTTTCATGTGCCCCGCTTGCGCAAGCGACGTGTCGGCAAAACCGATCTCGCCATCGCTGAAAGATTCAATAACTCGCGAATTGGTTTGTTACTGAATCATCAACTCAGCACTTATTACCTGATCATGGGTGCCACGATGCTTTTGCTGGGTCTGGGACTTGTGATGGTACTTTCTGCATCAACCATTGAGAGTGTTCGAATTTATGGCTCTGCTTACACTCTGGTTCAACGTCAAGCACTTTTTGCTGTAGGTGGAGTTATTGCACTGGTCTTGGCAGCACGAACATCTATCCAGTTTTGGCGACACACCGCATGGGCATTTCTGGCGCTAGCCTTCACTTTGCTGATCTTGGTTCTCATCATCGGCGTTGAGGTCGCGGGGCAAAGAAACTGGATAGATATTTTCGGGCCATTTAGATTGCAGCCCAGTGAGTTTGCCAAGTTGGCATTGATTATTTGGGGAGCAGAAGTCCTGTCACGAAAGGATAGGAGGACCCCAACCTGGTCGAATGTGCTCATCCCAGTGGTACCGGTCGCAGGTCTCATGATGATTTTGGTACTTCTCGAGGGCGACTTTGGAAACACCTTGATGCTGGCGGCCATTCTCTGCGGAATCCTCTTTGCAGCGGGAGTCCCATTCCGATTATTTGCTTTGTTTGGTGGCTTCGGACTCTTTGCAGTGTGGCTCCTCACTCTGGCAGCGCCCTATCGCATGGAACGAATCACAACTTGGCTTAACCCGGATGCAGACAGGCTTGGGTTCGGATGGCAAGTGACCCAAGGCCAATATGCACTTGGCACAGGTGGCATCTGGGGTGTCGGGCTCGGTGCGAGCAGGGAAAAGTGGGGCTCGCTACCTGAGGCTCATACAGACTTCATTTTCCCTGTTATCGGTGAGGAACTCGGATTGATCGGAACTTTTGCCGTCCTCACGCTCTTTGCTGTTTTGGCATTTGCAATTTTCAGGCTTAGTCGAAACTCTGTGGAACCTTTTGTGAGACTTGCCGCAGCAGGTGTTGGTTCCTGGATTGTCATACAAGCGGTGATCAACATCGGAGCCGTTCTGGGGCTTCTTCCCGTCACGGGAGTCCCATTGCCTCTAGTCTCCTACGGCGGGTCATCCTTGGTTCCGACTCTTATAGCGATAGGAATGCTCCTGGCCTGTGCGCGTAATGAACCAGGCGCGCGCAAAGCGCTGAGACGCCGTGCCACTGCGGCGGCAATGCGCAGGCGGTAAAACATGCATGTTGTCCTGGCTGCTGGTGGAACAGCGGGTCACATCTATCCGGCCCTCAATACAGCTCGAGCGATTCAGTCGGTGGACCCGACCGTTCGGTGCACGATATTAGGAACAGACCGAGGTTTGGATCGTGAACTGGTTCCGGGAAGCGGATTCGAGTTAGTCACAATTCCAGCGGTTCCCTTTCCTCGAAAACCAAACCTGGCCGCGTTCCGTTTCCCCGTGCAAATGACGAAATCTGTACGAGCGGCTAAGTCATTTTTTCGTTCTCAGTCAGTTGACGTTGTTGTTGGTTTTGGCGGTTATGCAAGCGCGCCGGCCTATTTGGCGGCACGATCGCTCAAGATTCCGATCATTGTCCATGAAGCAAACTCAACCGCAGGACTTGCCAATCGCCTTGGAGCGCGGTTTACAACAGAAGTGGCGTTGAACTATCCCGATGTCATTCCTGGAGGAAAAGTCATTGGAATGCCGCTTTCAAATCAAATTTCTGACCTCAATCGAAGTCAACTCAGGGCGGCGGCACGCGATCACTTTAATTTGCCACTCACGGGTCCGGTACTTCTCATTTTTGGCGGCTCCCAAGGGGCACATGCGATCAATACCGCAGTCACGGAAGCAGTTCCCAAATTACTTGCACGCGGTATCAGCGTTTTGCACGCGGTTGGAACCAACAACGAATTGCCCAGAATTCCGACGAGTGATGGCTCAGCGGTGTACAGGCCTGTGTCGTACATCGCATCGATGGACCTGGCGTACGCGGCGGCAGATTTCTCAATCAGTAGAGCGGGTGCAATGACCGTTGCTGAGGTTGCTGCGGTCGGCATACCCAGCGCATTCATCCCATTGCCCATTGGGAATGGCGAGCAAGAACGAAATGCGCGGGCGTTGATCGAGCATGGGGCGGCCATCATGTGCTCAAATCAGAATTTCAACGCTGACTGGATATTGTCAAACGTCGCAGAACTTTTGAATAGTCCATCTCGACTCGAATCAATGTCTCAATCAACTAGAGCATTCGGACGCCGTGGCGCTGCAGCGGAATTAGCGCGCTGGGCGTTAGCGTTTGATAGTCCTCAGAAAGGTCCTATAAGTCAATGAACAGTTCACACCCAGCGACCCCAATCAGCGAGCGTGGGCACACACATATTGTTGGAGTTGGTGGTGCGGGAATGTCGGGCATAGCTCGAATTCTGGCTGCTCGCGGAGTGCAGGTTTCTGGTTGTGATGCTAAAGACTCGCGCAGGCTCGCTGCACTGCGAGCAGTGGGAGTATCGGCGACTGTCGGACACAATCAAACCCACCTTGACGGAATTGACACTCTCATCGTTTCAACGGCAATTCCTCAGTCACATGTCGAGCGCGTAGGGGCCAAGGAACTGGGAATCCCCATCTTGAGCCGAGCGCAGGCACTAGCGTCCATCATGCATGGATTTACTGGCATTGCAATTACAGGAACCCACGGCAAGACCACGACCACATCCATGTTCACCGTTGCATTGCAGCACTGTGGAGTTGACCCTTCATTCGCCATCGGCAGTGAGTTGAATGAGTCTGGTGCCAATGCACACCTAGGGTCGGGAGATATTTTTGTAGTAGAGGCTGATGAAAGCGATGGGGCATTTCTTTATTTAGAACCCAAAATAGCCATTGTCACGAACGTTGAACCAGATCATCTAGATCACTGGGGGACCTTCGATGCAATCGAGGATGCTTTTGTGGAATTTGCTCAAGGAGTGGGTTCGCGTGGAGGATTTGTGGTCGTCTGTGCCGACGATCCAGGTGCGATGCGCATGGCACAGCGTGCAATTTCTCTGGGAGTGGAAGTCCGAACCTATGGTGAATCTGATGATGCTGACTATCGAATGATCGATGCGCGTGCGAACGCGATGGGTTGGGAATTTGACACAGTCCATGACGGAGTTCGCCAGGGGCTGATCCATTTACAAGTGCCCGGAATTCACAATGCACTCAACGCACAAGCAGTTTTGGTTGCGATGCTGGGGCTGGGTTATCCAGCCACGCAAATTCGAGTTGGGCTCGAAGCTTTTAGTGGCACACGTAGGCGATTTGACTTCAAGGGAAATATCGGTGGCGTCCGTGTATATGACGACTACGCTCATCACCCCACGGAAATTTCAGCTACGTTGACCGCGGCGCGAGAAGTGGTAGGAGAGGGCAAACTGATCGTCGCATTCCAAGCCCACCACTATTACCGAACCGCGATGTTCACCAAGGAGTTCGGTGAGGCTCTTGGACTGGCTGACAAGGTCGTTGTTCTTGAGGTGTTTGCACCAGGTGAACAACCGATTCCGGGTGCGAGTGGACAAACCATGGCGAGCAATGTTCCTCTTGACCCAGATCAGGTAATTTTTGAGCCTTCCTGGTCAGCGGTCGCTGGACACTTGGTCGCTGGAGCTCATTCGGGTGACATTGTCATGACCCTGGGCGCGGGCGATATAGGCCTCATTGCTTCCGAGGTGGTTGAACTGCTCAGGGATCAGCAAGATTCTCCGGGTACTTGATTGACATGATTTTCACCAAGTTTAGAAAGTCCGGTTCGCAATCTGAGGCGAACGAAGTAACCGACGGCCACGATTCCTTTGAGGCTTATGTTCTCAAGAAGAAGCGAAAAAAACTTTGGTGGATCGCGGTTCCTCTGATCGGGATTGTCTCGGCCGGACTCGTGTGGGCCGTATGGTTTTCATCGATATTTGCCATTGATCAGGTGCGGGCGGTTACCACCGATGCAAGCCCTCTCGCCGATGCACAAGCGGCTGAAGTCATTCGGACGGCCGCGCTCATCCAAGGTGAACCCATTGCCTGGGTTGACGCGGGAGGTGCAGCTCAGGCTGTCGCAAATTTATCGTGGGTTGATTCGGTCGAGGTGCGTCGAGGATGGCCCAATGAGGTTGTGATAGCAGTGACACCGCGTGAGGCCGTTGCCAGAGTTGTTGTGCAGGAAACTGACTTTGCCGTTGATAGTTCGGGTGTTGTATTTAATTTACCCGCCGCAGACGCTGCCGCACTGAAAGGCTTACCCCGAGTGAACGCAGAAGGCGGTGCGCTTGTTGCTGCGGTACAGGTTTACCAATCATTGCCCGAATCAATTCGCACCAAGGTAGCGGCAATGGATGCAACTTCGCGCGACGGCGTCGAGCTGACGCTTCGGTCAGGTTCTACTGTTCGTTGGGGCAGTTCCGATGAACCCGAATTTAAGTCTCAAGTACTGGAAGCGTTACTCACTCGCAGGGCAGAAATTTACGATGTCAGTGCCCCTGAACTGCCCACAACAACCAATGAAAAGGGCCCGAAAAAATCCTAATTGGGCAAGACACGCGGAATAATTACTAACGCAGGTACTCATTTATAGGGGAAAACGCACCTTTTTTGAAAAAAATCTAAAAATTTGTCTGAATGACATTTTTAAACTTCATCCAAATTTTGAAACAGCCAGTTTGTATCATCCAGTTCATAATGAAGTGTCTCCAAATATATTTATAAAATATTTTGAAACTAAGAATATAACCCTATCTTTA
>JALRGY010000009.1:0-17634 GCA_023253325.1 Candidatus Nanopelagicales bacterium | reverse complement strand
AACCCTTAAGGTCCGCGCGGCCATGAGCGAACCAATTGCTCAGCCTCTTGTTGAGGTTGAGGGTTTGTGGCTGAGGAGTTCGGTGGACCCCCTTCCACCGACATGAACGGAAAAGGAGAGCGGCCGTGGCGGCTCCACAGAACTATTTGGCAGTTATAAAGGTTGTAGGCATCGGTGGTGGTGGCGTAAACGCCGTTAACCGGATGATCGAAGTAGGGCTCAAAGGCGTTGAGTTCATCGCAATCAACACCGATGCGCAGGCTCTTCTGATGAGTGACGCGGACGTCAAGCTTGATATAGGTCGCGAGCTGACCAGAGGACTCGGTGCCGGCGCTCACCCCGAGGTCGGTAAGAAGGCGGCAGAGGATCACCTTGAGGAGATCGAGGAAGTACTTCGCGGCGCTGACATGGTCTTTGTGACTGCAGGTGAGGGCGGTGGCACCGGTACAGGTGGCGCACCCGTTGTTGCCAAAATCGCTCGGTCGTTGGGCGCGCTGACCATCGGTGTGGTGACTCGACCATTTGGCTTTGAAGGTCGCAGGCGTCAAGCCCAGGCCGACCAAGGTGTTGAGGATCTTCGTGCCGAGGTGGACACGCTCATCGTTATTCCTAATGACAGGTTGCTTTCATTGGCCGATCGCGAGATTTCAGTCATTGACGCATTCCGCCAGGCAGACCACGTGTTGTTGCAGGGTGTCAGTGGGATCACCGACTTGATCACAACCCCCGGTCTCATCAACCTTGACTTTGCTGATGTGAAGAGTGTCATGCACTCTGCTGGTTCGGCACTGATGGGCATTGGCTCGGCCCGCGGTGAAGACCGTGCGATGCAGGCTGCCGAGAAGGCCATCTCGAGCCCGCTGCTCGAGGCTGGGATTGATGGCGCGCACGGCGTGCTGTTGTCCATTTCAGGTGGTAGCGATCTTGGTCTGTTCGAGATCAATGAGGCGGCACGTCTTGTGGCTGATGCGGCTCATCCTGATGCGAACATCATTTTTGGTGCTGTCATCGACGACACGCTGGGCGATGAAGTCAGAGTCACTGTGATCGCTGCCGGATTCGATGGTGGGGAACCTCCAGCTAAGAAGAGTTCCTCTCGTATGGCTGACGACTTCGTTGGAACGGGCGAGATCCCGACCGTTGGGCGCGGAGTGCAGCAACCTAAAACGATTGTCTTCGAGGATACCGAGGATGATCTAGATGTCCCCGACTTCTTGAAGTAAATGGTTCTTCCCCTTGCCAGCAGCGCATTTGCGCCACTGGCACCTAGTGACCGTCCAGCATTCTGGGCGGTCACTGGTCGTTTGGGTGGAGTAAGTCGAGGTCCTTTCAATCAGGCTAATCTGGCCGACCACGTGGGTGACAAGCTTGCAGCGGTATCGAGCAACAGGGCGTCGCTGGCCACGGTGGTTGGTTTGAGAAGTGAGCAATTGGTTCATATGGCCCCTGTTCATGGAGCATCACACGCGTATGTTGATTCGGGGGGACAGGCTGGTGAAGTAGATGCGCTCATCACCACCTCTGACACATTGGGGTTGGTGGCTCTAGGGGCTGATTGCGCAACGGTCGGAATTCATGCCTGGGGACCGGAATCGGGAGTCGCTATCGCGGCAGTTCACTGTGGGTGGAAAGGATTATGTGCTGACGTTCTGGGCGCCACGCTGTCTCAGTTGCGCTCATTGGGGGCAACGAAGTTTCAAGCCGTCATTGGCCCTGCCATTTGTGGGGACTGCTACCAGGTGGGAGAGGAGCGCATTCGTGCCGTTCACGAGGCATGCCCTCCAGACGTTGCGCTCGCTGCCCTCGCATCCACTGGCGGGATTGATGTGAGAGCAGGGCTCTTTGTGGCACTGACTGTCGCTGGAATCCCCACTCAAATTGTTGGTGGCTGCACATTTGAGAATAGTGAAGAACTCTTTTCTTATCGTCGCAACAATGTCACCGGACGTCAGGGTCTAGTTATTCGAATTGGAGGTGCGAGCGCGTGACACAGATGGACGCGGACAGCACGGCGCATGAAACTCGAACATTAGAAATTCGTCGAGGCCTCCAAAAAGCTCGTGAGCGAATTGACCAAGCATGCCGGGTGAGTGGCGCTGGCAACGTAGATTTAATTGTGGTCACGAAAACTTATCCATCCAGTGATGTAAGAATCCTGAATGAACTTGGAATTTTTCAGGTGGCAGAAAACCGGGACCAAGAGGCAAAGGCAAAGGCTGAGGACTGTGGTCCTAACGTGACCTGGCACATGATCGGGCAGATACAGAGTAAAAAGGTGAACTCCATAGCTCGCTGGGCACATGTAGTTGAAACATGTGATCGCTTGGAACTTGTTGGCCATTTAGCTAGGGCCGCGCAGAATGCGGGCAAGGTACTCAAGGCCTTTGTTCAAATAAATCTTGACCCAATGAGCACGCTGGGTACCGGTCGAGGAGGTGCTCACCCCGATGAGTTCATGGCCATTGCGCGCGCGGTGGTCGCTGAAGAGTCCCTAGAACTTAGGGGTGTCATGGCAGTGGCCCCGCATCCTGATCTGGGAATTGACCCAGCGCAGGCTTTTGCCTCACTTAAGAGCTACTCCGAGCGTCTTGTGGCGGAATTTCCATGGGCGGTGGAAATATCGGCAGGAATGAGTTCTGATCTGGAAGCAGCCATCGCTCACGGTGCGACACAAGTGCGAATTGGCAGCGCGATCCTCGGTGAGCGGCCTGCTGTGCAGTAACCTGCAGTGAGGAGACACGCGCTTCCACCAATGGGGTTCGCTGTTTTCATCCAAAATTTGTCAGTTGCTCGCGTGAGCGCAGGAGGAGGACCGGAAATGGCTGGCGCAGTGCGCAGAATGGCTGTTTATCTTGGCCTAGTCGAGGACGACTCGTATCACGACGACTATTTGGATCCCAATGCGCCAAGACAGGGTCGGGATCTATCACGCTCGAGTCGTGGGTTCTCCGAAGATTACGAATACGACGAACCCGCCCAAAGTCGTTCAGTGCGTCCTATTCCTGAATCCCGAGGTGTTCGCACGATCCGACGAGATGAAGAACTTCCGAGTCGCGCCGCTGTACCGCCTTACGTTCCCGCCTCGCGCGGCATCGACTTTGCTCGCATTGAAACTATCCATCCACGCTCCTACAACGATGCGCGCAGAATAGGCGAGGAATACCGAGATGGAATTCCCGTCATTATGAATTTAGGTGACCTCGATGACAACGACGCAAAACGAATCATTGATTTCGCTGCGGGGCTAGTGTTTGGATGTCGAGGGAGCATTGAGCGCATCACGAACAAGGTCTTCTTGCTTTCACCTGTAAACGTGGATGTGGGAGATCAGGCCCGCCAACAACTAGCTCAGGATGGATTCTTCAATCAAAGTTGATGTCGAGTACTCTGTGAGTGACATCTGAAATTATTTCTTTCCAGGTTAGGGTAAACACGTGAGTGAAGTTGGCAGTTGGATCGCATCATTTCTGTCCATATATCTCATTATTTTGATTGCCAGACTAGTTTTTGACTTCGTTCAGGTCTTTGCTCGCGATTGGCGTCCGTCAGGTTTTATTTTGATCATCGTCGAAGGCATTTACACGGTTACCGAGCCACCACTGAAATTGATACGACGTGTCGTGCCGCCCATTCGCATGGGTCAGGTTTCGCTGGATCTTGGATTCTTGATTTTGCTTATTGGTATTCAGATTTTGATGGGAATTTTGCGCAACCTTTAATTGCGCTGAGCAATTGTCATAGAGGCGCCAAGATCGCTATCCACGGTAATTGAATCTGCGGGGCCGGGCCCGTGGTTCACCTCTAGGGCAAGTATTTCATGGGCAATGTCAGATTCATGTGTGCTCATTGTCTCGATGAAAGCGGTTTCAGTTGAATCCCACCACAAGGTGATGCGGTCACTGATGTCAAAGCCGGCATTTTTGCGAGCCTCTTGAACTGCGCGCACAATATCGCGGGCGAGTCCGGCACGCGCCAGTTCAGGCGTGATCTCAAGATCGAGTGCCACGCTGTCACCTGCTTCAGATGCTACCGCCCAACCTTCTTTCGGGGTCTCGGTGATAACGACGTCGGCGAGCGAAATTAATGCAACGCCTTGATCTTGATCCAATCCCTCGACTCTGAGTGAAATGGTTTCGTTGGCCCGCAATTGGGCGGTCAACTCTGCATGGTCTTGAGCGCTAATGGTGCCAGCGACCAACGGGGTTTGTTTCCCGTAACGCTGTCCCAGCGTGCGGAAATTTGGCTTGAGGCTTACTTCGACCAACTCGGAATCACTTGAGGAGAGAGCAAGCAGTTCACGCACATTGAGTTCCTCGGCGACTTCGGTGACCAGTTCTGGATCGAGATGGTCCCACCCCGGCGCACTGATAAGTGCGCGACCAAGTGGTTGTCGTGTTTTGACCGAGCTCATGGCGCGCGCCGAGCGTCCCAGTTCGGTAACGCGTCGCGCAATTTCCATGTCTTGTCGAAGTTTTGCATCAACGGACATTGGCTCTGGCCACATGGCCAAGTGCACTGAAGTGGGTGCGGTTTTCTCTGTTTCACGGAAAATGTCTTGCCAAACGCGTTCAGTAATGAATGGTGTAAACGGGGCCATGCAGAGGGTGACAATTCGTACGGCCTCATGGAGTGTGGCAAGTGCAGCGGGATCGCCGTCCCAGAACCTGCGTCGGGTTCGCCGCACATACCAATTCGAAAGATTATCGATGAACTCGGCGAGTAAGCGCCCACCCTTTTGAGTGTCAAAGTTCTCGAGTGCTTGGTCAACGCCTTGGGCCATGGCATGGGCCTCGTTCAACAGCCACCGATCCATGATCGGACGGTCAGAGAGATCGGGTGCTCCGTCCGTGGGTGACCATGGGGCACTGCGCGCATAGAGCGCCAAGAATGACACGGTGTTCCAGTAGGTCAGCAATGACTTGCGCACGACATCCGCGATTGCAGTGTGTCCAACGCGGCGGGATTGCCAGGGGGATCCGCTGGCCAACATGAACCAGCGGAGTGCATCGGCACCATGTTCATCCATGAGAGGTATTGGCTCGAGGACATTGCCAAGATGCTTGCTCATTTTTCGGCCGTCTTCATCGAGAATGTGGCCAAGGCATACAACGTTTTTATATGACGATTGATCGAATACTAATGTCCCGATCGCCATCAATGTGTAGAACCAGCCACGTGTCTGGTCGATTGCTTCACAGATGAAGTCAGCGGGGTATTGCGCTGCGAACTCTTCTTGATTGTGATGCGGGTACCACTGCGCCGCGAAGGGCATTGCTCCCGAGTCATACCAGCAGTCGATTACTTCAGGTACGCGAGTTGATTCAGATCCGCAAGTGGGGCAACTAAATGTGATCGCATCAATGAATGGGCGGTGAGGGTCTAGGTCGGCCAGGTCCCGGCCGGTCAATTGGCTGAGTTCACCGAGGGATTCAATGACGGTCAAATGATCTTCACTGCAGCGCCAGATGGGCAGGGGAGTGCCCCAGTAGCGATTCCGAGAGAGTGCCCAGTCGACATTGTTAGTGAGCCAGTCTCCGTAGCGACCAGTTTTGATTGTCTCGGGGAACCAGTTTGTTTTTTCGTTCTCACGCACTAATTTGTCTTTGATCGCGGTTGTCTTGATGTACCACGAAGGCTGGGCGTAATAGATCAGTGGAGTGTGGCAGCGCCAGCAGTGCGGGTAGGTGTGTTCGTAGTCTTCTTTCTTGAAGAGAATTCCGCGCTCTGCGAGATTATTCGTTAAAGCTGAATCCGCATGCTTAAAAAATTGGCCGCCAACAAGGGGCACCGACGGATTAAAAGTGCCATCGGGTTCGATCGGATTGACCACTGGTAGGCCGTAGGCGCGGCAGGAAATGAGGTCATCAGCACCGAAAGCCGGCGCCTGATGCACGAGTCCCGTGCCATCGTCGGTTGTGACGTAGTCGGCGAGAATCACGAAATGTGCGTCAGGGATGTCGACTAGGTCAAATGGACGTTGATAGTGCAGACGTTCGAGGTCGCTTCCGAAAAAGGTCTCCTTGACGGAATAGCGAGCAGCCCCTTCCTCGTCATTTTCCAGTCCAAAAATTTTCTCCACAAGTTCTTGAACGACGATGAAACTCTCAGAGCCATCAGCGAGTTCAATAACGCAGTAGGTGGCAGTGGGTTTCACGGCGACTGCCGTGTTGGAGACCAAGGTCCATGGTGTCGTGGTCCAAACAAGCAAATTCAAGTTTGGATACCTCTGGGCGAGTTCGCCCTGTGTGACGGGGAAGCGGACGTAAACCGAAGGGTCCACAACTTCCTCATAGCCCTGGGCCAGTTCGTGATCACTGAGGCCGGTACCGCAACGAGGGCAGTAGGGAGAGACGCGATGGTCTTGTACGAGCAGCCCTGAATTGAATATTTGCTTTAGGGACCACCAGACACTTTGCACATAGTTGGGGTCCATGGTCCAGTAAGCGCTATCCATATCAACCCAATAACCCATGCGGCGAGTCATTGCTGAAAATTCATCGACATGGCGCAATACGGACTCCCGGCATTTCGCATTAAATTCTGCGACGCCGAAAGCTTCGATATCTCCCTTACCCGTGAATCCAAGCTCTTTTTCCACGGCTAGCTCTACGGGCAAGCCATGGCAGTCCCACCCAGCTTGCCTTGGAACGTGGTAGCCCTTCATGGTCCGGTATCGGGGGAATATGTCCTTGAAGGCTCGCGCCTCGACATGGTGGGTTCCGGGAGTTCCGTTGGCGGTGGGTGGTCCTTCATAGAAGGTCCAGCGGGGACGGCCAACGCTCTGCGCCATTGATTGGGCAAATGTTCCTTCGCTCTCCCATAGAGCCAACACTTCGTGCTCAAGGTCGGTGAGATTCACCGTTGCGGGAACCGCTTTATACATGGAGTCACTTTCCTGAGGGCTGGGAATGAAATTATTGAAATAATTCCACGGGGGAATTTGAGCAAAAACATGGTTTTTCGTGGGATATGGCGTGGCCCGTTGGCAAACTTTAGCGGGTGGGCAATAGCATGCGCACGTGCGCTGAGAGGTGCTTTTCACATGTGCACAATGAAATGGTGGCAAAAGCTGCAATTTCACGACCGAAAACCTGGGCCCACGCCCACGCTGCATTACATGAGGGGGCAACCACAGTGACCACTAAGTCCACTAAGGCGGCTAAGACTACGAAGCCAACTAAAAAGTCTGCTGTCAAGAAACCAGTTGCCAAGAAAGTCGTGACCAAGAAGGCCCCTGCGAAGAAGGCGCCTGCCAAAAAAGTCGTGACCAAGAAGGCCCCTGCCAAAAAAGTCGTGACCAAGAAGGCCCCTGCTAAGAAGGCTCCGGCCACGAACGCAGCCCCGAAAAAAGTCGTCGCACAAAAGTCAGCTGCGAAGAAAGCCGCTCCGGCAAAGGCTGCATCTAAGAAAGCTGCCGCTCTTGAATCGAACGCTGAAGTTGTCGCTGAAGTTGTAGAAGCTCCTCCGGCTCCGGTTATCAAGAAATTCGGCAACGTTGTTGAAATGCCCAAGAAAAAAGTGAAGGCGGTGCCCGGAATTACCAAGGTAATCTCGCCAGGCCCGCAAATTGGCCCAAAGGTGCTCGTTGTGCGCGAAGACGAAAGCCCCTGGACCAAGGCAGAGTTGAAACAGATCAGAGTCGCACTTCATCAAGACGAATCCCGGTTGCTCGAGGAAATCGACACCGCGGAGATCGGTCTGGCCGACCTGATTCGTGACTCAGGTGATGGGGCAGGTGATGACCAAGCTGATGCTGGTAGCAAAACTTTTGAGCGTGAGCATGAAATGTCTCTTGCCAATAATGCTCGAGAGATGCTCCTGCAGGTTCGCCACGCGTTGGGTCGCATCGACGATGGCTCCTACGGAGTCTGTGAAGGGTGCGGTAATGCGGTGGGCAAATTACGGCTTCAAGCGTTTCCGCGCGCAACTCTCTGCATGGCCTGCAAGGTCGCTGAAGAGCGTTACTAGAGCCTCCTGCTGAATTTTTTAGGTCCCCGTCTGCGTACAGTGGGTGAGTGAATTCGGTCTCTGAGGGTGCTGCGAGCGCTGATCTCCCAGAAAATCAAGCCCTCACGGTAACCTCTAAAAATAATCGCCAGGAACTGGTGATCTTCGGGGTAACAGCGGTCTTGATAATCGTGGCCGACCAAATCACAAAGTATTGGGCGCAGCAATACCTTTTGCCTCGGATGGCATCGGGAGAAGGTCCTGTTGAACTCCTCGGCGGGTTCCTGAAATTTACCTATGCAGAAAATTCCGGAGCTGCGTTCTCCATGGGAACGGGCATCACCTGGGTATTCACTGTCATTGCTTTAGCCGTTGTCGGCGTCATATTCAAATACGCTCGCAAATTGGGCAGCACGCCATGGGCGCTCGCACTCGGTGGACTGTTGGGTGGCTCGGTTGGCAATCTGATCGACCGAATGTTCCGGGCGCCAGGGCCATTTCAAGGTTTCGTTGTCGACTTTATTCAGTTGCCCTACTGGGCCATTTTCAATGTGGCCGATATGGCTGTGGTGACATCGGGAATTTCCATCGCGGTCCTGCTCTTCAGAGGGTTTGGCATTGATGGCTCTCGTGCGAAGCCATGAGGTCCAGATCGTTGTTGAGAACTCATGACTGACACGGTTTCCCGCATCGTGACAATTCCCGAGGGCGTGGAAGGCGAGAGAATCGATGTAGCCCTGACCAAAGTCTTAGGTCTGAGCAGATCGCAGGCTGCACTCATCATTTCCTCCGGCGGAGCGCTGAGCGGAGGAAAAATACTGGGCAAAAGTGATCGGGTGCTTGCGGGGCAGGTGGTAGAAGTTGATTTAGAAGCCGCACCCCGGCCCGCAGCGTTGGAAATAATCGCTGAGCCCGTTCCGGGCATGAATATTGTTTTTGATGACAACGACATCGTCGTTGTGGATAAACCACCAGGAGTCGCGGCGCACCCAAGTCGCGGATGGGATGGCCCAACGGTGATCGGTGGACTGGCTGCGGCCGGCTATGCCATCAGTACATCTGGAGCTCCCGAGCGCGAGGGCATCGTGCACCGACTTGATGCAGGAACCTCGGGGCTCATGGCCGTGGCAAAGAACGAATTGTCCTATTCACGCATGAAGAACCAATTTCGAAACCGCGAGGTTCACAAGATTTACCATGCTGTCGTCCAGGGTTTGCTGGATCCATTGGTCGGGACCATCGACGCCGCAATTGGTCGGCACCCCGGGCACGAGTACAAGTATGCGGTGACCCAGGCGGGTAAGTCGAGTATTACCCACTATGAAACCGTAGAAGCTTTTCGCCACGCCTCATTGCTGGAAGTCAATCTGGAGACGGGTCGCACACATCAAATTCGAGTCCATATGTCAGCGATGCGGCACCCGATTGTGGGCGACACCATGTACGGTGGAGACCCAGTTCTCGCGGAACGTCTGGGGCTCGACCGTCAGTGGCTGCACGCCGTTGAATTAGCTTTTGAGCATCCTCGAACCGGTGAGCGGGTTGAGTTGACAAGTGAATATTCCCTGGATCTAGTTCGGGCGTTGGAGATTTTAAAAAACTGAGTCAATCATGTGAAATGGGCATGCTCGTAGTGGTGCTGATACGGAAAGTGGCGTGAAAAGTTGAGTGCTGGTGCGGGTGGCAATGGTTTTGCCCATTTGCATGTGCACACGGAGTATTCGATGCTTGATGGAGCATCCCGTCTAGACGATCTCTTTGCTGAGGCCAGCAAACAAGGCATGAGTTCCATTGCCATGACAGATCATGGGAATCTTTTCGGCGCCTACGATTTCTGGAAAAAGGGCACCGCCGCGGGAGTTAAACCCATCATTGGCCTCGAAGGCTATTACGCGCCCCAAGGGCGTCGCGAACGCAAGCCTTTTGACTTTGGTGGCGGTTTCGATGAAGGAACCCCCGAGGATCCGGGTGCGGGGCGCGGTAAGCACAGTTACACGCACATGACGCTTTGGGCAGAAAACACTGCAGGGATGCATAACTTGTTTCGACTTTCATCCCTTGCAAGCCTTGAGGGGCAGTACCACAAGCCCCGTTTTGATCGGGAACTTCTTGAGCAATTCGGAACTGGACTCATAGGCACCACAGGCTGCGCTAGCGGAGAGGTCAACCGTTGGCTGCAAGCAGGGCAATACGACAAAGCGCGCGCGGCGGCGGCAGACTTCCGGGAAATTTTTGGCGAGGGAAACTTTTTCGCGGAGGTCATGGATCATGGGCTTGCGATTGAAAGAAACTTCATGCCCGATCTCATAAAGATCGCCAAGGACCTCAAGCTTCCGTTAGTGGCGACCAATGACATGCACTACGTCCACGAAAGTGATGCTGAAACCCACGACGTACTGCTGTGCATTGGAACCCGAACAACAATGGATGACCCTAAACGTTTCCGCTTTGATGCAAGGGACTTTTATCTCAAGTCCGCCGCAAGCATGCGCGAGCTGTGGGCTGACCATCCGGAGGCATGTGACAACACACTGCTGATAGCCGAGCGCTGTGACGTCACATTCAATGAAGGTGCAAACCTGATGCCTCAGGCGGATGTTCCTGCGGGGGAGAGTGAAGAATCGTGGTTGGTCAAAGAGGTTGAAATTGGTTTAGCCAAACGTTATCCGCTCGGTGTCCCAGACAATGTTCGCCAGCAGGCGCATTACGAGCTCGGCGTGATTGCACAAATGGGATTCCCTGGCTACTTCCTCGTGGTGGCTGACCTTGTTCAGCACGCGAAAAACAATGGCATTCGGGTTGGCCCGGGTCGTGGCTCAGCGGCAGGCGCCATGATCGCCTACGCCTTGGGCATCACCGACCTTGATCCCATTGAACATGGGTTGCTGTTTGAGAGATTCTTAAATCCAGAGCGTATTTCCATGCCGGATATCGATATTGACTTTGATGAACGTCGGCGAGCAGACATGATCCGCTATGCCACTGAAAAATATGGTGAGGAACGTGTCGCGCAGATTGTGACCTACGGTTCGATCAAGGCAAAAGCTGCGATCAAGGACAGTGCTCGCGTTCTTGGTATGCCATATGCGGTGGGCGAAAAAATCACCAAGGCCATGCCACCCGCTGTTATGGGTAAAGACATCACCCTTGCCGGGGCATTTGATCACAAGGACTCTAGGTACTCGGAAGCGGGCGAGTTCAGGGCACTCTATGAAGCTGATCCTGAGGTGCGAACCGTCGTGGACACGGCAAAGGGACTGGAAGGACTCAAGCGCCAACCTGGGGTGCACGCTGCTGGGGTGATTTTGTGTCGCGAGCCCCTCATGGATGTCATCCCGGTTTGGAAACGTGAACAAGATGGCGCCATCATCACCCAGTTCGATATGGGCGCGTGCGAATCACTCGGGCTTCTCAAAATGGATTTTCTAGGTTTGCGCAACCTCACGGTTCTTGATGATTGCCTAATCAATATAGAACGCAATACCGGTGACGTAATCGTCCTCGAAGACTTGCCCCTCGATGACAAACAGGCTTATGAACTACTCGCTCGTGGTGACACGCTCGGCGTTTTCCAACTCGATGGCGGCCCCATGCGTTCACTCCTGCGGTCAATGCAGCCCGATAATTTTGAGGATATTTCTGCGGTCTTAGCTCTCTATCGCCCGGGTCCCATGGGGGCGAATGCCCACAATGACTATGCCGACCGCAAAAATGGGCGCAAGCCAGTCGTGCCCATTCACCCGGAACTCGAAGAGCCGTTATCTGAGATCTTGGGCGATACCTACGGACTCATCGTGTACCAAGAACAGGTCATGGCGATTGCTCAGCAACTGGCGGGGTACTCACTCGGAAAAGCAGACCTGCTTCGCCGTGCCATGGGCAAAAAGAAGAAATCGATCCTGCAGAAGGAATTTGTGCCGTTCAGTAATGGCATGCGCGAGCGCGGTTTCTCCGATCCAGCAATCAACAAATTGTGGGAAGTTCTCGTCCCATTCTCTGATTACGCGTTTAACAAGGCACATACGGCCGGTTATGGGTTGGTGTCCTACTGGACCGCCTACCTCAAAGCCAATTATCCAGCTGAGTACATGGCGGCCCTTCTTACCTCAATGGCTGATGACAAAGATCGCTCTGCCATTTACTTGAATGAGTGTCGCCGCATGGGAATTAAAGTTCTGCCACCCGATGTCAATGATTCGGATGCGCACTACACCCCTCGTGGTACGGACATTCGTTTTGGCCTCACAGCAATTCGCAATGTGGGCTTCAATGTTGTGGAGTCCATAATCAACACTCGAACCAAAGCTGGACGGTTCGCAGATTTCCACGATTTTATCGCCAAAGTTGATGTTTCCGTTTGTAACCGCAGGGTGGTCGAATCACTGGTCAAAGCCGGCGCTTTTGACAGCCTGGGTCACACGCGTAAAGGTCTCGTTGCCGTGCACGAGCAGGTCATCGACACTGCAGTCGATATCAAGCGCGCTGAAGCAGTTGGACAGTTTGACCTCTTTGGCGGGCTCTCCGATTCAGGGGACGACAACCTGATTGAACGGCCCGAAATTGGCGTGGCTGAGTGGGAAAAAAGCGTGCTTCTGGCACATGAGCGCGACATGCTCGGGCTCTATGTATCGGATCACCCGCTTTTTGGCATGGAAAGTGCGTTGGCGCAACTCGCGGACAGAAGTATTGCCTCCGTTCTCGTTGATGAACATCTTGATGGCACATTCGTAACCTTGGGCGGACTTGTCACCGGTATCCAACGCAAGACCACTAAAAAGGGGTCAGCATGGGCAATCATCACTCTCGAGGATCTCGAGGGCTCTTTGGAACTCATGGTTTTCCCGCAGAGCTACGCTTCATTCGGAGCACTACTCGTTGAGGATTCGATTCTCGTAGTGCGGGCAAAAATTGATCGCAGTGACGATGACGGTCTCCGTGCAGTTGCAATGGAAATCAATGCTCCTGACCTCAGCGAGGCCCCATCAGGGCCCGTGCGTCTGTCCCTTGCCGCCTCGCGTTGTGTTCCGCCGCTAGTCGCTCGACTCAAAGGTGTACTGGCGGAGCACCCCGGGACCACAGAGGTCCAGTTGCATCTGACAGGTGGAACTGCGACAACCGTAATGAAACTCGATGATGCATTTCGCGTGACCCCATCCCCATCACTTTTTGGTGATCTCAAAGCACTTCTAGGGGCGTCATGTCTCATGTGAACGAACCTGAAGTCACCGAGCACAACGTTTTTGGCAAATCCAACAACCACGGAATCGGGCGTAATACATTGACGGTCGCTGTTGCCGGCGTTGTTGTCGGAATTTTGTCCGGGGCGGCGCTAGGAGTGGTGTGGTGGGCGCTCGCTCCGCGAGTCAGCATCGTTGTGAATGGCGACAAGGTGAAAACGGATGGTTTTCAACCTCAGGAATTCATTGCATCGGATATTGCCTTTGGTGCATTAGCGCTACTTGCTGGACTTCTCGTCACCATGGGCCTGGTCTACATGAGGCGTGAACATCTGGTGTCCACACTCTTTGCGGCTCTCTTGGCTTCGGCCTTTGGAACCTTTTTCATGTGGTTGATGGGCACTCGCCTCGGGATGGTCGACCTTGAGCAACTCAATGTTCCAGACTCCACGGTTGTTGAAGGGCCATTGGAAATTCGTATGCTAGCGATTTATCTCGTGTGGCCCATTGCTGCCGGATTCGTTATTTCAATTCTCGCCTTGAGTGATTTCCTGTCAATGCCTAACTCGATAGGGCGCAAATCTGCGCGATGATCGCTGAGGTCGCCTGACGCAGTGCATCTGGTGAAATTTCAATTTCTAGGCCACGCCTTCCGCCACTGACAAGAATTGTTGGGAATAACCAAGCACTCTCGTCAATCACGGTGAGATGGGACTTTTTCTGTCCCAGTGGACTGATGCCGCCTACGACATATCCGCTGACGCGCTGCGCAACTTCAGGCCGCGTCGGCATGAGCGAGCGCAATCCCGCGGCCGAAGCAAGTTTTTTCGCGCTGATTTCATGACCCACAGGCGACACCGCCACAACAATGGCTGTCTCGTGCGAAAACAGGATCGTTTTGAAGACTTGTTCGGCAGAGAATTCACGGCCGACTGCCTCGGCGGCCTCTCTGCCAAAATGGTCTTTTGCGGTGCTCTCAAACTTATGAATCGAATACCTGAGCCCTAACGCATCGAGTGCGCCAGTCGCTGGAGTGGCCGAGTGTTTCAATTCGCTGAGGGTTCGGGGGAGAACAGGTCGAGTGCCGGAATGGAGTGAAAAGCTGTAATCATTGAGGTTTCCTGTTTGAGAAATTTACGAGCCAAAGTGAGTCTTTCCGATGGAGACATTGCACTGAGCATTTCCTGCCGTTGTGCCGTGGGCAGCACCACTGCAGCGGTGAGCAGAAAACTAACAACACCTGGATCCTCGGGCATGTCATTCACCGAAGCGATTGTCTCCTCCAACTGACCAGAGAGCGCAGCACGGTAGGAAACAAAATCGGCGACCGCTCTGTTGGTAAGTAACTCGAGCTCGGGCGTGTGTGACTCTTCAATGTCCTCGAGCCAATTGACCTCTGCTCGCAGCAGCGGTTGACTTGCATCCAGGCTCTCAATGCGGAATCGACGCGATCCAGTTGTCACAATGTCAAAGCGACCGTCAGGGGTTTCATCCGCCTGCCGCAGCACGGTAGCTGTTCCCACTAAGTGGAGGGCATCGAGTCCAGAATGCTCAATGGATTTGCCATCCTTTGTAGCGACAATGCCAAATTCCCTAGATTCTTCATCGGCAATTTCCAGCAATTCCTGCACCATCAACCGATAGCGAGGTTCAAAAATGTGCAGTGGCAGCACGAGCCCGGGGACCATTACCGTGTTCAACGGAAAGAGGGGCAAAGTGAAACTCACGTGGACAGACTAAACTCATAAGCATGATTCGGCTGATTGACCTACGGGAAAGCCATGAAAACCCGAGAAGTCTGGTTCCAAGGGCCAGCATGGATGTTGCCGACGCACAGGCTCAAATTGCGCCGATCCTCGCCGATGTCAGAGCCAGAGGCGCGGAGGCGGTCAACGAATGGTCGAGCAAACTTGACGGAGCGGCTCCAGCATCGCTGCGCGTTCCAGGTGAACTCCTTGCCCAATCAGCACAAGAGCTTGACTCTGATGTCAGAGCGGCACTCGTGGAATCCATTCGTAGGGCGCGGTTAGTTCACGGTGATCAGCGTCGAGCCGATGTGCACACTGACGTTGTGCCTGGGGGAGTGACCTCAGGCGGAAGTGTCACGGAACGTTGGCTGCCCGTTGAACGAGTGGGCCTTTATGTTCCAGGTGGGCGTGCTGTTTATCCCAGCAGTGTTGTTATGAATGTGGTTCCGGCTCAGATTGCAGGTGTGGCATCCATCGCTGTTGTGTCACCACCTCAAAAGGACTTTGGGGGCTGGCCTCACCCGACGGTTTTGGCCGCCTGTCATCTTTTGGGTGTGACCGAGGTTTATGCGGTGGGTGGCGCTCAAGCAGTAGCCATGTTCGCTTACGGTGTTGAACTCCCCGACGGAAACTGTGAACCGGTTGACCTGGTAACTGGACCAGGAAATATTTATGTCACTGCAGCAAAGCGAGCCCTGCAGGGCATTATTGGTATTGATTCTGAGGCCGGACCGACTGAAATTGCCATTCTCGCTGATTCGAGCGCAGTGGCATCTCATGTTGCAGCTGACCTTATTAGTCAAGCTGAGCACGACGTCCTAGCCGCTGCAGTCCTCGTGACCCCCGATGTGGAGCTAGCCGAGGCCGTCCGTGCGGAATTGGAACACCGCGTTGCCCAGACAAAGCACGGAGAACGCATCACGAAGTCACTCGGAGGCGAGCAAAGCGCCATCATCATTGTTCGTGACATCGAGCAAGGGCTTGAAGTTGTTGATGCATACGCGGCCGAACACCTTGAAATCCACACTGCTGATGCACGAAATATTGCGCTGAAAGTGAAGAACGCTGGCGCAATCTTTATTGGAACACATTCGCCTGTTTCACTCGGTGACTACTGCGCGGGCTCAAATCATGTGCTCCCGACGGCAGGTGCTGCTCGTCACTCATCGGGGCTTTCCGTGCAGAGTTTCTTGCGGGGCATTCATTTAATTGAGTACTCAGCGCCCGCGTTGGCGGACGTAGCCCCGCATGTCATTGCTCTGGCCAACGCTGAAGACCTTCCGGCGCACGGCGAGGCAATCGCTGTTCGGCAGGAACAGTGAGCGAGTTTCGTCTGCCCTTGCGCGAGGATCTAATTGGGCAAAATCCATATGGAGCCCCTCAGGACAGGGTTGTCGCTCGGCTCAACGTCAATGAAAATCCATTTTCACCATCGAGAGAATTACGACAAGCATTAGCGGCTGCTGTGATGGAATGCAGTGCGGAGATAAATCGCTACCCAGATCGCGATGCGGAGGAATTGCGCGAAGCGCTTTCGAATTACATTGTGCGCGAGGCTGGAATCACCGTTCCTCGGGAGCAAGTTTGGGTTGCGAATGGTTCCAATGAAGTCATGTCACACATCATGTCCGCATTTGGCGGCCCTGGACGTATCGCACTCTCTTTTGAGCCAACCTACTCCATGTACCCCGAATACGCCCGTGACTCATTCACACAGCTGGTCATCATCGAGCGCGTTTCCGATTTCTCCATTGATGTTCCTGGTGCATGTGAAGCAATAGCCGCCAATCGGCCAAGTGTGGTACTTGTCGCCTCACCGAATAATCCGACGGGCACCGAGACGCCTTTGGAGGCACTACGAGCTCTTGCCGAATGCGCCAAGCTCAATAACGCAATCCTTGTTGTTGATGAGGCATATGCCGAGTTCCGCAGGGACAAGGAGTCCACAGCGATCAAGCTCCTCCATCAATTTCCCAACGTTATTGTCACCCGGACCATGAGTAAGGCTTTTGGCTTCGCGGGTGCCAGGGTCGGCTACTGTCTGGCAAGTGCTCCAGAGATCATCAACGCCTTGATGTTAGTTCGGTTGCCGTACCATCTGTCCGCGATTACTCAGGCGGTCGCCATCACAGCGTTGTCCATGTCAGGGGAACTTGCGAACCAAGTTGAGATCCTCAGGAGCGAACGGGATGCTTTAGTTCAAGATTTACTTGAGTTGAACATTGCCGTGGTCCCGAGCGATGCCAACTTTATTTTATTTGGACAGTTTCCGAACCGGCACGAAATTTGGCAGGCATTGCTTGACCAAGGCGTGCTGATCCGCGAAACAGGACCCGATGGCTGGCTGCGTGTTTCGATCGGTACTCCTGAGGAAAATCAGTTATTCATTGAGAGCATGAGAAACATCGTGAATTCGAACCCGATAGTCTAGCTCAATAGGCAAATCGCTCTTAACAGAAATGGATCGAAATGACTCGGCAAGCTCGAATCGAACGTTCAACAAAGGAAAGTTCTGTCCTCGTTGATTTGATTCTCGATGGCACCGGAACTAGTACCATCGAGACCGGTGTCCCATTCTTTGATCACATGTTGGCCCAGTTGGCCAAGCACGGCGGATTTGACCTGATAGTTGAAACCAAAGGCGATCTCGAGGTTGATGCCCACCACACGGTTGAAGACACAAGTCTGGCTTTGGGGCAGGCACTGAATCAGGCTTTAGGTGATCGAGCGGGTCTCAATCGTTATGGTGATGCACTCGTGCC
>JALRGY010000099.1 GCA_023253325.1 Candidatus Nanopelagicales bacterium | reverse complement strand
CAATCGTGGGTGCTCGCTTTGCGGGCAGGCTTGGCGTCTCCGGCCTATTGCTCTACCTCGTGCTTGGGCTGGTGCTCGGGGCAACAGTTCCGGCGCTGTCTTTAGATGACGCGACATTAGCCACCGTCCTGGGTTACACCGCCCTCATTTTGATTTTGGCGCATGGCGGATTGACCACGCGCGTGGACCAACTCAAACCAGTTTTGGCACCGTCACTGGCATTGGCCTCGGTTGGAATCGCAGTGAGTATTGCTGTCGTTGCCGTTCCATTGGTGCTGTGGCTTGATGTTGATCCTCAGGTCGCGGTCCTGTTGGGAACGGTGCTCGCGGCCACGGACGCAGCGGCGGTGTTTTCTGTCATGCGACGCATCCGCGTCAGTGAGCGGGTTCGCACATTGCTCGAGGCTGAGGCAGGATTTAACGATGCCCCCGTCGTGGTGATCGTCAGCGTTGTTGCAGGCGGTGCATGGGGGAGCACATCGGGCTGGTGGATTCCCGTTGTGGTTCTGGCGGAACTCATCGGTGGGGCAATCGTGGGCATTGCCGTGGGATACGGAGCGCGATTGATCCTTCCGCGCCTTGCCCTTCCCGCGGTTGGTCTCTATCCCATCGCGGCGCTCGCCATGATCGTGTTGTCCTATGGACTTGCATCGGTTGTCCACGCATCAGGATTCATGGCCGTGTATCTCTCCGCCATCATTATTGGTTCAACAGCACGACTGCCGCACAGGAAATCAATCGTTGGATTTGCCGATGGGCTTTCATGGATCGCTGAGATCGGTCTTTTTGTCATGCTTGGACTCTTGGCCGATGTCAGCAGATTGCCCGAATCACTCGGGATTGCACTCATCGTTGTCGTGCTTCTCACATTCTTGGCACGGCCATTGGCCGCAGTTATTTCACTGACACCATTTCGCCTGGGAAAAAAAGTCATTGGGTTTACCTCCGTTGCAGGTTTGCGTGGAGCAGTGCCCATTGTTTTTGCCGCAATTCCATTGGGACTGGGCATGCCAGGGGCTGAAATAGTTTTTGACACTACATTGATAGTTGTACTCATTTTGCTTATTGTTCAAACCCCACTTATGCCATTTCTTGGTAGAAGAATTGGAGTATGTCTTCCCGAGCAGGTCCACGAACTGGAATTGGAGAGTGCGCCATTAGATGGCATGTCCGCCGTGGTCCTGGGCGTTGATGTGCCAGAAAAATCTGCCTTGGCTGGCGTTTATGTCATGGAAATGGGATTACCCAAGGGTGCCGTCGTCTCACTTGTTATTAGGTCAGGTGAAACACTCGTTCCCACTCAGGACACCAGAATTAGGCCAGGGGATCAACTCGTTGTGGTGTCGACAGAAGAAGCACAGATCGAGGCGGAAAAGCGAATTCAATTGCTGTCTGAAGGCGGGCGTCTTGCTCGGTGGTATCTCAGTGAGAGTTAGAAACGCGAATTAGAAACGCGAATTAAGCGTCGCGGCCAATGAGTTCGGCAACGATTTCGGCACCCATGCCAACGAGCGGTAAGCCACCACCTGGGTGCGAGGAACCACCAACAAGGAACAGGCCTTGGATGGGGGATTGATTGGCCGGTCGATTGAATGCAGCATTGACACCATTGCTGGACGAACCGTAAATAGATCCACCCGGTGCGTTCACTGCGCGTTCCAGATCAGCAGGAGTTTGTATTTCCATGAAACTTATGCGGGAGCGAATGTCCGTTCCGCGTTCAGCGAGAAGATCAATGATTTGTTGCGCATATGCTTCTTTGAGCCCCGGCGCATCCCAGTCGACTCCGCACTTACCACTTGAATCGTTTCGCGGTGCATTAACAAGAATGAACCATGACTCAGAGTCGGGATTGGGTCGCATGAGTGGGTCATTCGGGGCGCACGCGTAAATTGCAGGATCAGCAACAGGCTTCGGGTTTCGTCCAAAAATGGAATCAAACTCAGCATCGTAATTATGGGGAAACCAAACGTTATGGTGGGCAATGTCGGGTGTTCTTCCATTAAGTCCGAGCAAGATGACAAAACCGGCGAGGGATGGATCGCCAGGAATTTTCGGTTTCTTGGCTGTGGATTCCGAGAGCAATTTTTTGTAGGTCAATTGAGCATCGGAATTGGACACAACAATATCCGCGTTCAGGAACTCACCTGTTGCCAAACGAATGCCGGTAACGTGATTTGCTTCCGTGACTATCTCACTCACGGTTGTTGACAGGCGAATGCCAACCTTGCGTTCCTCGCACCGTTGCTGCAAAGCATCAGCCAAGGACCCAAGTCCGCCGCCGATGTGCCATACGCCAAAGAGTTGTTCAATGTAGGGCACTGTTGCAAGTACCGCTGGAGCTTTCCGTGGATCTGAGCCGGTATAGGTGGCATAGCGATCAACAATGCTCACCATCCGAGGATCGCTGAAAGTCTTATGGGCAAGGGAGCGCAAGGTTGTGAATGGTGCGATCGTGGCAATGTCCTTGGGGTTAGCTAGTGGCAGTAATGACTTAAATCCTTTAAGCGGTGATTGCAGGAATGGTTCCCGGGTTAGTCGCCACATGTCTGCAGCGCGCTGCATAAATTCAAGCCACTCTTTGCCTGCGCTCTCGCCGAATGCCTGTGCGAACGCTTGGGCACATTTTGCGGGGTCGACTCCTGGTACGAGGACATTTGAGCCGTCAGCAAAGTGGTACCGAAATGCTGACTCGACAGGTTGAAGATCAAGACTGTCCTCCAAACTTTTCCCTGTTTTCAAAAACAGATCTCGATACACCGCGGGGAGAGTGAAAAGGCTCGGACCGGTGTCGAATGCGTAGCCATCGCGCCTGTGAGTATGCAATTTGCCACCAACACGATCGGATGCTTCCACGACGGTGACCTGATGACCTTTAACGGATAGCCGGGCGGCTGTGGCCAGGCCACCGACTCCCGCACCAATAACCACGACGCGACTCACAGTGAGCGACCCTTCCACGTGTTGGTGCCACGAACATGGCGATACCAACTCAGTGCGTTGAGTCCAATAAAAGCGGCTATGGATGCTGGCTGCGCAAGGGAATCGGGCCATACTTTCGCGTTCGTCTTCTTGGCCACCATTGCGCGACTTGCAATCCCGGATGCAAAACCAAGTCCGCCAAGAATCCGAGTTGATTTTTTGCGCCCAGTAATCAAGGCGATGGGGGGAACTAGGTAGGTGAACCCCAACAACGAATTCACGGCAACCGACCCGGCAGGAGAGCCAAAAGCGCTCCACAGTGACTTGGTATAACCGTCAATGACCTGCTCGGTTGACGCGTACATGCGGCACTGGGCAATGTCTGCTCCATTGACGGTTGCGCAATGGGAGCCGGATTCCTTGAGCGAGCGCATCAGAGCAATGTCCTCGAGAACAATGTCGCGCACGGATTCATGCCCACCACATTGAATATAGGCTTGGCTGTCCATGACCATCAGTTGACCATTTGCTGCCGAAAGGCTGGGACGCAAAGACTTTTCAGCGATTCCAAGCGGGAGCGTGGCAGCCCACGACCACACAACGAGTGGTTGCACAAGCCGCTCGACCAGAGACTTGGCAATTTGTCGGGGATACGGTGCGACGAGGGCGAGGTTTTGCTCTCGCAATAGTTGAACGCAGGCGGCCACGGCAGTTGGCTCCAAGGTGACGTCTGCATCGAGAAAAACGAGAACCGAGCCAGAGGCCTGTTGTGCCAGACGATGGCATGCAAAAGGTTTGCCCAGCCAGCCGGGAGGGATGTCTTCGGTGCCGTGAATGAGTGTCACTTCAGCATTTGTCTCAGCGAGTTCGGAGACAATGTGTGCGGTGTTGTCGCTTGAAGAGTCATCGAGAATGAGTATTTCGAAATTGGTGAGTCCGATTTGAGCGAGTGCACTCTCGGCAGCCGCACGAATAGTGAGTTCTTCATTTCGCGCGGGAATGAGGATGCTGACTTTCTCGGTGATTGGCGTTCCATCCCACAAGGGTTCGCGCAATTGTGTGAGGTTGAAGGACGTGTGTGCCGCCAGTGCTACTGAAATTGCTGTTGCTGTTTGTGCAGCTACCACTGGGGCTGACTCCATATTCGCCAAAGCCAAGGAATGGTAACCAAGCCCATGGCGACTCCACCCCAAATAGCAACCGCGGGTTCTCCAAAGAAAACCAGCGCAGCAAGAATGTTGGAGAAATAGATCCAGGCCAGCAGCGTGTTGGGAACGTGGTCATTGGCAACCTTGCGGGGAAGCAGATTGAGCGCGTACATCAAAGCCCATGATCCAAGGAGCCAGCCAAGAAAGTTTTGTAGTGGGATATCAGGAATGCCAGGCAGGTACCAGCCGATTGAGTTCCAGACCCAGTAACCCTCACCCGTCATCATGGGATCAAGGAATAAATCCCACGAGGCTAAAAACCATCCCGCAATGAAAGCCGTCCACATCGGTGTGCTGACTAAGCGTTGAACTGCAAGCAACACGGGGTAGGCCATCATGGACCACGCCATGGGAATGACGATGGGAACGCCCAAGAGTGCTGGACCAAGTGTGTCGCTGTAACTGTAATCACCAAAAGGAAAAGCAGTTGCCGTACCAAGAGCTTCAATGAGTAATCCGTACAACAAGGTGATGCCAAAGAAACTCAGGGTCCAGCCCAACCCCCTGTTGAGATAGGAATGTGAAACCACGGCAGCAAAGAACGTGATGACTGTCAGGATTGTCAGGAAAGTTCGGGCGTTGCCACTGACCAAGATCCAGATGATCTGGCCAAGAATTGTGATGGCCGTGAGGGCCCACGGAATATAACGAGTCCAATCAGGGCGTCCCTGTCCGCGATCTGAATGGGGACCCCCATAAAACCGGACGCTCATACTGCCCAAGCATAGGCTTCGAGCACGGTTCTAGACTGATCGCATGAGTGAACAAATCCGCGCCGAGGTTGTCTCAACTGATCACAAATACAAGCGGGCGGGAAAGATCACCGTTAATGCACCCGCATCAGTGATATTTGACTTGCTGGCTAATCCTCGCAACCACACGCTCTTTGACGGTTCAGGAACCTTGAGGGGAGATGTCCGCGGTCCCGAGCGGCTTGACATGGGGTCCAAGTTCGGCATGGACATGCACATGATTGCCAACTATCGGATTAAGAACACGGTTGTTGAGTTCGAGGACAACAGAAAAATTGCTTGGTGTCATCCAGGCCATCACCGCTGGCGTTATGAACTTGTCCCCATCGATGAGAACACGACAACTGTCGTTGAAACATTTGATGGATCGACTGCTCGGATCCCACCGGCTTTGAAGTTGATGAATGCCTATGAATTTAACCAAAAGTCGATTCTCAAGACCCTGGTCAACCTTAAAAAGGTCGCTGAAACCCAAGAGACCTATCAGGAAAGTTAACCATGTCCCTGAACGATTTTGAGCGTTATCCACTGACATTTGGCCCCAGCCCTATTCATCAGTTGCCCAGACTGACTGAGCACCTTGGTGGAGCAACTATTTGGGCTAAACGTGAAGACGTCAACAGTGGTCTGGCCTATGGCGGTAACAAGACACGCAAGCTGGAGTACATCATCCCTGATGCTCTTGCTCAAGGCGCCGACACTTTGGTGTCCATCGGTGGGTACCAGTCGAATCACACCCGGCAGGTTGCAGCAGTTGCAGCAAAGATTGGAATGAAGGCCGTACTCGTTCAAGAAAAATGGGTTGACTGGCCTGACAGTGTCAATGATCGTGTTGGCAATATTCTTCTTTCCCGCATCATGGGTGCTGAGGTGCGGCTTGATCCTGCGGGTTTTGACATTGGTATCCGCGATAGTTGGACCAAAGCACTCGAGGACGTTAAAGCTCGGGGCGGAAAACCATACGGGATTCCTGCGGGAGCATCAGAACATAAATTTGGTGGTCTTGGTTTTGCCAATTGGGCTTATGAGGTGGAAAAACAAGAGCAGGAGCTCGGGGTCTTTTTTGACACCATCATCGTTTGCACCGTTACGGGCAGCACTCATGCGGGAATGATTGCCGGCTTTGCCGGACAGGATCGCCCCCGCAAAGTCATTGGAATCGACGCTTCTGCGACATTGGAAAAAACCCGCGAGCAAGTT
>JALRGY010000098.1 GCA_023253325.1 Candidatus Nanopelagicales bacterium | reverse complement strand
AAGAGGGACAGACTTCCAATCGTGGTCGGCGGAAGTGTCCTTTATGTTAATGCTGTATTGGACAATTTCGAGTTTCCGGGAACCGACGCCGAAATACGTGCGAAATATGAACTGTTGCTCGAGAATGAGGGCGCCGCATCCCTTCACTCACGACTCGAGGTGATTGACCCGGACGCCGCTTCAAGGATCAACGCCACAAATGGCCGGCGGATAGTGCGCGCCCTTGAAGTCAATGAAATCACTGGTAAGCAGTATCAGGCAAGCCTTGAACACGTTCAAGAATTCATACCCTCATGCCGAGTTGGCCTTGAAATTGATCGGCCTGTTCTTGATCAGCGAATAACAACGCGAATTGATGCGATGATTGCAGCAGGGTTCATCCAGGAAGTTGAAAACCTTCTGAATCAAGGGCTTGCCCAAGGGGTGACGGCTCGACGGGCCATTGGCTACTCGCAGGTTTTGTCGTATTTGGCGGGTGAAATTTCTTTTGACGATGCCCGAGCACAAATGATCTACGCAACCTCAAAATTTGCTCGTAGGCAACAGCGCTGGTTCCGTCAGGATCCCCGCATAGCGTGGTTCGACTGGGATTCACCCAATCTGGCAGAACAGGTGAGTTCACACTTTGACGTAGTACTCGGTTCCCAGTAGGGCCGCGAAAAGGGGAGTGGGCAAAGCGCTGAGCACGCCGAGCGTCCTTACGGTGCCATCCGCATGGGCCTGCGATGCATGTGCCCTAATGGCAGATTTTTTAGCAGAAACATAAGGCCGCACATTGACCCGATGAGTGATCTCCGAGCGAGGAGTCCAGGCCTGTGCAAATTCTTCAGCACAGAACGCATCGGGCGTTAGCTTCAGAGTTTCAGCGAGGCGAACTGCGCGGGCAATGGGTTCTCTTGGGAGCGTAGCTTCAAAGAGCTCAAATTTCCCAGCAACATACGCGGCGCGAACAACATTGTGAACTTGAAGATGATCCGGGTGACCATATCCTCCCTGTTGGTCATAACCAACGACAACCGTGACACCTTCCTGATCAATGACTGTTAAGAGATCACCCGCCAATTGTTTGATGTCATGGTGTGCAAAACCGTCGGTATTTTCGCCGTGTAGGCCGGAATCGGGAAGGTTCCACGTGATGACTTTGTCCACACCAAGAGCGGACGCAGAATTCATGAGTTCATTGGAGCGTGTGGCACCGAGTTCGTGGGCATAGTCGGTAGACGTTAGCCCTGCTGCACCGTCGGTGGCCACAAGAAGTATTACCCGATGCCCTTCTGCGTGTGCACGTGCCATGGTCCCCGCAGTGAGGAGTGCTTCGTCATCGGGGTGTGCGTGCACAAACAGGAGTGTCTGAGTCATGATGTGCCCTATTGTGGCGTAACGTCTCTCCAGTGCCCACGCGTGACCTCTCGATAGTTCACATCAGTGACTGTTATGCGCCCCGCACCGGTGGCATTGAATCGCAGGTGGCTCGTCTGTCTCGGGCGCAGAGAGATGCTGGGGCACAGGTTTCGATAATTACCGCAACGGCTGGATCGTCTCAGCCTGATGTGACGCGTGTGAGCGCACCGATTCCATTCGGACTGCCCATTCATCCCAGAACTCGGCATCACCTTGTTCAGGTGCTTGAAAAGAGCCGCCCCGATGTTGCACACATCCATATGGGTGCGACATCGCCATTCGCGTGGGGTGCGTTGCGTGCCATTCGCCAACTTGATGTCCCAACGGTCGTCACGGTCCACAGTATGTGGGGTGGGATATCTCAGCGTGGCTATGCCGCATTCGAGGGCACCATGATTGGTAAGGGCATTCTATGGAGCGCCGTGAGTGATCAAGCGGCATTGCTCGTTCGCAGGGCGCTCAACACTGATGTCCAAATTTTACCCAACGGAATTGACGTGAATGCTTGGGCGTGTGATCCCACCACCAGCGAAAATTTACGGTTAGTCAGTGTTTTGCGAATGGCGCCACGCAAGCGGGTTGGTGCCTTGCTCAAAGTCATAAAATCGGTGCAAGAGTCCGTGCCAGAGATCAGTGCCCACGTGGTTGGTGATGGCCCACTGCGTCAAAGGGCGGAAGCCTACGCTCGCAAACACAGACTCAATGTTGTGTTCACGGGTCGACTTGACCGAACCGGAATCAAAGAAGTCTTCAGTCACAGCGATGTTTTCGTGCAACCGTCCGTGAAGGAGTCATTCGGAATAGCGGCACTAGAGGCGCGCGCTGCCGGGCTCTTGGTGCTGGCCCGTTCAGAGGCAGGCACAAGTTCCTTCATTGAACAGGGGGTGAATGGATTCATGGTCAATTCTGATCGAGAGATGATTGGAAAGGTGTCCCATCTCGCTGCAAATATGCCTGATGTTGAGGCGCTTAAGGCGTTTAATCGTGAGCATTCACCCGCCTATTCTTGGGATTGGGTCACGGCCGAAGCCACCAATTTTTACGAGGCTGCAATTTCAGCGAGTAGACCATGAGTTGAACCGGGGTGATGTTAACCTTCGGCGGTATTAGATTCAAAGGCAGCCATTAAGTGACAGTAAAGAGTTGAGGGAATGCACACACCTCGTTGGACAAGGGCCATGACAAAGCAGGAACGCGCGTCGGAACCAATCCATGTGAGCAAGTTGTCCATTGCGCTTGGAGCAATGGGTTTTGGGTTACTCTCTCTCGCCCAGTCGGTGTTCTCGTGGGCGCCGACCGGCACACGATTCGAATGGGTGCTTATGGTCCTCGGAAGCCTTTCACTCGCAGGCGCCGTGCTGCATCATGTGGATCACCATGTGCGCAGATTCGGAGTTCTTGCGGTTGTCTTGATAAATGTCGGTGTTGTCGGGGCCGCTTTCGTTTACCTTCCTTATTCTCTCAACCTCAGTCTCCGAGGTACCGAGGCAGGCATCCGATACACCTATTCGACTTGGGGAGTTGTGTGGCTCATTGGTTCGGCGGCGGTCTTCGCTGTTCTGGCCCGCAAGGAGACTCGACTTGAACATGACGATAAGACGAGCGAGACTGAAATACATGCGAGCTTTTTTCAATTGACCACACTTGCGGTGGGAATGTTGATTTATGGCATTGGGTTCTTGCTGCTCGGTGACCCAATAGCCAGGGACAGTCGAATGGTTGGTGCATTGAGTGTTGTCGGACCAATACTAATTGCGCTCGCTGTTATTGCTCATATTGAACACCTCACGCTGCGGATCGGAAAAGTCGCGGTAATTCTCACGGCCGTTGGAATTTCACTATGGGGTATCAAAAATCTTTTCAGACCGCTGACCGACTGGTTTGATAATGAACTCCTCAATGACTTCTTTGTTTATGGGCTTCAGGGCGTTTTCTATGCCATGGGCGCTTTGGCGTGCGTGTTCGTGCTCGCTCACAAGCAGGCTTGGGCAAAGGCGCAGTAGCATCAAAAGTTTTTGCCTCGGGAGGCTAGTGTTGAGCCATGGCCAAACTAGCTGAACTGTCTTTCACAAAAGGACACGGAACGGCCAATGATTTTGTGCTCGTCCAAGACTCTGAGGCTCGTTGGGTCCCCACTGCCGAGCAGATTCAGTGGCTCTGTAACAGGCGAGAAGGTTTGGGCGGCGACGGTGTCATCAGGGTTGTTCCCACCTCTCGCGTCCCGGAGTACGCGGACTTAGCGGCAGCGAATTGGTTCATGGACTATCGCAATAGCGATGGCTCAATTGCCGAGATGTGTGGCAACGGCGCAAGAGTTTTTGCTCGATACTTGTTGGCGAGCGGATTAGAGTCCAGTCGCGAGTTCCTTATTGCCACGAGGGCAGGCTTGCATCAGGTAATGGTTCATGAGGATTTCATGGTGAGTGTCTCCATGGGTCAGGCAAGAATCATGGAGCGCGATGACATTACGGTTGATCTGGGCCCAGGGTATGACTTGGTTGCAGCAACCGGGGTCAACGTTCCAAATCCGCATGCAGTCGCGGTGCTGTCTAGTGGAATCTCCCTCACCGAATTGAGCCTCACGGAATTCACGGTCAGTCCTAATGACGCGTTTCCTGAGGGTGTGAATGTGGAGTTCGTGCAGGTGAAGAGTGATAGGCACCTGCAAATGCGCGTTGTCGAGCGTGGAAGCGGGGAAACCATGTCATGTGGCACGGGCGCCTGTGCTGTGGCCTGGGTGGCCATGAAAACTTCAGGAGCGGACTTGGACACAGAGTGGCAGGTCGATGTCCCAGGGGGTTCGTTGTGGGTCATCGAGCGGGATGGACAGTTGTGGCTTCGAGGTCCGGCCGAATTGGTCGCTCGAGGCAAAGTCCTGTTTCCCAGTAGCATCGCGTAGTTCTCCACACGCGTAATTTCCATCAAATCAAGTAAACGTAGATGGCTTAGACTGGGAAGACTGTGACCCATTCACCTGAAGATCTCAACATTGATTCCGACCTTGAACTTGAGGCCAGAGTTGGCCTGCGCCGGGTCGGCGGGCTATCAACGGAACTCCAGGACATCACAGAAGTTGAATACCGTCAGGTGCGCCTCGAAAGGGTGGTGCTTGCTGGGGTTTGGACCGGTGGAACCTTGGAACAAGCCGAACGCTCACTGCGTGAACTGGCGCAGTTGGCCGAGACAGCTGGGTCTGAGGTAGTTGATGGCGTCATCCAGCGCCGTGACGCGCCAGACACGGCAACGTATTTGGGCTCCGGAAAAGTCAAGGAACTGGCCGCGATTGTCGCGGCCGAGGGGGCAGACACTGTCATCTGTGACGGCGAACTGACTCCTGGTCAACTCAGACAATTGGAAGCAATTGTGAAAGTCAAGGTTGTTGATCGCACCTGGCTGATCCTCGACATTTTCGCTCAGCACGCCCGCAGTCGGGAGGGCAAAGCACAAGTTTCTCTCGCGCAGATGCAATACCTGCTGCCCAGACTCCGCGGCTGGGGTGAGTCGCTGTCGCGTCAGGCGGGCGGACGTGCTGGTGGAGCAAGCGGTGGCGTGGGAACCCGTGGTCCGGGTGAGACAAAGATTGAAACGGATCGGCGGCGCATCCGGGCTCAGATGTCCAAGTTGCGCAAGCAACTCAAGGAATTGCACAAGACAAAGTTGGTTCAGCGCACCGCGCGCGAGCGCTCGGGAATCGCGACGGTCGCATTGGCTGGTTACACCAACGCGGGCAAATCGAGCCTCCTGAACCGCATGACTGGAGCGGGAGTACTCGTACAGGATGCACTATTTGCCACTTTGGATCCCACCGTGCGCAAAGTCAAAACCAGTTCGGGACGTGAGTTCACGTTGGCAGACACCGTCGGGTTCGTGCGTCATTTGCCCCACGACCTGGTTGAAGCGTTTCGTTCCACGTTGACGGAGGTGCAGCATGCCGACCTCATATTGCACGTGGTTGACGGATCAGATGAGGACCCATTTGGCCAGATATCCGCGGTGCGTGAGGTTCTCAATGACATTGACGCAGGAGAAATCCAAGAACTCATCGTGATCAATAAAGCAGACATCGCAGATCCCATAACAATCGCTCACATTCAACGTGAGTTTCCTGACTCCGTTGTCGTGAGCGCCAAATCGGGCTTGGGTCTGACTGAACTTATTCAGGCGATCGAAAGCAGACTGCCCCAGCACCTGGTCTCAATCTCGGCCGCGATCCCGTACTCACATGGTGATTTAGTCGCACGCATTCATGCAACGGGAGAGCAGATTGTCGTTGAGCACGATGATCTCGGGAGCAATATCACGGGGCTGATCCCCGCAGCGCTCGAAGCGGAACTGATTGAGGCAGGCTTTGCCCGCTCTCAACCCCACAGCGAAGTCGTTTAGTTCTATGGGCGAGCAACATCTTGATCCGCAGGTGGTGTTGGACAGTGTCATTGACCGCGTTGGTGGAAGCCCGAGAGCAGGGCAACAGGAGATGGTCTCCGAAATCGGTGAAGCAATTGCGAGTCACTCACACAGGGTGATCCAAGCGGGTACAGGAACGGGCAAGTCCCTGGGCTATCTAGTGCCGGCGGCTACTCATGCAATCACGACATCCGATCCAGTCATTGTTTCGACCGCCACACTTGCGCTGCAGAAACAACTCATGGATAAAGACCTCCCGGTTTTGGCAGAGACATTGAGCGAGAACTTTCAGCGTGATTTGAAGTTTGCCGTGCTGAAGGGTCGAAACAACTACGTGTGCCTGCAAAAATTGCACGCAAGTGTTCCTGACCCAGATGATGACGTCCTCTTTGAGGTAGGCAAGGGGACCCTCGGCGCTCAGGCGGTGGCGGTGCGGGCGTGGGCGGAGGAAACAAC
>JALRGY010000097.1 GCA_023253325.1 Candidatus Nanopelagicales bacterium | reverse complement strand
AGGGAATCTTCGAAATATCCGTATCAATAAAGTCTGGGCACTTCAATGGCACCGTCGCGTCCTTGGGGGGTGCCTCAAATTCCACAGTGGGCTCTTTCTTGAGGGCGTCTTTCATGAAGGCCGTCCAGATTGCAGCCGGGAATGACCCACCGGTCACGGTGCGGAGGCCACCCGTGCCTGACATGGAAATGGGGATCCCTTCGGCATCCTCTTTCGCCATAAGAACTGCGGCGGCGATTTGCGGTGTGTAGCCAGCGAACCACGCACTCTTGTTGTCGTCGGTTGTTCCAGTCTTTGCCCCTGCAGGGCGTCCCAGTGCTTGTGCAGCCTTGGCAGTACCAGCTGTCACAACTTTCTGAAGCGCATAGTTAACGGTGTTTGCAATGTCAGCGTCAAAAACTGGAACAGAATCTGCTTCATATTCATACAACAGACCACCATTGGAACCTGTCACTTTTGTGATGAACGTGTTGCCAGTCCGAGTGCCGCCATCCGCGAATGTTGCGTAGGCGGTCGCAACGTTGAGACCAGAGGGTGATGCAGTCCCCAGGACAAATGTGAGATCAAGTGAATCAAGATTCATGCCTGGTGTATCCGCTGGAATCCCGGCACCCAGTGCAGCCTCGGCAACGCTGCCCACACCAATATCCGCTTCAAGTTCAACATATGCGGAGTTGATACTGAGTTCAGTTGCTTGAAGCAGTGAAACGGTTCCATATGAATTATCCCCGTAGTTGCTGAATGTGTAACCATTCACCGTGGATGGCGAGTCACCATTCCACAATGATTGCAGGGGAACTCCTTGCTCAAGGGCGGCTGCCAGCGCAAACGGTTTAAATGTTGATCCGGCCTGTGCAAATGGACGGGTTGCATTGTTGATCTGGTCTTTGATGAAATCAGATCCGCCGTACATGGCGAGCACCTCACCTGTACCTGGTCGCACTGCGGCCAGACCAATGCGCAACCCCTCAGTTCCGGATTCCGGTCCGTTGTTTTTAACTGCTCGTTGTGCCGCTCGTTGTGCCCGCCGGTCAAAGGACGAAATAACTGTGAGGCCTCCGCGTTGAATTTCTTCTTCATCGAAACCTTGTGCGAGAAGTTGTTGTTCTACAGCAGTTAACAAGAACCCGACTTGACCGCCGAGTCGATCACCCTGCTTCAAAGGAAGTATCTCGGGGAATGTGGCCGAGTTTCGCTGTTTTTGCGATATCGCGCCGGTTTCCACCATGGAGTCGAGTACATAGTTCCAACGGCCTCTGAGTTCCTTGATGTTTTCATCAAGTGCAAAGGTTGATGGTGACTTGATCACGGATGCAAGGACAGCACCTTCGGTGAAATCCAATTCATTGACATTTTTGTCAAAGTACGCGATCGATGCAGCTTCAATGCCGTTGGCATTTCTACCAAAGTAGATCGTGTTTAGGTAGTCCTCGAGGATTTGATCCTTTGAAACCACAGTTTCCAACTTGAAAGCCAGAAGGGCTTCGTTGATTTTTCTGGTCCAGGTTCGATCCTGAGTTAAGTATGCGATCTTGGCGTATTGCTGAGTAATTGTTGAGCCACCTTGGGTGTTTCCTCCGGTGACATTGTTGAATGCCGCTCGCGCAATGCCAATGGGTGAAATTCCACCGTGGTTGAAAAAGTCTCTGTCTTCTGCTGCGAGCACGGCCTGTTGGACGTCCACGGGAATATCGTCGAGGGTGACGCTTCGGCGGGTGGCCTCCCCGAGCCTTCCGACTTCGTTTTTTCCGTCTGCGTAATAAACAATCGTGGCTTCACTCGTGGCGAGCTCATTTGGAGTGGGAACATTCGTGCGAGCGAGTGCAACGGCGAAAACAGATGTTGCTATCGCACCGATGAGTAACGCGAGCCACAGGAGCCTGCGCACCCATACGCGTCTCCACAGGGCGGGCTTGGGTGAGGCCGTGCTCACCTTTTTTCGCGCTGGCGCCTTTTTGGCAGGTGCGCTTTTGGTGCTCTTTTTGCGAGGGGTGCTCACAGGTGTCCAATCGCGGAACTCGGGGAAGATGAGTGGTCGTTATGTCGTGAGGGATTGCCAGCTAGGGATTGCTAGTTAGGAATTGCTCGTGCCCCTAGTCCAACAGATCATCTGCCCTAATTGACGGCACGGCACGCCGAGGAGTTCCATCTCCCAGCGTGAAGGCCTTAATCATGTAGTTCCAATGGCATTCCAGGCAGACTTCAACCACGTAGACCCTGAATTCACCAAAAGTTGAGCACATTCGGGGTAATTCGTCCGCTTTCCGGATTCTCCCGGCATAGGGGCCGAGCTCGTCCCCATAGACATAGCGGAGTTCAAGCAGCCCCTCGCGTGAGCAGGCTGGGCATCTTCGTTGGCAATCTTCGCCATGGAACTTGGCGGCTTTGAGCAAATATGGGTCAGCGTCGCAGAAGTCGCTGGACAGCAATCCCCCTCGATGCAATCTGGTGATGTCAGCGCTGCGCTGCAGTCCATAATCAACCACGGAACGTGGTTTTGTGGGGTCATCTACCGGCTCGGGTGGAGGGATGGGCCCCCTTTTTGGCGGATTTTTCACGGATTCACCACGCGCGATTCGGCCACTGACGCCTGGTCTGCGTATTTGGGCCATGGACTGAGTCTAAGTCGTTTTCTCAGATTACTCACCCGCGTGCATTTCAATATATCGATTCGATATATTAGGTTTATGAGTAGCCGTCGCGATGTTCTCAGTTTTGCCATTCTTGGTGTGCTCAATGACGGCGAACTCCATGGCTATGAACTCCGAAAACAACTCACCACCGTGCTGGGCCCATTCCGAGCCCTGTCCTACGGCTCGCTTTATCCGGCACTCAAACGAATGACCACACAGGGATTGATCGAAGAGGTCTCGTTGACGCCGGCAACGGAATCCACCGCGCCACCCCTCACCGGCAAGCGCACCCGAATTATTTATGCCCTCACAGCGGTCGGCAAAGACCGTTTCCATGAATGGGCAAATAAACCTGGACCTGAAGCCTGGGAGGACGAGGGGTTTGCCGCGCACTTGGCTTTCTTTGCCAAAACCGAAGCACGCACCAGGATCAGAATCCTGGAAGGCCGTCGCTCGAGACTTGAAGAGCGGGTGGACTCACTGCGGGAATCCATCGCCCGCAGTGCGCAACGTGTTGATAACTACACCCTGCGATTACAGGAACACGGACTCGATGGCGCCGAACGTGAAGTTCGTTGGCTCACTGAACTTATTGATCAAGAAAGAAAGTCTGAATAACTGATTTTCTCACCGTGAGAAATTCACCTCACCCGAATCCACAACACTCGGATTCAAAATCGAAGGGCAATAAGAAGACATGAGTGCACAATCAAGTACAGAAAATTCAGGCGGCGAAATCCGTGTTGCAATAGTCGGCGTTGGAAACTGCGCTGCCTCCCTTGTCCAGGGAGTCGAGTATTACAAGAAGGCAGTGGCCGGGGAATTTGTTCCAGGCCTTATGCACGTTCAGTTCGGTCCCTACCATGTCAGTGATGTCAATTTTGTCGTTGCCATTGATGTGGATTCCAAGAAAGTTGGCCTCGATTTAGCTGATGCAATCGGTGCCTCAGAGAACAACACGATTAAGTTGTGTGATGTCCCTGAAACTGGCGTGAAAGTCTCACGTGGGCGAACACTTGATGGTTTGGGCAAGTATTACCGGGAAATGATCACGGAATCTGATGCGGCAGAGGATGATGTTGTTAAGTTGTTCAAGGACAATCAGGTCGACGTCGTTGTGTGTTACTTACCGGTTGGCTCCGAAGCTGCGGCAAAGTTTTATGCACAGTGCGCAATTGATGCCGGGTGTGCCTTTGTCAATGCCCTGCCAGTCTTTATTGCGGGTACACCCGAATGGGCACAGAAATTCAAAGATGCAGGACTGCCAATCGTCGGAGACGACATTAAGAGTCAGGTCGGTGCCACCATTACCCACCGAGTACTCGCGAAACTCTTTGAAGACCGCGGCGTCATTGTTGACCGCACCTACCAACTCAATGTTGGTGGCAACATGGACTTCATGAACATGTTGGAACGCGATCGCTTGGAGTCCAAGAAGATTTCCAAGACACAGTCGGTCACCTCGCAGTTGTCACATGATTTGGGCAAGGACAATGTGCACATCGGTCCGTCTGACTACGTGGCCTGGCTCGATGACCGCAAGTGGGCGTTCGTTCGCCTTGAAGGTCGGGCTTTTGGCGACGTACCCCTTAACCTCGAATACAAACTCGAAGTATGGGACTCCCCCAACAGTGCAGGCGTCATCATTGACGCAGTGCGTGCGGCAAAAATCGCCAAAGATCGGGGAATCGGGGGACCGATTCTCTCTGCATCAAGCTATTTCATGAAGTCTCCGCCCGTCCAGTACAACGACTCTGAGGCCAAGCAGGCTGTCGAGGACTTTATTGCCGGGACCATCGAAAGTTAGAAACCACTGAATCGGTAGCGTCGTCCCTGTGGCGACGCTACCGATTTTTCGATCACTGCTCGCCCAGCGTAATTTTCGGGCCCTCTATAGCATTCGTCTCGCCGGACAATTCGGTGACGGACTATTTCAAGCGGCACTGGCCTCCTTCGTCCTTTTTTCACCCGAGAGAGAACCCAACGCTGCAGCAATTGCAATTGCGTTTTCCATTCTCTTGTTGCCCTATTCCATCATTGGACCCTTTGTTGGGGTCTTTCTTGACCGATGGTCTCGCCGCAACATTCTTTATAAAGCAAATCTCCTCAAAGGACTTTTTACTGTTCCTGTCATTGCCGTTGTCCTCGCTGGCCAAGATTCAATACTTCTCGGTGTTTTCGTACTCGCGGTACTCGGGGTCGGGCGCTTTGTCTTGGCTGGTCTTTCAGCGTCATTGCCACATGTTGCCTCGGGTAAACAGCTCATCACAGCCAATGCGTTGACACCAACGTCAGGAACAGTTGCATTCGTTCTGGGCGCAACATTGGGATTGGGCATCAGAGAGTTATTTGGTGGTGGCGACCAAGGCAGTGTGGCACTACTCCTGTTTTCCATTGGAGCCTTTGTTTCTGCTGGTCTCATTGCTCGAACACTGCAACCAACAGCACTCGGTCCAAATAACCCGCTGTCACTGGCACTCGTGGACACTCTCAAAGGTGTAACTGCTGACTTGCTTGATGGCCTTAAGGCGTTGAACTCGCACCGAGTCGCGGGTAAAGCTGTCATGATTGTTGCCATCAATCGAATTTCATTTGGTGTGATCACGGCGGGTGCACTGCTTCTACTCCGAAACACATTTCATGATTCCGTTAATGCAAATGCTGCCTTGGCAGATTTCGCCATTCTCACGGGAGCAGCAGCAATCGCTGCGTTGATCGCGGCGGTTGCGACACCGTGGGTCACCCGGCGAATTGGTGTTTCCCTGTGGTCAGCTCTGACGGTGGCGCAGGCTGCCCTCGGCATGATGGTTTTCGCTTGGGGGGCCGTCGGTGAAGTATTTCCGGCCCTCATTCTCAGCGCATTCAGCCTTGGGTTCGCGGGCCAAGCGGTAAAAGTCTGCTCCGACACCGCGATCCAAGAAAGCATCCCCGATGATCGTTTAGGTCGAGTTTTCGCGATTTTCGATATGAGCGTCAATATTGCGCTCGTCGGGGGAATTGTTCTCGTGGCCCTCATCTCCCCCGTGAGTGGGACCGCCCCCGTGCTGTACATAACCGTGGGAATCGGCTTGGCAGTAGCCGGTTTCTGGTATCAGGCCACACGCCCCAAACGAGTTCTATAGAGTTTCGGCATGGCAATGAGTCCCACCGAGTCCTATCAGCGCAGTCCGGTCACCCGAGATCGCATCAGGATCAAGTCGATTTTTTCGGTGATCGTGTTTATCATTGCCACGATTTTGACTCCCGTGGCCGTTGCTGGGCATTGGGCTCACTCCACCGTCCTTGATGCAGAGCGTTACATCGAAACGGTCGGTCCCATAGGAGACAGCCCTGAAGTCCAAGAAGCACTGGCAGAAGTCGTCACCGATGCCATCCTTGAACGCATTGACACCGAAGAAATCGTCAGCGAATTCCTCGGAGGAATTCTTCCCGGTAGTGGCGTCCTCGGCGACGCATTAGCTGGACCAATTGCCTCGGGCATCAACTCATTGATTGGTAACGCTGTCACCGCGATCATTACATCTGATGCATTCGCTAAAGCCTGGGTGACCCTTAATACAGCAGCCCAAAAGGGACTCGTTGCGGTTCTCTCCGGTGATCCCAGTGGGCCCATTGAGATTCAAGGTGACAACTTAGTTCTGAATCTTGATCCCCTTCTTGAGTTGGCACAACAGAAACTCGTCGAACAGGGAATCAGCTTCGCTGCGAATGTTTCTAT
>JALRGY010000096.1 GCA_023253325.1 Candidatus Nanopelagicales bacterium | reverse complement strand
AAGGCAATCGACAAGGTTTCACCACGAGCATGCTCACCTGTCATGACTACTGCTGGATATTTCATGGTTACCTTGCTACCAAGGTTTCCGTCAACCCACTCCATGGTGGCGCCCTCGTGAGCAATCGCCCTCTTGGTTACGAGGTTGTAAACATTTGTGGACCAGTTCTGAATCGTGGTGTAGCGGCAACGCCCGCCCTTTTTAACAATAATTTCTACGACGGCGGAGTGAAGCGAGTCACTCGAGTAGATGGGTGCGGTACAACCCTCGACATAATGCACGTAGGCATCTTCGTCGACGATTATCAGGGTTCTTTCAAACTGGCCCATGTTTTCCGTGTTGATGCGGAAATAGGCTTGAAGCGGAATATCAACCTTGACGCCCTTTGGCACATAAATGAATGAACCACCGGACCAGACTGCCGTGTTGAGCGCAGCAAACTTATTGTCCCCCACCGGGATGACAGTGCCGAAGTATTCCTTGAACACATCTTCATGTTCCTTCAACGCCGTGTCAGTATCGAGGAAAATTACGCCCTGTTCTTCGAGGTCCTCACGGATTTTGTGGTAAACAACCTCAGATTCATATTGCGCTGCAACACCCGCGACAAGACGCTGCTTCTCGGCCTCGGGGATTCCCAGACGGTCATAGGTGTTCTTGATGTCGTCAGGGAGATCGTTCCAGTCAGTTGCCTGCTTCTCGGTTGAGCGAACAAAGTACTTGATGGTGTCAAAGTGGATACCTGTCAAGTCTGAACCCCAATGTGGCATCGGCTTCTTTTCAAAGAGCTTCAAGCCCTTAAGCCGCAAATCGAGCATCCATTGCGGTTCATTCTTTTTGGCAGAGATATCGCGCACGACTGTTTCGTCCACCCCACGTTTCGCGTCGGCGCCCGCATCGTTTTTATCGCTCCAGCCGAATTCATAACGACCAAGGGAATCAATTGTTTCTTCCTGTGTTGGCCGCTCTGTTGGCGTAGTGGTGCTCATGCCGATACCTCTTTTTCTTTGTAGGTTGCATCTCTTTGATTACTTGCCTGAACTTGCCTTTGAGTGTCATGGTCAAACTGAATGTTCAATGTGGGGATCAAAGTTGTGCAAATTCCATCCCCGTGTGCGAGGGTTGCCAAGCGCGTTACGTGGGCCCCGAGCGATTCTCCGAGAGCATTGGCTTCTTCTTCACACAATTCCGGGTATTCCTTTGCAGCATCGACCACCGGACAGTGATGCTGGCACAGTTGCCCTGAATTGCCTGCTGCCTCGAATGTTGCGGCATAACCAGCCATATTCAGTTCAGCGACTAGCGCGGGAATGCTCTTTCCGCTAAACATGCGTTGTGCTCGTTCCTCGGCAAATGTCCGGATCGCCTCTCTGCCGAAATTTGACTCAATGAAATTCAGTGTTTCTAGCGCCAAGTCGTCATATGCCTGATCACAGGCGTTTCGACCCGATGGGGTGAGGGCATAGGTCAAACTTGGGACCAAAAGGTGCACGCTCATGCGCTGCCACGAATCCGACGCTTTCGAGCGTTCCGAGGGTTCGGCGAATCGCTTGAGCGCTCAAACCGAGATGCTCGGCCAATTCCGAAACGGTCGCAGCGCCGCGTTCGAGCAGCACCCGCGCCACACGCTCAGCAGCCTCACCAGGGAATTTCACAACTCCATTGTTGCGTAATTCATTTGTGGCGCAACTTGGGGGGGTAAAAAGAGTGAGGACAGCACAATTGCTCGGTACACATATGATCTGCAGGTGTCCTCCACTCCCGCGCACGATAGTTCGTCTAGCGCGGCCGTTGAGGCGTTGAAAATTAATCTGGATTACGGTGCCGGGCACGGAATTTTTGATATTTCCTTTGCCATTGGGTCTGGTGTAACCGTCCTAGCCGGGAACAATGGAGCCGGAAAGACCACACTCATGGAAACCTTACAGGGGCTTCGAAACCCACAATCAGGTTCGGCGCAAATCCTTGGATTAGACACCTTTCGTCACCGAGCACAATTGGCGGTTCAGACTGGGTCGGTTCTCCAAGGTGTTACGCCCTACCCCACGGCAAAGCCGCGCGAATTCCTCGCCTATTTGAGCAAGCTCTACCCAACAGGGCGCGAGGCGAACGAACTGATGAACACCTTCCAGATCCCTGATAGAAAGTCGATTAAGACCCTTTCTGGCGGCGAAGTTCAGCGGCTCAATTGCGCAGCCGCCCTCGTTGGCTCCCCGAAAGTAGTATTTCTCGATGAACCCACAGCAGGTCTAGATCCCGGTGGTCGAGCGGATCTGTATGGCGTCCTCAGGGAGCAAGCCCTCCAAGGGGTGGTCATGCTCATCACCACACATTTGACTGAGGACATTGACCAACTGGCCGATAGGGCCCTTGTCCTGAACCATGGGCATCTCACAGCAGACATATCCAAGAAATCGCTGGCCTCAACGGATGCACTCACTTTTGATTGCCGCACCAATCTGCCAACCGAACAATTGCTCTCCGCGCTCCCCCTTGAGTCAACGGCACGTGAAACTGTCAAAGGCCACTACTTGATCACGTCGCCGTCGCACATTGGTTCCGAAGTAATTGCCACGGTAGAAGCTTGGTGCGCTCAAAACGGCACGCAACCTCAGAATCTCAGCGTTGGAGCCGAAACGCTCTCGAGTTTGGTGCTCGCAGAACTCAACAGAGATTCGAGTCAGGTTTCATGAGCACCAATACATCACTCAACCATGCGATGAAACAAGCAGCATGGGAATTCAAACTCAATGTGCGCAATGGGGAGCAGATTTTGCTTCTCGTCGTCATTCCTGTCATCGTCTACTTTGCGCTGACAAGAACAAGCTTTATCGGTGGCGCTTCCTGGGATGCCCACAGCGCGTTGTCTGTGGCGGTCACAATCGCAACGCTGGCTGCGGGGTTTACATCGCTTGCAATCGCCACTGCATTTGAACGACGCAGCGGCACGCTCTTATACATGGGCACCACACCCGTCACCCGGTTAGAACTTGTCCTGGGTAAAAGCTTCTCCACTTTTCTTCTCGCCATGGTGTCTTCCTTTGCGCTCTGTGTTGTAGCACTTATCACCGGCTGGCAACCAACCAGCAAAACAGTCCTTTTCGTTGGGGTCCTTTTGGTGGGCACACTCAGCGTCTCGGGGTACGCCTTTCTCATGGCCGGCACCATGCGTGCCGAGGCTGTCTTGGCTTTGGCAAACGGAATTTTCGTGGTGGTACTCATGTTTGGTGGTGTCATATTTCAGTACAACGGAATTGGTGCAACGATTGCATCACTATTCCCGCCCCGTGCATTACTAATTCTCAGTGACTGGGCACTAGGCGGCACTTCTGCGTTCGACTCACCCGTTTGGATCAGTGCAATCGTTCTGATTGCATGGGGACTTCTAGGAAATTTTCTCGCTAGCAAATTCTTCAAGTGGAGATAAGGTGCATTTATGGCGATGACTAAGGCGCGAATGATTTATGTTGCTAATCTCGTGGCGCAATCCGGAATCATTGTTACAGGCTCGGTGGTACGCCTTACCGGCTCCGGTCTTGGGTGTCCAACGTGGCCTCAGTGCGTCGAAGGTTCCTACACGCCGACTCAACGCCAAGAAGAGGCATTCCACAAATATATTGAGTTTGGCAATCGACTGCTGACATTTGTGGTTGCCATTGTCGCGATCGCCACGATCATTGCGATGATCAATTACGCCTTACAGCGCAAGAAACAAGGACTACCCCAAAGAAAGTTTTTGCTTTTACTCGCATCGATTCCCCTCATCGGTACCGCGGCACAGGCTGTATTGGGGGGTATAACGGTCCTAACTGGATTACACCCTGCAATCGTGTCAGCACATTTCTTGGTGTCCATGGCGCTCGTGGCCGCCGCGGTTGCACTAGTTGCTAAGAGCGCCGACCCTGACGACTCGCCAACCCAGTTTCTGGCACCCCCTGCTGTCAGGACTCTCGCCTGGATCCTTGTCATCATTACTGGTGTAGTGGTGGTTCTCGGCGTTGTCGTCACAGGAAGCGGCCCACACAGCGGAGATGCCGAGACGGAGTCGCGTTTTAGTTTTGACCCGCGCACCGTTTCTTGGATTCACGCCGATGCAGTCTTCTTGTTCGTTGGTCTGCTCATAGGGCTTCTCGTCACATTATTTCTTTTCAAGAGCACTGGGCGAATGCGCAGGAGAACGCTTTTACTGCTGGCCGTTGCGCTCGTGCAGGCGAGCGTTGGTTACTCGCAGTACTTCCTTGGCTTGCCGGAGGCACTAGTTGCCGTTCATGTCTTGGGTGCGGTGCTTACTTGGATAGCGGTGTTGTTCATTCCGTTTTCCATGCGCACACGTGGGATTTCGCACGAAAGTGTTAAAACGAACGAAGCCTAATCGCAGTTATCCAATAAACGGGCTGAGCCCAATAAACAAGAACAGCAGCGCGAGGTATGTAATCGATCCGTGGAAAACCCTCATTGCTGGCTTTTCCAAATCTGCATAATCTTCTGTGCCGCTTCGAACTAAGAGCCAGAGCTTGACCGCGGAACCAGTGAACCAGGCTCCAAGAAGTACGGCCGCGATGGTGTAGAGCCAGCCCATCGGTGCAACTGGAATCAGGACCAAGGAGAACACGACCATGGCAACCGCATAAAGCACAATGTTTCTGGTGACCTTGATGGGCGGTGCTACAACAGGCAGCATGGGCACGCCAACCTTTGCGTAGTCATCGCGATATCGAATAGCGAGAGGCCAATAATGCGCTGGCGTCCAGAAAAAGACCACCAGAAAAAGAACAGCCGCTGTCGCGTTGAGCGAACCTGTTACCGCGGCCCACGCAATGAGAACGGGCATGCATCCCGCCGCACCACCCCAGACAATATTTTGTGGCGTGTTGCGCTTTAGCAGAATGGTGTAGCCCACCGCGTACATCACAATTGCTAAGAAACCGAGGAGGGAAGCTAACCAGTTCGTGAGCAGCCCCAATGTCAGAACGCTGACTATTCCTAATATGAAGGCTTGAATCAACCCCGCCCGAACGGTAACCATTCCCGCAGCCACTGGGCGCGATCCAGTTCTGTGCATCTGGGCATCAATATCTCGGTCATAGACACTATTAAAAGTGTTGGCACTGGCAGCGGCGGCCGTGCCACCAACCAGAACAGCAATAGTGGGCATTAATCGTGGCATGCCTCCTGAGGCAAGGAACAGAGTTGGAACAGCTGTTGCAAGGAGGAGTTCAACGATCCTGGGCTTGGTAATCCAAAAATGTACGGCGGCACGCTCCTTCAACGTCTGAAACGTCGCTGTGCTCATTAAGCCAACTTACCCTGACGTAACGTTTCGCGCCTCAGGCACGTGCCCTCGTTCACGGCGGTAGACTGTAGCAATGTCAGAGATGGTTATGAAGCACCCCGCCCCACTGTCCACAGAGCTCGCTTGGACCGAGACGGATAACAAGGTATTAGCTCACGCCAGAGCTCTCGCCATGGATGCTGTCCAGAAAGTGGGTAATGGTCACCCTGGTACCGCCATGAGCCTTGCGCCATTGGCATATCTGCTCTTTCACAAGGTAATGCGCCATGATCCCTCCGAACCAACTTGGTTGGGCAGGGATCGATTTGTCCTCTCCGCGGGTCACTCGAGCATGACGCTCTACACGCAACTATTCCTCAGCGGTTACGGCCTGAAACTCGATGACCTCAAGTCCTTTCGAACGCTGGGCAGTCTGACTCCAGGACACCCTGAATTTGGTCACACTAAAGGTGTCGAGACGACTACCGGTCCTCTGGGCCAAGGCATTGCGACCGCGGTTGGAATGGCCATGTCGGAGCGGTTTGAACAGGGGCTTTTCCCTGACGCTCCCTTCGAGCATCGAGTGTGGGTCATCGTCTCAGATGGTGATCTAGAAGAGGGAATCTCCTCAGAAGCATCCTCGTTGGCCGGTACTCAGGCCTTGGGGCACCTGAATGTGATCTGGGACGACAACAGAATCTCAATCGAAGGTGATACATCCGTGGCCTTCACGGAAGATGTCGTTGGTCGGTATCGGGCATACGGCTGGGATGTCCATGAAGTTGACATGTTGCCCAAGGGTGACACTGACATCCCGGCGTTGTTTGCAGCCCTCATTGCCAGTGCGAATTCACTGGACAAGCCGAGCTTCATTCGTTTGCGTACCGTCATCGCTTGGCCCGCACCCAATGCACGCGGCACCGCCAAGTCCCACGGCTCAGCACTCGGTGCGGAGGAGGTTGCTGCAACCAAGCGGGAACTGGGACTCGATCCTGCTCAAGATTTCGATTTCGATGACGAACTACTACAAATTGTACGATCCAGTCTTGACCAACGAGTCCAGAAAATTCGCGCCCAATGGGACCAGGAGTTGTCGCAATGGCGAAAGGGTGATCCGGCTGCTGCAGCACTACTCTCCAGGCTCCTTTCTGGGGAC
>JALRGY010000095.1 GCA_023253325.1 Candidatus Nanopelagicales bacterium | reverse complement strand
GCCATGGGCAGATGGCTCAGCAGTGCAGTTCCCCTTTGACGCGACTGTCCCGGTTCCTCAGAGTTGAGTCTTCAGTTCTCAAAATAGTTCGAATCGCTGAGTGGGCATTGTTGGTTTGGGCTCGAGTTTCTGAAGTGTCTCGGAGCAGGTTGAGGTTTGAGCCTGTCGATCCTGAGGGGCGCAATCGAGTCACGACCGAATCCGATTGGGTGGAATTCACGCTCACCACGGCACACTAGGGCAGTGACCGAAAGTTCTATGCCCAGGAGTGGGGGTGGATTTCACATCCTTGTCCTTTTCAAGGCCCGCAGGGAATTGTTTCACCCCGTGATGGGCGCCTGTTCCCCCAGGTCGTCGCCCAGCGGGTATCGGAAGCATGTCAGCGAGATGTCACCGTTGACTTGACTGCTCGTGAAGGCTGGACTGCGCGAGATGCTTGGTGGGCGCTGACAAAAGACCCCATAGTTTTTTCAGAGTACTTACCACGCGCTGATGCCGTCCTCTTATGTGTTGGTGGCATGGATCAACTCCCAGCCGCTATACCCACCTATCTCCGTGACTCCATGCCCTATATCCGCTCCGGATCCCTGAGACGGAAAGTGCGAAGGGCATATCGCAAAAGCGCACCTTTTATAGTCTCGAAAACTGGCGGACTGATGCGTCAACTTCCACAGCGAGCGACAGAAAGATATCTGACACGAATTGTTCAGGCGGTACGAGCCATACGTGGCGACATCCCGATTCTTGCCACGACTCCATCACCTTACGGTGGGGATACATACCCTTCCCAGAAGTTTCATTTAGCAGCCAGGGCGGCCATGCTCTCGTGGGGCGCGACTGAGGGCGTGCATGCGGTAGACATCGAAAATATTGTTTCTCAGTCTCGACAGTTGGGGGAGAGCAACCCCGATGGAATGCACTGGGGGTGGGCCACTCATCAAGCCGTAGGGCAGGAATTGTCGGTGGTGCTGGCGCGTGAGGTTCGCTGCAGGGATTGAACGTGTGGGCGGTTAGTCTTGAGCCTCGTTGACTACTACGAGGATGGTTGAAGCAAACGTGAGTGAGCAAGTTGTAAATGCAGGGCACGATCTAGGTGAGCAGTATGACTTTGCCGCGATCCAGAACCGCTGGCTTCCCATCTGGGATGAACTAGCCCCCTTCCGTTCCGGCGACCCCTCAGACGTTCGGCCCAAAAAGTATGTATGCGACATGTTCCCCTACCCATCGGGTGATTTGCACATGGGTCACGCCGAGGCCTATGCAATCGGCGACGTAATCGCCCGCTACTGGGTACTCAAAGGTTTTAACGTGATGCACCCCATTGGTTGGGATGCATTTGGCTTGCCCGCTGAAAATGCTGCGATCAAGAACAACCTGGATCCAGGGGAATGGACCTACGCCAATATCGAGCAACAAAAAACTTCGATGCGCAACTACGCGTGCTCATTTGATTGGGATCGTGTTCTTTACACGTGCGATCCCACCTACTATCGCTGGAACCAATGGTTTTTCTTAGAGATGTTCAAACGCGGATTGGCCTACCGCAAGTTCAGCGCTGTGAACTGGTGCCCCAACTGCCAGACGGTATTAGCCAACGAGCAGGTTGTCGCTGGCCTCTGTGAACGCTGTGATGCAGCAGTGACAAAGAAGAAACTTGCTCAGTGGTACTTGCGAATCACTGATTACGCAGACCGCCTCCTCGCGGACATGGATCAACTCGAAGGCCAATGGCCTGAGAAAGTTCTGCTGATGCAGCGCAACTGGATTGGTCGCTCACAGGGTGCGCACGTTCATTTTGCCATTGAAGGTCGCGATGAACCTGTGATGGTGTACACCACGCGCCCCGACACTCTCTATGGCGCGACCTTCTTTGTCGTGGCTGCGGACTCTGATCTTGCAGCGGAACTTGCAGCTGGAACCGAAGCAGAAGCCGAGTTCAACACCTATTTGGACAAAGTTAAAGCGTCCTCAGAAATGGATCGATTGGATTCGGGCAAAGTGAAGACTGGTGTCTTCTTGCACCGCTACGCCGTTAATCCTGTTAACGGCGAGAAGATCCCCGTTTACGCCGCTGACTATGTTCTCGCTGATTACGGCACGGGTGCGATCATGGCGGTGCCTGCCCATGACCAGCGCGACTTGGACTTTGCCCGCACATTTAACTTGCCGGTCACGGTGGTTGTTGAATCAGAAACCGATCCCCTCGAGAGCGGTATTGCAACAGCCGATGACGGCCCGCACATCAACTCAGGGCCGCTTGATGGAATGGGCAAAGCTGAGGCCATCGAGGCCATGATCACGGTGTTGGGCGAACGCGGAACTGGCGAGCCAACAACCAACTACCGTTTACGCGACTGGTTGATCTCTCGGCAGCGCTATTGGGGTACGCCAATTCCTATCATTCACTGCGACAAGTGCGGTGAAGTCGCCGTTCCTGAGGACCAACTGCCGGTTGAACTGCCCAGTACCGAGGGACTCGACCTCAGCCCGCAGGGTGTTTCGCCGTTGGCCACGGCAGCAGACTGGGTCAATGTTGCTTGCCCGACGTGTGGGGGACCCGCGCTGCGTGACACCGACACCATGGATACCTTCGTGGACTCATCCTGGTACTTCCTGCGCTATGCCGATCCCAATAATTCGACCGCACCGTTTAGTTCGCAGTCAGTTAATGAGTGGTTGCCCGTCGATCAATATGTCGGTGGCGTCACTCATGCGATCCTGCATCTGCTGTATGCGCGGTTCTGGACCAAAGTTGCTTACGACATGGGTCTGGTCACATTTGTCGAGCCCTTTACACGCCTGCTGAATCAGGGCATGGTGCTCAAGGACGGCAGTGCAATGAGTAAGTCTCGCGGCAACCTGGTCCGATTGACCGATGAACTCGATTCCAACGGTGTTGATGCCATTCGACTGTCCATGGTTTTTGCTGGCCCTCCGGAGGATGACATCGATTGGGCAGAGGTCTCACCCTCTGGTTCACGCAAATTCCTAGCACGTGCATGGCGCCTGTCAGGTGATGTCACCAGCGAACCGGGTGTGGATTCCAGCACCGGCAATCCTGAGCTGCGCAAAGCAGTGCATAAAGCGGTTGCTGACGCCGAACAAAGCATCGAGTCCATGCGTTTCAACGTTGTTGTTGCTCGTGTCATGGAGTTGGTCAACGTCACACGCAAAGCAATCGACTCGGGGTGCGGTCCTGCTGATCCTGCGGTGCGCGAGGCCGCTGAAGCTGTCGCCATCATGCTTTCCGTTGTTGCTCCTTATACAGCTGAAGACATGTGGAGCAGGTTGGGACATGAACCGTCAGTCGCTCGAGCAACGTGGCCAGTCGTTGATCCGGCACTGCTGGTGCAGGACTCTGTCACTTGTGTGGTGCAAGTTGCGGGCAAGGTCAAAGAGCGGCTAGAGGTCAGCCCGAATATTGATGCGGCTGAGCTTGAAAAACTTGCGCTCGGTTCAGAAGCAGTTGTGGCTGCGCTCGAGGGCCGAGGAATTCGCACCGTGATTGTTAGACCGCCAAAACTAGTGAATGTTGTGCCTGACTAATGCCCAAAGTTGCAGTGGTGACGGATGGGAGTGCAGGGCTCCCTCCTGAACTGCTGCATAAGTATGACATCAGAGTCGTCCCTATTGACGTCGTTATCAATGGCGTTGTGCGCGCAGGAATTTCTCCCGGGGAAATCGTTCACGCCTTGAGGGATGGCCTGCAAGTGACGACCTCCCGACCCGCGCCAGATCGTTTCTTGCAAGTGTTTGAAGAATTACATGCCAAGGGTTACGACGGCATCGTCGTGGGAACTCTCTCCGCCGGGCTCTCAGGCACGTGTGAGTCAGCCCAGATGGCTGCGAGGGCTTGCAAGCTGCCCGTTGAAGTTGTTGACAGCAAGTCCATCGGGCTGGGACTGGGTTTTTCTGTTTTTGATGCCGCCCGTGTCGCTGCCCAGGGTGCCCCGATTGACAGGGTTGCACATGAACTGGGCTCGAGAGCCCATGAAGCAGCTGTCTACTTCTATCTGGACACCCTTGAATATCTTCGCAAAGGCGGTCGCATAGGCGCTGCGAGTGCATGGATTGGAACAGCCCTTGCGGTCAAACCGATCCTTCAACTCACTGATGGACTCATTGCACCGTGCGAGAAAGTTCGAACAGAGTCACGTGCCATCGAGCGGATAGTGGAATTGGCTTTGGTTCGAGTCAAGGATGAATCATGTGCTCGCTTTGGTATCCAACACCTTGGTGCTCCCGACCGCGCAAAAAAATGCGCAGAGCTCCTGAGGTTTGTTCACCCGGATGCTGAGATCGTCATCTCTGAAGTCGATGCAGTTGTCGGTGTTCACGCTGGGCCGGGCCTTGTTGCGATAATCGTGTCAGATAATCCACAGCCAATTTTTGAGGTCTAGCAATATCTTCTTGCTGCCTTTAACGTCAATGCATGCTTGGTTTCAACAAGTCCACCAGTTCTCGTGCGTCAGAGCGTTTAATGCTCGCCGTCGAGCAGTGGAAAATTCAGCCAGTGCCTGCAGCGCCGGCCGCGCATCGGGTGAAGCCGGACGTTAATGAGGCACCTAAAACAACGAAACTCGCGTTGGGTCATTGGAGCAAGCCATCACTGCGTGCGTTTATTTTGATTGTGGTGGGTGTATTCGCGATTGTTACTGTGATGTGGTGGCGGGGAATGCCCAACGCAGTGCCGCAATCCGCATTGGAAGTGGACAACACCGTTGCCCTGGAGGAGTCGCTAACACTGACGGAATCCAAGGATTCTTTGTTCACTGGTGAGGTAGTTGTCCATGTCGCTGGATTGGTCAAAAACCCGGGTCTGTATCACTTGCCCAAGGGCTCACGAATTGCCGATGCACTCGAGGCTGCAGGCGGCGTGACCAAGAAGAAGGCCGCTGACTCGGTCAATCTTGCACGCGAAGCGGTTGATGGAGAGCAAATCATGGTGGGCATAACATCAGGTGGCACCGCCCAAGGCATCAGCATCAATTCAGCGTCAGCAAGTGATCTGGAGGAATTGCCAGGTGTAGGACCAGTACTCGCCGCGCGGATTGTCGCCTTCAGAGAAGCCAATGGTCCGTTTAAGAATGTCACCGAATTGGGCAATGTATCGGGCATAGGTGAATCCATACTTGGGCAAATTCAAACTGTCGCGACTTTGTAACCACGGTGATTCTTGGACCTGCGTCTCGTTGTTCCCGCCATTGCCCTGTGGCTAGGAACGGCCTTGACATTCTTTGTCACGGGTGGATCAGTCGAAGATCGGCACACGCGATCGAACACCATTCTCATTCTGTGTCTCGTACTCCTGGGTTCTGCACTTTTTGCGGTCTTTTATGGGGCACGTTTTCATTGGCAGGTCAGTTCACGTTGCGTCATTACCATTGTTGGCATATCGGCGTTCATCCTTGGTTTGGCGTCAACGAGCATGCAGGTCAATGCTCAGAGTGCGCATCCGCTGGCGCAATGGATTGAGGTCAAGCAACAGGTGAGCGTCCTTGGGGTCATCCAAGGTGAGCCGCGAACACGAGGCACAGGTGCCGGTGCAGTGTGGAAGACACCGACAGTCCGGGAGCTGTCACTTGCATCGACTGAGATGTCAGATTCAACTGGGGTTTATGGGGTCGAAGTCCCATTGACCCTCGAGGTTGGAATGGAAATCGACATTCCATCGCCCGGAACTCACGTTCGAGTGTTCGGTTCAGTTGGTGAATCGCGCCGCTATGGAAATTTCGCAGCGGCGCTGAACAATGTTGAATTGATTGAGGCTGTCGCACCCCCCGGCGCTATTGACCAGTGGGCCCAATCCTTGAGAGATGGTTTGCGCAATTCCCTCGCGGGCGTTGCTCCTAATGCAGGGTCACTTGTTGCCGGGCTTGCTATCGGTGATGAAAGTGCCTTACCGGCTGAGCTCAAGGACCAAATGCGGTTGAGTGGTCTTGCTCATTTGACCGCAGTCTCGGGCGGCAACATCACAATTCTCTTGGCCATGGTGATCCTTGTTTGCGCCTTGGTCGGGTTACGCCTTGTGGGTCGCGTAGTGGTGTCGCTTGTGTCAATTGCGTTTTACGTGGTTCTAGTTTCGCCACAGCCAAGTGTTCTCCGGGCGGCAACGATGGGAGCCATCGTTGTGCTGACCCTTCTCGTTGGGGGCCGGCGAGCGGGCCCATCGATTCTTGCGACGGCGGTCATCATTTTGCTCTTGTTCGACCCAAGCCTGGGAATTGCCTGGGGCTTCGCGCTTTCAGTGAGTGCTACTGCTGGGCTAATCCTTCTCACTCCAGTTCTGCTTTCACGCGCTGGGCAGATACCTGTTATTCAACGAACGCCACCAGTAGTGCTGGGCGCCGCGGTGTTGACCATTGCCGCACAAATTGCCACGCTCCCGGTTCTGTTCGCCATGGGTGTTCCCATTGGTCTTGGCTCGGTACCGGCAAATGTATTGGCCATGCCTGCTGTGCCCTTCATAACAATC
>JALRGY010000094.1 GCA_023253325.1 Candidatus Nanopelagicales bacterium | reverse complement strand
TTGGCAACACCGTTGGTACGCAACTGGTGGGCGTCTTCATTGCCGGTGGAGTCGATTGCGGTGACCAGTAGCTCTTGAGGAGCGGCTAACCGGTCTGCCAGGGCGGTTGATTGCACTTTCGCCTTGGACTGCATGGACTCAGTGGACTTGGTAGAACTCGTATGTGCTGATGCAGCGGTATTGGTGAATGCAATAAGCCCAAGTGCGGTCATGACAATTGCCATGGTGAGTGAGAGCAGGGGGTGCTTGTGGTGGGACTCCGAACCCAGGGAAGCAGGCTCGGTGGTGCCTTGGTGCGCATTGCCATTCGTGCGGTGCATCTGATCTCCTCGTCCCCCGACTCGGTGTGCGGATCAGACCCCGAGTGGAGGCTGACCGTGTGCATCAGAGTGGAGACGCTAAACGGATTCGAAAGATAACGGAATAGTAACGACCGATATTCGGACATGTTTGCGACAAGTCTGTGACACAAGTCACGAGTGGTTCCTCATAGATGAAATCTGTTGAAAAACAGTGCTTTCACTTATTTGTGGCGCGTGATCTGTGCTTGCTCAGGGGGCGCAGATAGAGTGCACTCTCGTGAGCGACTCAGTGTCCAGAGAGCCTGGCGCGAATTCTGGCTCGAAGTCCGTGATGGCCAAGGGACTGATTTTCGTGGGAGCCGCGACCCTCATTGGCAACGGAACCGCCTACCTACTGAGCATGGTTTCGGCCAGAATCCTTGATCAAGCCGACTTTGGAGCCTTGGGTGCACTCCTGGGTCTGTTGGTGATCATTGCGACTCTCGGAATCTCAACCCAGGCGCTGACTGCTCGCAGGGTCTCGACCGCGATGGCGGCCAATAGGGCAGAAGTTGAGGGCCAGGCAATTCGCCTCTCGGTATTCGTTGGGCTGGGAATTGTCGTTGTCGCCTTTATTGCCGCGTGGCCAGTCAGCACGATTTTTGCGATTCCCGTGGTCGCTGTTGTCACCGGCATTGCCTCGCTGGCATTCGTGGTCGTGGGGTCCGCAGCCATGGGAATTGCCCAAGGCCGCGAGGAACACATCAAGCTGTCAATTGCGTTCATCGCAAATGGCATGGGGCGGGCCCTCGGCGGCATAGTGGGTGTTGTCGTCCTGCAGAGCGTTACAGGTGTGGGCATTGGAATTCTGGTTGGCTGTGCGGTTGGGGCCGCGATTAGTTACCAACTTATTTGTCCACGAACTTTCAGCAAAAAACTTACCGATGGAATTGGTGTGGAATTCGGCCACGTTGCCCACGCACTCATCGTGCTTTTCACCCTGACAAATATTGATGTTCTTTTGGCACGCATTTTTCTCACCGAGGATCTTTCTGGTGAATACTCGGTTGGAGTTTTGCTCGCAAAAATTGCGTTCTTCCTGCCCAATGCCATCATCATTGTTTTATTCCCCAAGATGAGTGCTGGAGATTCAACGCGCGCCGTTTACCTAGCAACAGGAATGACGGCGGTGCTGGGCCTAATAATTACGTCCGCCAGTCTGTTTGCGGGCGAACTTGTTATCGGGATTCTTGGTGGATCTCAGTATGAGGAGTTGGGCTCAGAGGCTTGGCTGTTTGCGCTCGAGGGATCAGCTTTCGCATTGGTGCAGGTTCTGCTTTATGCACGACTTGCAGCACAAGACAGGCGTGCGGTTTTGGCAGTTTGGGGAGCATTGGGTGTACTCGTTGTAATCGTTGCGGGGTGGCGCCACAACAGCGTGGCCGAGATCGTGACAAGCGTTCTCTTTGTTTCACTCGTTCTCACGGTGGTGGGACTGTTCCTCGACCGACGCAAGGCCGGCAAAGCCGATATGCCTATTGAGGCAGCTGAGTAAATCTAAATTTCGAGCTTGCCACGCAGAACACTGTCGGCACTGTGGCTCGCGTCCCCATCAAAATGCTCCAAGGAAATGTCCACAACGGGGTACTGGTTGAGATTCATGCCCGGTGGCAACGGGAATGAACCGCTGTCATTGGTGTCCAGCATCCCGACCGAAACCATGGACTGTGCATCAGGTGCGAGCAGCCAGACTTCATAGAAACCATCCGTCGCCGGCAGACCACTGGTTTGGACAACGAGAACGTCATTGCCATCGATCTGTTGAACCGTCGCCTGGGCCGGTTGCTCACCATCGCGCAAAGGTTCAAGACTGGCTTGTGCGATCACTGCGGGCGCTGTGTTGGATGCTGAAAGTTCCAAGGCGGCGAATGTGCCGAGTCCACCGATTACAACACCGACGCTCGCAGCCAGGGCGAACCAACCGGCGCGGCGTTGAGGAGCTCGGCGAGCTGTATCCATTTCGGTAACGATTGACTCAGGTGATGCCGGTGACGTGGGTGCGTTAACAGCCTGAGCGATGCCATTCCATACTGATTCGGGCGGGGCCACGAGGCGATCTGAGTCGGTGATCGAGCGAGCAGTTGTCACCACCGCGCGCAATTCATCGAGTGCAGATTGGCATTTTGGGCAGCCGGTTACGTGGATGGTGTCTTGCAGGTCAACCTGTTCACCCAATGCGATCAGAGCGATTGTGTCTGAATCAAGATGCGACACTTGCGGCCTCCAATCGGTTTTTGAGACGATCAAGTGATCGACGTATATGGCTTTTCACGGTTCCAAGGGGCAGGTTGAGAAGACTAGCGATCTGAGCGTGCGTAAGGTCGTTAAAAAAGGCAAGTTCCATGATCTTTTTTTGCGGATCGCCCAGACGGGCCAGTTCGCTCGCTAGGACAACGCGATCGATTGTTGCGTCAACCGAGTTGCCGGCTGATCCGAGTCCAAAGTCAAATGGGTTATCAGCGGCTTGCAGGGCTTCATGCTCGGTGGGTATTTCCTTGCGCGCTTTGCTACCAAAGTGGTCAGCTATTTTTCGCCGGCAAATTCCGAGCAGCCAACCGGGCAAAGTTCCAGCATTCATGTCAAAGCCCTCTTTACCTTTCCATGCGGAAATAAAAACCAGTTGGGTGATGTCTGCCGCATCCTCTTTGTTGCCCGTGGAGCGCAGGGCGATGGTGAAAACTAATGACGACCAGCGTTCATATACATCTCTCAGCACGGACTCATCTCCCAAAGTGAATCGCGATGCGAGTGCCTCGTCTGCGACCTCTCTCATGATGAAGCCGATCGACCGTTCCGAGGCATGATCCCGCTGATGCGCCGCGGCTTGGATAGCGTCACGTCGGTTGGTTTCATTGCCCCTAGTGTCCATCATGCCTCCGAATTCGGCACGGCGGTCACAATCACATTCTGGTCATACCCAACCCCGGGTATGTAGTTGCCCGAACACGAGATCAGGGTGAGTACTTCTTGGCCACTCTCGCGAAAGAGTTCCCTGACGGGTAGTTCTTTTTTGACAATAGATTCGCGCCCTGTGACGAGGTAGTTCAGCTGTTCGCCTGATTCGGTTGTGAGGGCTATTGAGTCCCCGGGCTTGAGGTTTCCAAGGTTGTAGAAGGCCCCTTTGCCATAGTTGCGGCCATCTTTGTGCCCAACGATCACGCTGGATCCGATGCCAGATCCGGGCTTTGCACCAAATTTGTACCAGCCAACACGATCGATATTTTGAGGAATCCTGACCTGGCCATCGGTGTCAACACCGACGGGAATCACGGCAGTGTCAACCGACAGCCCGGGAATGCTGATTGCCACAGGAGTTGGTGCAAAGGGTGTCGGTTCACTTGTTACCGCCGTACCTATCCGGGCGGGAGGTGTCGGGACCACCTCTGGGGAATCAGGATTGCTTCGACTCTGGCCAATGGTTGTGATTTCTTGGGTTGATGCATCTTCTGAACTACCAAGTGGACCAGACCCCGCCATGACAAACCATACCGAGGAGACAGCTAGGAGGAGGAAGCTGAATCCCAGGACGAAGATGGCGGGACGGGGTCTGGTCATTTACTGAGATGTTCGGTTACGCCCGGCTGCGGTTGAGTCGCACTGCAGCTCCTGCGATACCAACTGCTGCAACGGTCATCAGGCCCGCAGCGATCAGTGCTGCGTTATCGCCACCAGCGGTTGCACCGCCACCGGCTGGGACGCCATCGGGCATGCCGTCCAGGCCGCTAATTACCTGGGTGGCTAGGGCCAGATTGCCGGCTTCTGCCGATCCCCAGGCGTAGACGATTGTGTTTGCGCCTTCAGCGAGATCCAGATCTGCTGGTCCGAGCGCGATGGTGTCAGTTCCTGCCAGTGCCACCTCTGCGGAGTAGGTTCCGGCGGGGACATCAGCGATGCCCTCTTCGGGATTGACCACATTGGCAAAAAGAACGTTGCCATCAGCCAAAATGTCAACTGCGGGGGCTGCTGCAATGTGACGAACGGTCAGTCGTGCATCGCCTGCTGCAAGTTCCGAAATGTCATTGACGTAGACGTTCAGGGCTGGAGCACCATCTGCATCTAGGTTTGCGGTGACGGTGGCATTGGCGCCTGCGGGCACCTCGACGCCGAGGGCTTCAAGCACAGCATCGCTATCTGCTGGGGTTGAGCCATCTGCGTACACCCCGAGGTCATAGGACCCTGCTGGAACCATCAAAGTTTCGAGTGATCCTGGAGTGAAGTTATCGATCAAAAGGGCATCGCCTGCGTACACGTCAACGATGTCAGCGCCGGATCCTGCTGGGATCGCATGGAGCACAGAGACGGTTGCTTCGTCGGCCGCCATGGCGGGTGCGGCGAAAAGTCCAGCTGGGACGAGCAAAGCACCGGCCATAATGGCCGATCGCTGTCCAAGGGTTCGAGCAGATTTCATGAGGTTCTCCTTCATTTGAGTGTTCATTTGTCGTGCTGTTACCCCTATTACTGGTGAAAGTGCCCATTTGGATGCAGCACTCGGAAAATATTTTTGGTGGTCAGATACGCTTGGCGGCGGTCAATCCTGAGAACTGCCCAATGGCGCGCGATTTTTATGCGGTATTGCAAGTTTGATATATCCGATGGTGCAGATTGCACGAGCAATATTGCACGAGTGATATGTCGGGGAATTTCCATGGCGAGGTGGCAGAGCGGCCGATTGCAGGCGCCTTGAAAGCGCCCGAGGGGAAACCCTCCGGGGGTTCAAATCCCTCCCTCGCCGCAGACGGCCTGGGCGAAAGCCCTGGCCGATTCTTTTAGCCATCCCTAGGATTGCCACATGACTTTTGACATTGAAAAATCGGGTGAGCGTGAAATGCTCGAAGCCCACTTGGAGCAGACCCGTGAAATCGTGGTTGCCAAGTGCGCGGGGATCAGCGAGAGCGATGCCAGGCGCAAACTTGGGCCCTCGAACACGAGCGTGGCCGGAATTCTCAAACACCTGACTAACGTTGAGCGCTGGTGGTTCAGGCGCCAGCTTGCTGGCGAAGACGGAGTCCCAATGGATTGGAATGACACGGAGCTCGACCTCGAGTTCATTATTTCTGATGATGAAACCATGGAGACGCTGCTGGCCGGTTACGCAGAAGAGTGTGATCGAAGCCGACAGATTGCCACGGGCATGCAACTGGGTGATCTCGCGGTTCGTGCCAATCCAAATGGCAAGCGCCCCTCGCTGCGCTGGGTCTACCTACACATGATTGATGAGAACGCCCGCCACAATGGTCATCTCGATATTTATCGGGAACTGCTGGATGGTTATGGGGAGTGGGACACGCGCGCGTGATGACTCCTGATTCGGTGACAGCCTGGCTGTTGCTCATTGGCATCGACATTGTCATTGTTGCGGGTATTTCCATTGGGGTGGGCGCGGTTGCGCCGCGAATTCAAGTGGAGAAATTGGGAAGTGACCGGTTTCCACTCACCCTGATGCCTTGGGAGAAACCCCGGTTCTTTCGTTTTTTTCGCACCAGCAAACTCGCTCGTAACTTACCGGAATTGGGCGACACCTTTGGTGGAGAAAGTAAGAGCAGCATTCCCGGGCGAAATGTTGAGCACATTGATCGGTACCTCGTCGAACTACGCAGGGCCGAGTGGGTTCACTGGATCTCCATTGTGAGTTGGGTTCCCCTTGTGTTCTTTAACCCGTGGCCGGTAACACTTGCTTTTGCGATCATCGTGATCACGGGGAACACCCTGTTCCTGTTGATCCTGCGTGGAAATAGGCAGCGTTTTACATCGATGAAGTATCGATTACAAAACGGTACTTGACATCGCTGTTGATCACGCGCTCCCAGGCTGTGTTGATCTCTTGGGCATCGATAATTTCAATATCGGCACCGAAGCCATGTTCGGCACAGAAGTCGAGCATCTCCTGGGTTTCTGCGATGCCACCGATGTTTGAAGCTGCAACGCGTCGGCGTGCCATGGCCAATGAGAACGTGCGGATTGAAATGGGCTCGGTTGGAATCCCCACCATGACCATGGTGCCATCGAGTTTGAGAAGTGACAGGTATTGATCAACATCAATGTTGACCGCGACAGTGTTGATAATCAAATCGAATGTGTAACGAGCGGCTTTCATTTGCCCTCTGTCGCTGGACAGTAGGAAGTTGTTGGCGCCCAGTGCTCGCGCGTCAGCCCCTTTATGTGCTGAGTGACTTATGAGAGTGACATCCGCGCCCATTGCGTGAGCAATTTTCACACCCATGTGTCCGAGGCCACCAAG
>JALRGY010000093.1 GCA_023253325.1 Candidatus Nanopelagicales bacterium | reverse complement strand
AGCGATTGCCTCAATAACCAGATCCGCTTCAACCTGTGCAGCATCCTCAGCCGTCGAAACATTCGCACGATAATTGTCAGCACGTTCCTGATCAATCTTTCCTTTACTCACGAGTTTGTCCCATGACTTGGTCAGATCCGCGACCACTTTGGCTGATTTTTCAGGGCTGCGGGTTACGGCCGTTACGGGAATACCAGCGGTGGCGAAAACAGAGACGATTCCCGTTGCCATCGTGCCGGAACCAAAGACCGCAACCTTCTTAATGACAATTGTTGCGGACGCGTCATCAGGCTTAGGGGTAAGGGAATCAGGAATCACGACCGGAGTGTTGGCGCCCTCGTAGGTATAAAACCCATGTGCTGACTTACGTCCAAGCAGTCCCGCCGACACCATGTGCTTGAGTAGCGCAGCAGGTGCATGAAGGCGATTTCTGCTCTGGTGATACATGGTGTCAAGGATTTGTAAGGACGTATCGAGTCCAATGAGGTCAAGGAGTGCAAGCGGACCCATGGGCAAGCCGCATCCGAGTTTCATTGCAGCATCAATGTCCTCACGAGATGCATATTTTTGTTCGTACATGGTGACCGCTTGATTGAGGTAACCGAACAGAAGTGCATTTGCAATAAACCCCGCCCTGTCACCCACGACCACTGGTTCCTTTCCAAGGGATTCGACGAAAGCAACTGCGGCAGCGACAACAGCTGGATCAGTCGTGACAGTTTGAATCACTTCAACAAAACGCTGGACCGTAGCGGGGTTGAAGAAATGCAGTCCGACCACACGACTTGGGCGTTCCGTAGAGACGGATATATCGGTCACTGACAATGCCGATGTATTCGTGGCCAAAATTGCGTGAGCGGGCAGGAGGGTATCAAGCTGCTGAAAAATGACTCGCTTGGCTTCGAGGTCTTCGGTGATTGCTTCAATGACTAGATCACACTGCGCTAACTCATCAATGTCAATGGTTAATGTGAGCCCCGCGTTGGTTTCATTAATCTGATCCTGGGTCAATTTTCCCTTGGCCAAACCCCTGGCCATGGAGCCTTGAATTCGCTCACGTGCACGCTCAACCCCTTCAACACTTACGTCGACGCCGATCACGCGATAGCCGTGACGGGCAACGATCTCAATGATTCCCGACCCCATGGTTCCAAGGCCCACAACCCCGACCGTGACGATGCCTGCCTCATTGGCATTTGCATTCTCAGACATGATGACTACCTCTCTCCATTAGGCTGAAATCAAAACAATCGTGATGACGAGTCATCGGTGCCTTTCATCGCTTCATAGTCAAGTGTGATGCACACAATTCCGCGATCTGCCGCCAATGTCCGTGCTTGTGGCTTAATTTCCTGGGCCGCGAATACGCCCGCGACTGGCGCTATCAATGGATCGCGATTGAGAAGTTCGAGGTATCGGGTGAGCTGTTCAACTCCGTCGATTTCGCCCCTGCGCTTAATTTCAATAGCGACGGTTGACCCCTGAGGATCTTTTACCAGTAAATCAACGGGCCCAATGGCCGTTGGATACTCCCGACGTATCAATGAATATCCGTCGCCCAATGCGCCCAGATTCTCGGCTAAAAGTTTTTGCAGGTGTGCTTCCACACCATCTTTGATCAAACCGGGATCCTGCCCCAATTCATGCGTTGAATCACTATGCAGTTCATGAACAGTGATTGTGAGTACTTCACCTGCTCTATTCGTGACGACGAATTCACCCGCCCCATGCTCACCCCCATCAGGGTTTTCACTCACGGAACATGGTGGGCTCATCCAGTTGAGTGGTTTATATGACCCGCCATCGGAATGGATGAGGACGGAGCCATCAGCCTTGAACACCAACAGTCTGGTCGCTGGAGGGAGGTGAGCGCTCAATCTACCGTCGTATTGAGCTGAGCAATGGGCAATGACAAGCCTCATGCGTCAATCACATCGACAATTGTGTTCATGATCTGGGTTGCGTCATAATCTCGTGGCGTGAAAACAGCTTTCACTCCTTGCGCAAGAAGCCATTGTGCGTCTTCAGGCGGGATGATTCCTCCCACCACTACAGGAATGTCACCTGCATCGGAATTCTGAAGCTTTTCAAGGATTTCCTGCACCAGGGTGCGGTGGGAACCGGAGAGAATGGAAAGGCCGATGACATCTACATCCTCAGCGATGGCAGCGGAAACGATGTCCTGCGGGGAGAGTCGAATGCCTTGGTAAATAACCTCAAAACCACAGTCTCTGGCCCTAACCGCGATTTGTTCTGCGCCATTGGAATGCCCATCGAGTCCAGGCTTACCCACCAGCATGCGCAGGGGGACACCACGGTCCCGAGAGATTCTTGCAACGCGCTCGCGAACACTTTTGATTCCCTCAGTGTCGTGTATCACCGAGTCGCTCACTCCCGTGGGTGCGCGGTATTCACCCAACACCGCCCGCATTACGGCCGACCACTCACCTGTTGTTACGCCCGCCTTGGCCGCTTCAATGCTTGCCTCAACAATTCCTCGACCCGTTTGAGCAGCGTTCTCCAGAAGAGCGATCGCAGCTACCACACGATGCGGGTCACGTTTACTTTTCCATTCCTGCACCTCAGCTATACGGTCCTGCTCAACGGCTTGATCAACCACGAAGATGGTGGACTCCACTGAATCTGTCAGCGGACTTTTTTCAGAGTTGGTGTGGACATTGACGCCAACTATCGGTAACGCCCCCGATTCAATGTCAGCACGACGCTGCGCATGCGAGGCCACGAGCGAACTCTTCAAGTACCCCGATTCTAGAGTCGCAACAACTCCCCCAAGTTCAAGAATGCGATCAAGCTCTGCCTGCATACTGGTCATCATCTGATCAACTTTGGCTTCGATTACCGTTGAGCCCGCAAAGATATCGTCGTACTCGAGAAGATCACTTTCAAGTGCCAACACCTGCTGCATGCGAAGCGACCACTGCTGGTCCCATGGTCGAGGCAGCCCCATGGCTTCATTCCACGCGGGCAACTGAACCGCGCGAGCACGAGCGTCTTTGGCCAGAGTGACAGCCAACATTTCTAACATGATTCTTTGAACGTTGTTTTCTGGTTGCGCCTCGGTCAAACCGAGAGAGTTCACTTGGACGCCATAGCGGAACCTACGCGCCTTAGAATCCGTGACTCCATAGCGATTGACCAACAACTCATCCCACAGGCGCGCGAACGCTTTCATTTTGCACATCTCTTCGATGAAACGCACGCCTGCGTTCACAAAAAATGAAATGCGTGAAACAACATGTGTGAACTCCACATCAGTTTTCTCACGCACCGAGTCCAAGACCGCTATCGCGGTTGCGAGCGCAAAAGCAACTTCTTGAACGGGAGTCGCTCCCGCTTCCTGCAGGTGGTAACTACAAATGTTGATGGGATTCCACTTGGGCGTGTTCTCAACTGAGAATGCAACGAGATCGGTTGCGAGATCAAGTGAGGGTGCAGGTGGAAATACATAAGTTCCCCTGGAGAGGTACTCCTTAATAATATCGTTCTGGGTGGTACCCGAAAGTTGCTCGCGCTCAGAGCCTTGTTCATCAGCGACAGCTAGGTAAAGGGCGTAAAGCCACACTGCCGTCGCATTGATGGTCATGGACGTGTTCATTGTGGCTAAATCAATGTCGGCAAAGAGCTGCCGCATGTCCTCGATCGATGCAATCGAGACTCCGACCTTGCCCACTTCTCCACGGGCCATGGAGTCATCTGGGTCATGTCCTGTTTGGGTGGGCAAATCAAATGCGATGGACAGGCCTGTTTGCCCCTTGGCAAGATTTCTCAGAAACAGGGCATTGGACTCTTTGGCCGAGGAGTGACCCGCGTAGGTCCGCATAATCCAGGGTGAGTCCGCCATCTGGGAAGGGTAGCGAATCCCGCGTAAATGAGCAGGACCTACCGTTCAAAAGTCGCCAAGATCACCTTTCTCAGCGAAAATAGGAGCCGTGCAGATAGGCAATAGTTTCTCTTATGTTTTCGGTCCGATCATTGCCCTACTCGGCATTGGCGCAATGGTCCTTGTGCTTCGCTGGGCCTATGCCCGAGGAACTTCGGTCGTTGCGTCCGCACCGCGAGCCGGCACCGTTGACGAGTACGGCTTGCTCGTGTGCGTGGCGACACCTGGTTCTTACATCGATGGTGAAATGCTTCGCCGCAAACTCGAGGACAACGGAATCAAAGCCAATCTCGCACAGACACTAGAAGGGCCTCGAGTCATGGTGTGGCCCAATGATCAAGAGAGAGCCCTCAGTCTGTTATCCGGCTGATGTGCGCACCAAGATCGGTTAATACGGACACGAACCCTGCGTATCCTCGGTCAATGTGCTCCGCTCCGTACACGAAGGTTTCTCCTTGTGCGACGAGGCCCGCGAGGACAAGTCCGGCACCTGCCCGAATATCCGTTGCCTCCACCGGGGCACCTGAGAGTTCGGCCTTGCCTCGTATCAATGCGTGGTGACCATCAGTGCGAACATCGGCCCCCAATCGTGCCAATTCTTGAACAAACCTAAATCGAGCTTCGAAAAGATTTTCTGTTACCAATGCCGCGCCGTGCGAAATAGCGTTCATAGCAATGAATTGGGGCTGTAAATCTGTGGGGAACCCCGGATATGGCAATGTCACAATGTCGACGGCTTGTGGGCGCTGTGACATTTTGACCCGAAAAGAATCCTCATGGCGCTCAATCGATGCGCCTGCGGTTGCCAGCTTGTCCAATGGCACATCAAGATGGATCGGCTTCACGCCGTTGATTGTGATGTCCCCACCTGTCATGGCTGCAGCCACCGCCCAAGTTCCTGCCACTATTCGATCTGAAACAACTCGGTGAGAAACCGGATTCAATCCTGCCACCCCCCTGATGGTCAGTGTCGACGTTCCAATGCCTCCAATGTCGGCACCCATTTCATTCAGCATGTGGCAAATATCAATGATCTCAGGCTCGCGGGCAACGTTTTCCAAGGTGCTTACGCCCTGCGCCGTCACCGCGGCCATCACAAGCGTTTCCGTTGCTCCAACGCTGGGGAATTCAAGAAACACGTTTGCCCCATTGAGTTGAGCAGCCTCAGCGAGCAAATAGCCATGCTCATTGCTCACCTGTGCCCCCATGCGCCGCAGGCCGTCAACATGCATGTCTAATCCCCGGGAACCAATGTTGTCACCACCTGGCACTGCAACATCGGCGGCACCGCATCGAGCAATGAGTGGACCGAGCACGCAGATAGAAGCTCGCATTTTCCGCACTAGGTCGTAATCAGCCCGATGGTCAGGTCTCTCGGGGACGGTAATCGTCACAACACCCTCGGCCTGGGTGACCTCACAGCCAAGCCTACGTAGCAACTCGGCCATGATCGTGACATCTTCGATTTCAGGGACATTGGTCAGTGTCGAGGTTCCCGGTGCCAAGAGCGTGGCCGCCATCAATTTCAAGACAGAGTTCTTCGCCCCTGGGACATTGACCGTCCCACTGAGCCGGTTTCCTCCCACAACTCTAAAAAACTCCACCTGCGCATAGTAGGGAAGCCAAAATGCCCGAGTGCCGATAGAGTCCCATTCATGGTCAATCTCACACGCATTTACACCCGAACCGGCGACGACGGCACCACCTCACTCGGTGACATGAGTCGAACTGGCAAAAATGACCCACGATTGAAGGCATATGCCGATGTGGATGAAGCCAATTGCACGATTGGGATGGTTGTTAGCAGCGCAACCAACACGGGTGAGCTCGAGCCAGAGGTTATTGAACTCCTGATTTCCATACAGAATGACCTCTTTGATGTCGGCGCGGATTTGTGCACACCCGTTAGAGATGGTGAGGATGACGACGGCGCCCCCGTTGCACTCCGGGTGCGTGATCCCTACATCGAGCGGCTTGAAAAGGCCTGTGATGACTTCAACGCACTTCTTGAACCACTGCGGTCCTTTGTGCTTCCGGGTGGCACCATGACCGCAGCGCATCTGCATGTGGCCCGAACCGTCACGAGACGTGCGGAACGTTCAACGTGGGCCGCGCTGGACGCGTATCACGGTGGAATGAATCCATTGACTGCAACCTATTTAAATAGGTTGAGCGATCTACTTTTCATTCTCGCCCGCGTGTCCAACAAGGACAACGGAGGCGATGTCCTTTGGGCACCCGGTGCAGTTCAAAAAACCCAGAGTTAGGAACAGGTTTTCGCGCAGACTACGAGCGTACTCCCTTGGCCACACCAGCAACCTGAATTCGAGTTTCAGCGCGACGGAGAGCTGATAAATCCTGCTCATCGGCTTCAGCCTTGGCGCGTGCTAACGCAGCCTGCGCACGTTCAAGATCAACTTCCTCCGCGAGTTCCGCGGTCTCAGCAATGACATTGACTTTATCGCTGTCCACTGAAAAGAACCCACCATGAACTGCGACGAAGATCTTGGTTCCGTCTTCTAACTCAATGCGAAGGGGTGCCTCAACCAGGAGAGCGAGCATGGGCTCGTGTCCACGAAGAATTCCGACATCACCTTCGGGTGTCTTCGCCGAAACGCTCTTGGCCTTCCCAGACCACAGTGAGCGCTCAGCGGAGACAACCGCAACTTCGAGTTGATCAGCCATTTAGCTGTCCTTTGCCAATGCAGCCGCATTTTTCTCAACGTCTTCGATGCCACCACACATGAAAAATGCCTGCTCAGGAAGGTGATCGTAATC
>JALRGY010000092.1 GCA_023253325.1 Candidatus Nanopelagicales bacterium | reverse complement strand
GGTGAGACCTTTACCGAGTGATGACGCTACTCCGCCTGTTACGAATATGTGCTTTGTTGAAGTTTTCTCCACGGGAGTTCAGACTATCAGCACCGGTGTCTCGCGGTGTAAGGCTCGCGCAAATCTCAGCGATTTGCCGCAAGTGCCAGTAGTTCATCCGCATGTGCTGCACCGCTCACCGAGTCCGAGAGCCCAGACAACATTCGGGCGATCTCTCTAGTTCTGGCATCTCCCGTCACTTCAGCCACACGTGCGGCAACTCGAGAGTTGGATTCCTCTTTTTCAACCACAAAATGCCGCTGCGCAAAAGCGGCCACCTGCGGTAGGTGGGTCACCACAATCACCTGAGTGAATTCCGCCAACCGAGCCAATCGGCGCCCTACCTCCACCGCTACGGCTCCGCCAATGCCTGCATCGACTTCGTCAAAGATCATGGTTGGAATCGGGGCCTTACCTGCAAGGACTACCTCAATCGCCAACATCAGTCTGCTGAGTTCACCACCTGAAGCACTTTTGCCAATTGGCCGATAATCAGCGCCCTCGTGGGCAGCGATCTGGAACGTGACGACATCAGCTCCAAGCTTTGTCCATTTTGATAGGTCTGATTCGGACTCGACATCAATCCGAATTTTTGCGTGAGGCATGGCAAGTTCTCGGAGCTCACTCTCGATGCCAACGCCTATTACTTTCGCAGTTTCACCCCTTAATACGCTCAGAGCCTCCCCCGCTGCGGTCAATGCACGGCCCGCATTTTCGATGTCGAGATCAAGTTGCTCAAATTCCTCAGGGGTTGTCAACAACTGCTCACATTCGACTCGCGCCACACGCTCCCATTCTCGTACCTCAGGAATTCCTGGCCCATATTTCTTGCACAAATTTTTGATTGCGGCATAACGCTGCTCGAGTGCTTCGAGGACAGCCGGATCCGCCTCTAGGTTGCTCCGATACTGCGAGATCTCGGCGTCGATATCAAGCGTCTCGGAAATTCCGCTTTTCAACCTCGCGACAAAGGGCTCCAGAAGCGGGTCCATGGCTTGCGCGCGTTCCAATTCTCGAAGCGCCTGTTCTAATCCACCGATCACGCCCCCTGGGTGAGCATCGGATCCTCCAAGTGCCACATTCGCATGAGCTGTGGCTTCTCTCAAGTCAGAAGAATTACGCATCACCTGCAACTGAGCCTCGATCTCAGCGTCTTCTCCCGTGAGAGGGTCCACACTTTCGATCTCAGCGATTCCAAGTTGCAGCACTTGCAGTTTTAACTCATTCTCCGAGCGGCTGGCCATTAAATTCTGACGACGCTTGCGAAGGGAACGCCATGAAGTTCGAGTTTCTTGATACACGGCGAGGGCCTGCCTGAGTTTCTCGCCCCCGGCCCGATCGATGAGCTCGCGTTGGGAATCAGGATCCCTCAACAACTGCTGCTCGGCCTGACCATGAATCGCAATTAGCGAATCCCCAAAATCACTGAGCGCACCCAATGGAACGTGCCTGCCACCGAGAAAGGTCTTGCTACGTCCCTGTGAGGTGACCTCGCGTGAGACCAAAAGCGAGTATTCAGTTTCCTCAACACCTGGCTCCACCTCGGCGCCACGCTCTTGCAGTTCCTGATGATGTGAATTGACCCAGATGTCAGAAACCATGAAGCTCGCCGTTACATGACATGTGGTCGCACCCGACGTGACAAGGTCAGCACCACCCCTGCGCCCACTGAGTAGGTTCACACTATTGAGTACCATGCTCTTTCCTGCGCCTGTTTCACCTGTGATGACAGTTAGTCCAGAACAGAATTCAATTTCCGCCGCGTCGATTAAACCGAGATTCCGAATTTCCAGAGACTCGATCATGATTATTTCTTCCCACGCCAACCATCGATGGGCAACTCAAATTTTGCAACCAAGCGATCGGTGAACGGTGCTGTGATTAATCGAGCGAATCTAACAGGGGACGCATGGGCTTTAACCTCGATGCGGCAGCCACCCTCAAGGTTGAGCATTCGACGACCATCAGCCCACAGAACCGCAGGTGAATCACGTGCAAGGTCAAGACCAATCACGCTTGTCGGTGCGATAACCGATGGTCGGGCAAACAGCGCATGGGCACTGATCGGAACCAGCAGCAAGGCCCTCACCTCGGGCCAGATCACTGGCCCGCCCGCTGAAAATGCATAGGCGGTGGATCCAGTTGGAGTTGCACAAATGACGCCATCACACCCCCACCTGCTCAGAGGCCTATGGTCCACGTCAACCAGGACGCTGATCATTTTCTCCCGTGCCTGTTTTTCCACACTGATCTCATTCAAGGCCCACGTTGACGCAAGGATTGGAGCGGACCCGCCAGCGGGACTACCCATGACCGATATATCTAGAGCAGTTCGCTCCTCAACAACCCAATCTCCCCGAACAATGGATTCAATGACAAAGTTGATGTCCTCGTGCTCGGCTTCAGCGAGAAAGCCAACGTGGCCGAGGTTGACACCTAAAATTGCGGCCCCTGAGGCCCTACCCACTTCTGCCGCGCGCAGCATGGTGCCGTCGCCGCCCAGCACCAGAATCAAGTCTTGTGCAGACAAACCGGCATCCCTGTGCACGTCAAGGCCGACGGGACCGACTTCAGAGTCAGTTGGCTCAATGCTCACCGCAATGCCCTGTGACTCCAGTCCCTGCCGCGCACGCGCCTCGAGAATCCTTGCTTGATCGGACTGGCTATTGGTAACAATGTGGACCCGAGCAGGCGCGCGCAGAGGTGACTCCACTGGACTGTCACCCTCTCTATCGCGATGACTCATGGAAACACCTCCCTTGGCTACTCATGATGGTCCTAATGCAACGGCTTGCCTGACCAGCGCCTCTAAGTCTGCTGCATCTTCGTCCGTCTGCATAGCCAGGACATCGAAGCTGTGACTAAGCCACAGAAAATACTCGACATTACCTTTAGGCCCCGGCAGCGGGCTGGCCGCGATACCAGCGACTGACCAACCAGCATCAATTGCACATTGCGCGACTTTTACAACACATGACACCCGTACCTCCGGGTCTTTGATGACTCCGTGATGCGCATTGACGATTGCTTTACCTGCTTCAAATTGCGGCTTGACCATCAGCACCATCTCGCCGGACGGCGCCACGACTTTGGACAGAGCAGGAAGTACTGACGTAAGGGAAATGAACGACAGGTCCGCGAGAACCAAATTGGGCACCACGGACAACATTTCAGGTTCCAGATGCCGGACATTCGTGCGTTCCATCACGACCACCCGATCGTCAGAGCGCAGTGACCAAGCAAGTTGCCCGTATCCGACATCGACGGCTAATACCTTTGTCGCACCCCGCTCAAGAACGACCTCAGTGAATCCCCCTGTTGATGCCCCTGCATCGAGTACAACTGCACCTGCGACATCAATGCCAAAGGCATCTAGGGCCCCGATCAGTTTGAAAGCGCCCCGCGAGACATAAGACTTTTCTAATTCAACGAGCTTGATACTGGACTGCGGTGACACGGTCCGTGCAGCTTTGGTTGCGGGCATGCCCTCGACTACTACTCGACCTTCAGTGATTGCCAATTGAGCCTCTGCACGTGACCGCGCGAGCCCTCGAGTTACTAGCTCAGCATCAAGGCGTCGCACACTTACCTATCAAGTTGTGACATAAGGCCATGAAGTTGAGAGTGCACTTCCCCGAGAACTTCTGGGTGTTGATGTACATCTTCAGAATCAAGGAGTTGAATCATTTCTAAGGCCTGGTCAACTTCAACGTTCCCAGTAGCTTCCCATACCGGCAGCACGAGATCGGGATCCGTGGCTTCGGCCAAGAGCATGACATCGCCCTGCGCATCAGCATCGGAATCCGCTTCAACCACGGGTGTTTCATCGGTAATCGGTGCACTGGTTTCCTCGAGTTCGGAGACCTCAACGCCTACGTCCTGAACCTCGAAACGTTCGCTATTCATTGACGATCACCTTTTTCTTCTTAACGATTGGTTCCTGCGGCTCGCGTTCGTTTTCCGACTTGCCTTGTGACTCGCCAGATTCGTTAACGACTGCGCTGCCATTTACAATTCGTTCTTGGCTTGCAGTTTCCAGTTTCTCAACACGTGCACGAAGTGCAGCCAATTCATCCTCGCGAACGAACCCCATGCGGCCGACCGTTCGGTCAACTTCAGTTCGGATCATGCCAACGAGCATGTCTCGATTCGTCTTACTCATGGCCACAAGGTCATCCGCCGCCTGTTGAACAGATGCGGCAACCTCGGAGGGCTGCTTTGTACCAAGTGACATGCCCTGCGCGATAAGTGCAAATGCCGCATCCCTAGCTTTAGATGCCGTTACCTCGGTCAAGCCAGTGGCAAGTTCAAGATAATTCTTCAATGCCCCGATACTGGGTAATCCTTCAAGCATGTTCCTATTATCCTTCGCTCATAGCCCTAACGCTCTTTGCCCTCGAGCAAACCCGAATCGGGCCACTCCACTCTCACAAGCGTAGCGATATCAGACCCCCGAGCACTGCCGGCAAAACCTTCCGCGAGCAGTTGCCATTTCAAGGCCTCTAAAGCCCGAAGACCGTTGATCATGCTGCCTCCAGAAACGTTCGCTGACCTATCCGCACGATTTAACGTGGCAATCGCCCCTTCACATGTTGCACTGTCCCCGTGCAAGTCAATGTCTGGGTAAGTTTCAATCAACGCTGTGACGTCCTCGGCCAAGTAATCAGAGCGAAGATCCGAGGTCCACACCTCTTGTGGGCCGCAAACACCTGAGAGAACCAGCAAGTTCGGAATACCCACCGCGATCGCTCCCGCTATATCCGTGTCATAACGATCCCCCACCATGAGCGGGTAGTGAGCGCCCGATTGCTCAAGCGCAAATTCAAGGAGTGCCGGTGCTGGCTTTCCACCAACGCCGTCAGGGCCGCGCCCCGCTGCAGCCGCAACAGCATTAACCAATGAGCCATTGCCTGGAGCGATTCCTTTGTCGGTGGGAAATGTGGAGTCCAAGTTGGTAGCGATCCAGAGTGCACCGTTCGCCACGAGATAGGCGGCTTCGGCCAACTCACTCCACGTCACGAGGGGGCCAAAACCTTGCATGACCACCTGGCAGCCCTCGGGATCCCGTGTTGACTCGAATCCACCGTCATGCAGGGCCCACTCGATGCCTTCTCCGCCCACGACATAGACCCGCGCTCTGGCGGATGCTCTCCCTTGCGCGACAAAGTCCTCCAACACTTGCACAGCCGCTTGTGGAGATGTGGCAACGTCGATCGGTGCCGCGTCCATTCCAAGTTCACGCAGGTGGGCCGCAACTTGTGCCGGCGTTTTGGAAGCATTGTTCGTGATAAAACTGCGACCGATGTTCAAGCTCCCCAAAGTTTTAATTGTTTTCGAGGCACCCTTGATCGCTTGGGAGCCCCTGTAAAGCACACCGTCTAGATCAAAAAGGATGCAGTCAAAACGCTGGGCCAACGGTTGCGAGTGGGCACTGTCGGTCTTGATCCCAGCAACTGGATCCAGATCGCTCACAGAGTGTCCTGCCCCTTGATCGGCCCATTTAAAGGCATACCGCCTTCGATTCGACTTCGCAGAGTGGCTTTCACTTGCGCCAGAGCAGTGCCATATTCACTGCGGTCAGGTCGCATGACAAATGCCATAGCAAGATGATCGCGGGCACGCACGAACTCTTGTAGGCGCCAAAGAGACAGTCCGAGTGCAAAGTGTGCATAGTCGTTGTCTGGTGATAGTTCGACGAGATCCTGCAACACCTCTGCCGCCTCGGCGTAACGTTTACCGTCAAAGAGCGCCCTGCCTTGCCCCTCCAACACGGCACAAGAACTGTCTTCCTCGCGCAATCGCGTAAAAAGTATTGCCGCCGCATTGCTGTTTCCGGAGTTCAATAATTCTGTTGCTCGGAGGTACCAGTCATACGGAGAACCCGCGGGGGCGCCAGGCGACAGGGCGCCATCACTAACGCTATCCGAGTTCATGACCCATTCGATCAATCTTCGTGGTCATGTATCTCGCGTTGTGATCATTGGGCTCAATCAACAGAGGGACTCTCTCAACAATGGAGAGACCGTATCCTTCAAGCCCAGCACGTTTCGTGGGGTTATTGGTCAAAAGACGCATAGACCTCACTCCCAAATCAGCCAGGATTTGCGCCCCTGTGCCATAGTCTCGCGCATCAGCCGGCAATCCGAGTTCCAAATTAGCATCGACGGTATCCATGCCCTTTTGTTGAAGTTCATATGCACGCAATTTGTCCATGAGCCCGATGCCGCGACCCTCATGCCCTTTGACGTACAAGACGACTCCCCTGCCCTCCTGTGCCACCCTACGCATTGCAGCGTGTAATTGAGGTCCGCAATCACACTTCAATGACCCAAGGACATCGCCTGTCAGACACTCCGAGTGAACGCGCACAAGAATGTCCTGGCCATCGGCGATATCTCCAGCGATGAGCGCTATGTGCTCGGTGCCATCGATATCACTGCGGTAGCCAACTGCTCTGAACTCGCCAAATTCGGTGGGTAATTCTACGTCGGCGACCAGTGTCACCTGCGACTCATGTTTACGTCGATACTTGATTAAATCCGCGATGGAGATCATGACGAGATTGTGTTCATCAGCGAACTCCCTGCAGCGCGGGGCTCGCATCATGGTGCCGTCATCATTGACCAACTCACACAGGGCTCCTGCG
>JALRGY010000091.1 GCA_023253325.1 Candidatus Nanopelagicales bacterium | reverse complement strand
GGGGAATTTGCTGATCAAGCAATCGCAGCAGGGGCCAAAGTTGTCTGGTTTCAACTGGATGTCATTGACGCTGAGGCAGCCAAGCGCGTCGAATCGGCTGGCATGACCATGGTGATGGACAAATGCCCGGTTATTGAGGTAAAGAAACTGGGCGACGTTTAAGCCTCCCTGTCTCAGGGGCCACTAATTCAGATTTTCGCCACGCGCCTTCGCGGCGGCGTTAAGTTCCACTGAGTAATCGCTCAAAGTTTGGGCAATTGCCAAATCACTAACGCCAAGAATCCTTGCTGCAAGGAGCCCTGCGTTCTTGGAATTGCCAATGGCAACTGTCGCAACTGGAATTCCAGCAGGCATTTGAACAATGGATAGCAATGAATCCATGCCGTCGAGGGTGCCAACAGCAACGGGAACGCCGATGACGGGCAAGGTGGTCAAGGAGGCGATCATGCCCGGAAGGTGTGCGGCTCCCCCAGCCCCCGCAATGATCACATCAAACCCTTGTTCGCGGGCCCCTTGTGCGAAAGCGACCATTTCGGTCGGCATGCGATGAGCCGAAAGCACCATTGGCTCATTGCTGATCCCCAGAGAATCAAGGATCTCCGCGGCGGGTTTCATGGTCGGCCAGTCTGAGTCACTGCCCATAGCGATGGCAACACGTGGATTACTCATTGATTTCTCCCGAAAAATATGCGGTGGCGTGCGCGGCTCTGTGTTGCAAGTCTGTCAGGTCGCTGCCGACGGCCGTGACGTGTCCCACCTTGCGTCCGGGTTTAACAACCTTGCCGTAGAGGTGAACGTGTAATCCGGGATCGCGCGCAAACACATGCCTGTAAGCGGAATACAGGTCTCCGACGTCGCCACCAAGAATGTTGCTCATGACCGACCACGGTGCAATCGCATGCGGCGCACCGAGTGGCAGGTCCAAGACAGCACGCAGATGATTTTCAAATTGGCTCGTGACCGCACCTTCAATGCTCCAGTGGCCAGAGTTGTGGGGACGCATGGCCAGTTCGTTCACGACAATGTCGGTGCCCGTGTCAAATAACTCAACAGCGAGCATTCCGACAACGTCGAGTTCGCGCGCGATGTGCAACGCGATCTCCTGCGCCCGTTCGGCGCGACGCGGATCAAGGGCCGGCGCCGGCGCAATCACTTCAGCGCAAATGCCATCCCTCTGTGTTGTTTGGACAACGGGGTAGGCCACACATTGATTACTGGGCGAACGTGCAATCTGGGCCGACAGTTCGCGTTCAAATGGGATGAACTCTTCAGCGAGCCATGCAGATCCCGCTGGCAGGGACTCAGCCAACACCTGTGCTGCGGCGTTGGCATCCCGGATGATCCAGACGCCCTTACCGTCATAGCCACCGCGTGAAGCCTTGAGAATAAATGGGTATCCCACGCGCGATGCAAATTCGTGGGCATCGGCTTCGCTATCGATGCGTGCCCATTGTGGGCACGGAATACCAAGATCAGAGAGTGCCTGGCGCATTAACAATTTGTCTTGGGCATATATAACTGCGGCGGCTTTGGGGTAATAAGGCACCCCCGATTCTTCGAGTGCTTGCATCACTTCCGGGGTGAGGAGTTCATGATCAAATGTGACGACATCGCAGGATTGAGCGAATGCCAGCACTGTTTTTGGATCATCTTTCGAGCCGATTGTCACGCTGCTGCTGACCAGCGCAGCTGGTTCTTCACTCGAATTGGCCAGCACCGAGAATCCAATTCCTAGAGCAGCTGCTGGCGCCGCACTCATGCGCGCGAGTTGGCCCGCACCAATAAAGCCGACAGTGGGACCCAACTCGAATGCACTAGCCACGAGAGAAATCTAGTGTGTCCCGCTATTTGTGCAGCGAGATAGTTAGACTGCGCGAATGCCTTCGGTGCCGCTGCTCGCAAAAGCGCGGGAATCCTTGAGCGATCTGTGGCGTGAAATTGCGAAATTCGGCATTGTCGGGTTGTCGGCACTCGTCATTGATATTGGGCTATTCAATATTCTGCGTTTTTATGGCCCCGATGGTCAGGGCCCCATGTTCGACCGCCCGATTTCGTCAAAAATTATCAGTGTCGCCGTCGCAACAACCTTCGCCTACTTTGGCAACCGCTATTGGACATTCAGACATCGCGGCCGCTCGAATATGGGTCGCGAATACATCATGTTTTTTGCGCTCAACGGCGTGGCCATGATGATTGCCATTGGTTGCCTGTGGTTTAGCCACTATCTCATGGGTTGGGATAGCGCATTGGCCGACAACATCAGCGCCAACGTGGTCGGGTTGGGGCTTGGAACAACCTTCCGGTTCTGGTCTTACCGCAAGTTCGTTTTCCCCGCGATCCCCGATGATCCCGAACATTCGGTGGAACGTGAAGTCGCCGAGCGTGACGCGTCAACACCGATTTAGTCAGCAAGCGTTTCACTCGCCTTCTCGCGATATTTCACCGGCTCGTCGGTGCGTTCAGTCTGGTTTTATTAGTCGGGTGCGCCATTGCCGCCGCCACGGCGGCGGACATCGTCGAGTTCATGTAACTCATAAACATTGCGTTGCACTTCTTCAACATTGGGAACATCGTTGATAACCAGGTCGCCATCATCAGAGGCTGATTCGACCTCAAGGGTGCCGTAATTGATGATCCTCCCTAGAAGGCTCACCTCGAAAGAAACATTGTTGACCTTGGACAGCGGCATGTCACGACCCTGCTTGGTCACAAGTCCTCGCCGAACGATGATTCGACGACTGGTGAAAACATATTGCGTGGTCATCCAGCGCAAGAATGGCAAAAGTGTCTGCCAAATGAGAATGAATGCGCCGATCCCAATAATGATCCAGCGGATAATCGAGTTCTCAAATGTCATGAACAGAAAAACGCCGATGAAAACCTCAAGGATCAACACGAAAGTTGGCCAAATGAGCGCTCGCCAATGCGGCTTTAGTTCAAAGGCAATCGTCTCGCCGGGTGCTAAGAGTTTTTCGGGGTACATGGGTTAATAGTGGCATGAACCACGTCGGCGGCGATGACAGTTCTTGGAATCGTGTCGCTCGAATCTTTATCATCGGTCTCAACGATCAGGTGCCCTGATGCGTCAATGCCAGATCCAACCCCACTCCACACCGCACCGTCTGATTCAGTGATGGTCACCAGTGTGCCGATGCTCGCGCAGGCGGCGAGGTATTCCTGAGCCAGTTCATCAGTTGCCCAGTCAAGGAGGCGCCAACCTTTGATGAGCGAATTCAACTGTGCATGCACCTGCTCGAACGCCTGCTCACGGGTCACTTCTGGTGCCAAATCCTGCAGCCCAATTGCTCCGGGGTAGACGGTCGACTTCAGGTTCAGTCCAATACCCACGATGTACGCCTCAGGCAACGCCTCAACCAAAATGCCAGCAAGTTTTTTGCCATCAGCCACGACATCGTTTGGCCATTTCAAGGAAATCACCCGCCCCTGGACTTCAGGTCCCAGGAATGTCGTTGCCCGCTTGACCGCCAACCCGACTAGGAGGGGCAACCAACTTGCGGCCTGACATCCCGGCAACCGCACCAGGGTGGACATCCATAAGCCCTCGCCTGGAGCACTCGCCCAATCCCGCCCCAGGCGACCACGACCCGCTGTTTGCTCCGCAGCAATGATCGTGGTTCCAGTGGGCAAAGTCGGATCGAGTTCAATCCTGCGGCGCAACTCACTATTGGTGGAATCACATGTCTCCAGCCACGTGACCGCGGCAGCAGAACTCGTATCGGGCCCAAACTCGTCATATCCCACGCCGATAAGGTACGCAGGAGCATTCACAGGAGGACACATGGCTACGGACCCCCGCACAACCGCTGGCAAAGCGCAGATCCTGAAAGACCGACGGTCTGAGGCTGCGGGCAAGCGCCAAGAGGCCGTGGACAAGCAGCATGCCAAGGGCAAAATGACGGCCATGGAACGCATTGAGGCGTTCCTTGACCCGGGCTCCTTCCAGGCAATTGATGGCCTTACCCGACACCGCTCGCACAACTTTGGCCTTGAAAACAACCGTCCCTACGGTGATGGCGTTGTCACGGGTTACGGCACCGTGGATGGTCGCCCGGTCTGCGTATTCGCCCAGGACTTCACCGTCTTTGGTGGCTCACTCGGCGAGGTATTCGGTGAAAAAATTGTCAAGGTCATGGATCTAGCGTTAAAAACTGGCTGCCCCATGATCGGACTCAACGACTCCGGTGGCGCTCGTATCCAGGAGGGTGTCGTCGCACTTGGTCTTTATGGTGAAATCTTTTATCGCAATGTGCAGGCATCAGGGGTTATCCCACAAATCTCATTGATCCTGGGACCGTGCGCTGGCGGCGCTGTGTACTCCCCCGCAATCACAGACTTCATCGTGATGGTGGATAAGACCTCCCACATGTTTATCACCGGACCTGATGTGATCAAGACGGTCACGGGCGAGGATGTCGGTTTCGAAGAACTCGGTGGAGCACACACGCATAACGCGACCAGCGGTGTGGCGCATTACATGGCAACGGATGAGAACGATGCTCTGGAATACGTTCAAGCTTTGCTGTCTTATCTGCCCAGTAACAACCTGAGTGAAGCACCTGCAATTCCCTCGAATATTTCCATGGAATTCACCGAGGATGACTACGCCCTCGATTCGATCATCCCTGACTCACCAAACCAGCCTTATGACATGCATGATGTATTGAGCGCAATTCTTGACGATGGCGAGTTCCTCGAAACTCAAGCACTCTTTGCGCCAAATATCTTGTGCGGATTCGGGCGAGTTGAAGGTCACTCCGTAGGCATCGTGGCAAATCAGCCCATGCAGTTCGCCGGAACATTGAACATTGAGGCGTCAGAGAAAGCCGCACGTTTTGTTCGAACCTGCGATGCATTCAACATCCCCGTCATTACATTTGTTGATGTTCCAGGCTTCCTTCCCGGCACTGATCAAGAGTGGGACGGCATTATTCGCCGTGGAGCAAAACTCATTTACGCCTACGCTGAGGCGACGGTTCCGCTTCTGACAGTGGTAACACGCAAGGCCTATGGCGGTGCTTATGACGTCATGGGATCCAAGCACCTTGGCGCCGACATCAACTTGGCGTGGCCCACCGCTGAAATCGCCGTGATGGGAGCTCAAGGCGCGGTCAATATTTTGTATCGCAAGGAAATCGCAGGTGCCGATGACGCGGAAGCAGAGCGCGTCAAGCGAATTGATGAGTACACGGAAAAGTTCGCCAACCCTTATGTTGCAGCTGAGCGCGGGTACATGGATCGCGTGATTCTCCCGCATGAGACGCGCCTGCAACTCACTCGCGCACTGCGTGCACTGCGCGGCAAGCGCGCTACTTTGCCACCAAAGAAGCACGGAAACATTCCCCTATGACCGAGCCGCTTTTCTCGATCATTAAAGGTGAGCCATCACCCGAAGACGTTGCGGCTCTTACAGCACTGCTCAGCGCATTGAGCGCATCAACAGGTGTCACCGACGCTCCCAGCGATATTCATGCGTGGAATAGCAAGGAGCGCATGTTCCGACATTTCCCAATCCCTGGACCTGGCGCCTGGCGCGCATCCGGCTTGGCTCAGTAAGCCCCGTTGACTTGGACCCCAACGCAATGACAACAGTGGTACTTGCGTCCGCTTCTCCCGCACGGCTGCAAACACTTCGAAATGCCGGGATCGACCCGATCGTGCAGGTGAGCCACGTTGATGAGGAAACCTTGCAGGCATCCATGCCCGATGCGACGCCCGCTCACATTGCTCAGGCGCTGGCTCAAGCCAAGTGCGAGAAAGTGGTCGCCCTTCGCGGCAACCCCAATGAACTGATCATTGGATGCGATTCAGTCTTTGAATTGGCTGGCAAGCCCTATGGCAAACCTGAAAGCGCCGAGGTTGCACGCATGCGTTGGCACGACATGATGAACACAACGGGCACCTTGCACACCGGTCATTTTGTGACTTTTATCGATGCCCAAGGAAACTCCCACCAGGCTCAAGCCACGGCGAGCACCGATGTCCACATGGGGTCAATGTCAGAGAGAGAAATTGATGCCTACCTCGCGACAGGTGAACCACTTGCCGTCGCGGGCGGCTTCACCCTGGATGCTCTTGGCGGGGCTTTTGTGGAGTCGGTCACAGGAGACCCGTCCAATGTGGTCGGAATTTCATTACCAACCCTGAGAAAACTGGTCACTCAACTCGGTCTGACCTGGACCGACCTGTGGAACAACATCCCAGTGAGCGCCTGCCCACAAGAATCCTGACCGATAGGCTCACCCCGAAAACCCAAGAATCCGACAGCGCATGAAAAGGATTGACTCGTGAAGCGTGTACTGATTGCCAACCGTGGCGAAATCGCCGTCCGTGTTATTCGTGCCTGCAAAGATGAGGGCCTCGAGTCCGTTGCCGTCTACGCCGATTCCGATCGCGACGCAATGCACGTGCGCATGGCAGACCACGCCTTCGCCCTCGGTGGCAGCACGGCCGCTGAGTCTTACCTTGATATTTCCAAGATCATTAGCGCCGCCAAGGAGTCTGGTGCTGACTCCATTCATCCTGGCTACGGATTTCTGTCAGAGAACGCCGACTTTGCCCAGGCTGTCATCGATGCGGGGCTGGTTTGGATTGGCCCACCGCCTGCCGCCATTCGCTCACTCGGTGACAAAGTCAGTGCTCGTCATATTGCTCAGAAGGCCGGCGCTCCTCAGGTTCCAGGCAGCCCAGACCCAGTTTCCGATTCCAGTGAAGTTGTGGCATTTGCCCAAGAGCATGGTCTACCCGTTGCCATCAAAGCCGCATTCG
>JALRGY010000090.1:1572-6788 GCA_023253325.1 Candidatus Nanopelagicales bacterium | reverse complement strand
GTTCCGTTGCTTCTGTCGTTTACCTTCCGCTCGGGCATGTGATTGCAATTGCGAGTTCATGGCCGGCCGCGTGGATCGCAATGTTGGCCACGTACTTTTCCACCTGGCCAACACTGGCTGGCGGGCAAATCCTTGCGACACTCTTGCTCCTGACCACCGTGGGCGCGGTGGTGCAGGTGACACGGCGAAAGGTGGTCCTACTTCTGATTCCGCTGGCATTTATCGCGATGCTCATCACGCGCGGTTCATCAACGTCATGGGTTCAAGAAGATTGGTTGCTGGCGATGTGTGATGTTGGTCAAGGTGATGCATTGGTATTGCGAAGCACGGGTGGCTCAGTGATCGTGGTTGATACGGGTGCAACCCCGAATCCGATTGATCAGTGTTTAAGTGACCTGGGTGTCACGAAGATTGCGGCGGTCGTGATTACTCATTTTCACCGTGATCACGCGGGAGGGCTCGAAGGAGTGTTGCGGGGGAGATCTGTCTCGGCCATTTATTCGACCGGATATCACGAACCTCGGGAGCAGTATGACTACGCCGAATCAGTTATCGCAGAAACAATCCCAGCGAATTCATTAGAAGCAGGCCAAACCTTGAATTTCAACTCTGAAATTGCGGGAGCCGATTCGATTACGGTTCTGTGGCCCGCGCGCGTTATCAGTGAGGGATCGGTGCCCAATAACTCCAGTGCTGTACTGCTCGCTGAAATCGGTGGGATAAAGATTCTTTTAACGGGTGACATTGAACGCGAGGCGCAGCGTGCGATCATGGCATCAGTGCCTCCGGTCAACGTGGACATTGTGAAGGTTCCACACCATGGTTCAGCAAATTTTGATCCTGAATTCATTGATTGGGCGGGTGGATCCGTCGCACTATTTAGTGTGGGAGCGGATAACGATTATGGGCATCCCAGCTCCGAGGCTTTGATGGCTTGGGGCGCACTGAAAATCTATCGAACCGACGTTGGGGGCCCACGCGCTTTTAGTGGAGACATGTTTCAGTAGGTGACATCATCCACGGATGTTTGGTCTCGGACACATACGAGGAGCAACGTGGCATGCTTAGGGGGTGGTCAATCGGATAACGGTCTGTGTGGGTCCCGAGACCGTTCTCATTGATCGAGCCAAGAGCACAACGATTGCCGCCGTCAGAAAAGAAGTCCCTGAGGTTTCCACTATCGCTGTGAACGCAGGAGATGAATCCAGCGGAACCGCTATTGCCCAGGCGTGTGCCCCAACGTTATTCGGTGACGATGTAATCGTGTTGATTGAAGGAATCGATAACCTCAATGATGATGGTGTTGATGCACTCAAGGAAGTCATGGCGGATCTGCCAGAGAACGTATGGTTACTTCTCACGCACCCTGGCGGGGTTAAGCGCAAGCCACTCATTGACTCTGCAGTGAAAGCAGGGGGTGAGAAGATCGATTGCAAGGAAATCCGTCGAGGGCGAGACACCACGGACTTTTTGGTCAAGGAAGTCACCAAGCGCAAACGAAAAATGACGCCAGCAGCATTGAACCTCTTGGTGGAGTCAATGGGCCAAGAGTTGCCGGCTCTCGTGAACGCGATTGGGCAACTCTGCAGTGATGTCGAGGTAGACCCAATCGATGAACAACATGTTCGCGCCTACTTTGAGGGAACAGCGCCAATCAGTGGGTTCGCCATTTCCGATGCTGTCTGGGAGAAGCGCGCTGTTGAAGCGATCACCCTGCTGCGACAGAGTTCATTGGAAACAGATACGGGACGCCTCGGTGTCACAACCGTGACCGCGCTCACCACTGGATTGCGCTCACTTGTGCTTGTCGGAGGTGCAGCGCCTGGAGCATCCGATGCTGACGTCGCGCGTGAAGCGGGTGTGCCACCGTGGAAAGTGAAAACGCTGCGGCACCAATGGTCACGGTGGAGTGGTGATCAGCGGCGACTGGCATCGATGATTGTGGCGCTGTCTCAGGCTGATCCCGCGATGAAAGGTGGAGTGGCGATCGGGAGTGCACTTGACCCCGAGCAAAAACTTTTCGAGCTGGAGAAATTAATAACCCGCGCCAGTAGTTAGCGCGGGTTATTAGAAAAGTTGTTGAGCTAGAGCGAAGCAGCCTTCTTGGAAATGGAAGACTTGCGGTTAGCGGCTTGGTTCGAGTGAATAACACCCTTGCGCACGGCAATGTCGAGTTCGCGATTAGCGGCGCGTGCGGCTTCGTTTGCTGCTGCGGCATCGCCACTGTCAGCTGCTTCGCGGAACTTGCGCACAGCGGACTTCAGTGAGGACTTGACAGACTTATTGCGAAGACGTGCCTTCTCGTTGGTGAGAATGCGCTTCTTCTGCGATTTAATATTCGCCATAACGTTTTTAGACTCTTTCAGCTCAGCGGTAAGGATCTCGTTGAAGTACAGATCCTGGTTTGAAAATTGGGTTAGTTCCGTTGGTAGTGCCTGCACAGACTACCCCTAGGTGAGTTCTCAGGGGTATCGGGGGCTCAGGAGGGCTGTTTCCGGGCTGAGCTAGGAGCAGGTCTGCTCGGGTCTGCTCAGGCATGTCTCTTCGGTTGGGCTTTGAACCATAGGGCATACTCAGCGGAGTCGTCCGCGCCACATTTCGGCCACAATTAAAGGAACTCTTTGACTAGCAGCCAGTCCGGTCCGATCCCAGGCACCACGAATCCTGAGATTGTGCGCAATTTCTGCATTATTGCCCACATTGACCACGGGAAGTCGACATTGGCGGACCGGATGCTCCAACACACGGGTTTGGTCGACGCCCGCTCCATGCGGGCTCAGTACCTGGATCGCATGGATATTGAGCGTGAACGTGGCATCACCATCAAGTCGCAGGCCGTTCGCCTGCCCTACACATCTGTCTCCGGGGAGCAGTACGTATTGAACCTGATTGACACCCCAGGTCACGTGGACTTCACCTATGAAGTGTCGCGGTCCCTAGCCGCATGCGAAGGGGCTGTCCTTCTGGTGGACGCGGCTCAGGGCATTGAGGCGCAGACTCTGGCAAATCTGTATTTGGCCATGGAAAACGACCTCGAAGTCATTCCCGTGCTGAACAAGATTGATCTGCCAGCCGCACAGCCTGAGAAATACGCCGCCGAAATCGCGCACATCATTGGTTGCTCGCCGGAGGATGTCCTGAGAGTTTCTGCCAAGACGGGTGAAGGTGTGAGCGAACTACTTGAACGGGTAGTGGAAAAGATCCCTGCACCACAGGGTGACCCCAATGCGCCCGCTCGCGCGTTGATCTTTGACTCGGTCTATGACACCTATCGTGGTGTTGTCACCTATGTCCGTGTTGTTGATGGCCGTATTGCAACCCGCGACAAAATCGAAATGATGTCGCTTGGCACAACCCATGAACTCCTTGAAGTCGGTGTGATCTCACCCGAGCCGATTGCCACCGCGGGGCTTGGTGTTGGTGAAGTGGGCTATCTCATTACGGGCGTGAAAGATGTGCGCCAGTCGCGAGTCGGTGACACGGTAACAACGGCGCTGCGCGGTGCAACTGAATCTCTGGGGGGCTACCGCGACCCCAGGCCCATGGTTTTCTCGGGCCTTTACCCACTGGACGGTTCGGACTACCCCGAACTCCGTGATGCTTTGGACAAATTAAAGCTTAACGATGCCGCCTTGACCTATGAACCTGAAACATCTCTTGCCTTGGGTTTTGGTTTCCGTTGCGGGTTCCTTGGTCTGCTGCATCTTGAAATCGTGCGCGAGCGCCTTGAACGCGAATTCAACCTCGACCTAATATCCACTGCACCGAACGTGATTTACCGAGTAGTAACGGACGCGGGCAAGGAAATCGTTGTGACGAATCCGAGTGAATTCCCGGAATCCAAACTCGCCCAAATTTTTGAACCCATAGTGCGTGCCACCGTGATCCTGCCTTCAGAGTTTGTTGGTGCGGTCATGGAGCTGTGCCAGCAGCGCCGTGGGACTTTGCTGGGCATGGATTACCTGTCGGAGGACCGGGTTGAGTTGCGTTACACGTTGCCTCTCGCCGAAATTGTTTTTGACTTCTTCGATCAACTGAAATCAAAAACTCGGGGTTATGCGTCATTGGATTACGAACCAACAGGTGAGCAGGACGCAGACTTGGTCAAGGTCGACATCCTGTTGCACGGTGATCCTGTTGATGCATTCAGTGCCGTGGTCCACCGTGACAAGGCTTATGCATATGGAGTTTCCATGGCGCAAAAATTGAAGGAACTCATTCCACGCCAGCAATTTGAGGTGCCCATCCAGGCAGCCATTGGTTCACGAATTATCACTCGTGAAACCGTGCGAGCAATGCGCAAGGACGTTCTTGCAAAATGCTATGGCGGCGATATCTCACGCAAGCGTAAATTGCTGGAGAAGCAAAAGGAGGGCAAGAAGCGCATGAAGATGGTGGGACGCGTTGAGGTTCCACAGGAAGCTTTCATCGCTGCGCTATCGACCTCAGACGCACCTGCCAAGAAATAACTCGGTGGGGCACAAATGACTGCGCTGTCGCTGTATGTACATGTACCTTTTTGCGCGAGTAGGTGCGGCTACTGCGACTTCAACACCTACACGGCGAAAGAATTGGGCTCAGGAGTTGATCAAGAAAATTTTCACCAATTTCTGATCCGTGAGATCAAGATTGCATCAGAACAATTGGGGGATCGACCCGTTGATTCAGTGTTTATCGGGGGTGGAACACCGACCCTCATTGGTGCCTCCGCGTTGAACTTGGTGTTGGGGAGCATCGGGAATTCATTCAATCTTGCGCCAAATATTGAGATCACAACGGAAGCCAACCCTGACTCCGTTGATGCGCTCATGCTTGAGCAATTGCGTGCAGGTGGATTTACGCGCATCTCATTAGGCATGCAGAGCGCCGCGAGCAATGTGTTGAAAGTGTTGCAGCGAACACACACTCCAGGTGCAAGTGTCAGTGCGGCCAAGCTTGCTCGCGCCGCTGGATTTGATCACGTGAACCTTGATCTGATTTATGGCACTCCGGGGGAGTCAGATCAAGATGTTCGCGACAGTGTGAGTGCGGTTATTGATGCTGGTGTTGACCATGTCTCGGCCTATTCACTCATTGTTGAGCAGGGAACTCCGCTAGCGCGGCAAGTGACTCGCGGTGAGCTCCACGCACCCGACGATGACGTTTGTGCTGACCGATACGAAATCATTGACACAATGCTTGGAGCAGCGGGCTTTGATTGGTACGAGGTTTCTAAC
>JALRGY010000090.1:0-1562 GCA_023253325.1 Candidatus Nanopelagicales bacterium | reverse complement strand
AATCAGGCGTATTGGCTGAATTCGGATTGGTGGGGAATCGGACCCGGCGCACACAGCCATGTTGGTGGCATCCGTTGGTGGAATCACAAGCACCCCTCAACCTATGCTGCAGCGCTGGATTCGGGGTCAAGCCTGCGAGCTGGAGAGGAAACTCTCACACCTGAGCAGGCTCACACCGAAACCATCATGTTGGGGCTTCGGACGAGAGCGGGTTTGACAGCAGATTGCCTGACCGATTCCGAGTCGGAGCGAGTCCCGGGACTCATTGGCAGAGGAATTCTGGATTCAAGCGCGTGGGGCGCAGGTGTGGTCCGTGTCACTCCACGGGGTCGGCTTTTGGCAGATCTGGCGGTCCGTGAACTCCTAGGCTGAAGGTTCAGGAAAACGGGCGTACACTTGGCACTCAAGGTTTGAGAGTGCTAACTACTAGATCGCAGGCAAGGCGAGTGCGAAGTTCAGGAGGGTCCCATGCTTGAAGAGCGACGGCTGGCCGTTCTGAAGGCAATTGTTCAGGATTATGTGGCAACCCATGAGCCTGTTGGTTCCAAGGGACTGGTTGATCGGCACCAACTTGGTGTTTCCCCGGCCACGATTCGTAACGATATGGCCGCCCTCGAAGAAGAGGGCTACATCACGGCACCGCACACCTCGGCTGGTCGAGTCCCCACGGATCAGGGCTACCGCCTTTTTGTTGACCAACTCTCCCAGATCAAGCCGCTGAGTCCAGCCGAGCGCAAGGGAATTGATCGATTCCTGGGTGAAGCCGCAGACCTGGACGATGTCATGGGACGCACGGTTCGGTTGCTGGCTCAACTCACCAAACAGGTTGCGGTGGTTCAGTACCCATCTCTTGCGCGCAGTCATGTCAGACGCATTGAATTCATACCGGTGACTGATCACAAACTCATGATCATTTTGATCGTGGACAGTGGGCGCGTGGAACAGCGAATCGTTGATTGTGCGCTCCCGTTGCAAGAGGACCTCCTGGCAGAACTGAGAGCGCGACTCTCCGTTGCTGTCTCTGATCAGCCGTTCTCTTCCATTCCCGCCCGACTTGAAAACTTTGACCAGGAATTCCCCGCTGACGCGCGACCGCTCGTTCATGCGGTAATCGCCTCCATCCTTGAAACCGTTACTGAGAAACTTGATGAGCGCATTGTTCTAGGTGGAACATCCCATTTGGCCCACTACAACCAAGTTTTTGCCATGAGCATTCAGCCGGTCCTTGAAGCACTCGAGGAGCAAGTTGTTCTCTTGAAACTGCTCGGGGAGACTGCTGATTCGCAAAAGGTATCCGTCCGCATTGGGCACGAAAATGAATTTGCGGGACTGAGTTCCACCTCGGTTGTGACGTCGCAATATGGAAAAGAGAATGCACCGGTCGCATCGCTCGGTGTTGTCGGACCAACACACATCGATTACGCAGGAACCATGAGCACAGTTCAAGCAGTTGCCCAGTACGTCAGCCGAATCCTGTCCGAAAACTAGACGAGTGAGAAACGTGTCCACTGACTATTACGCCCTCCTAGGTGTCCAACAGGATGCCAGCCCTGAGGAAATCA
>JALRGY010000008.1 GCA_023253325.1 Candidatus Nanopelagicales bacterium | reverse complement strand
AAAGACTTTTGGCAATTGCATGTGCCGCTGGCACTCGTCCTGGCGCTCTGCACATTTGCCACCGTCAACCAGGTGGGTCGTGCGACAGAGGGCGTGTCACGATCCTTTGTCTATGCAATTCAGTGGCCCATTATCGGCATTTTTGCCATCGTGGTGTGGAATCGATATCGCAAGCATGGAAGTCTCTCGCTGTCGATATCCCAACACTTTAAGGACCGCACCGCTCGCATCACTCGGGAGGCCGAGGAGGCCGAGCGAGAGCAAGTAATGGAACAGGATCCTGATGCGGTTGCGTGGAATGAATACCTCACGGAATTGCACACCCAAGACCCGCCCGGTGGTCCGCCATCAGATGAAAAAAGGCGATAGTCCAATAACATTTCGTCATGTCTGCTTCCACCCCAAATGTTCTAGCAACACAAGAAAATCCACGGCAAAAATTCATCATTGCTTATGAGAACCGCACCAACCTGTGGCTCTCCGGTCTGGCGTTGGTCTTCCTGGTTACGTACTCCATCCAGTCGATATGGCCCAATCTTGAGCAGCCGTGGAATTCACTTCTAACATGGTTCAGTAATGCGCTGTGGGTGCTCTTTGCCTTAGACCTCCTGTTCAGATTCCTCATGACTACTCAGAAGCGTGGATTCTTCAAACGTAATTGGCTCGACACACTCACGGTGGTTGTTCCGCAATTGCGTGCCCTTCGCGGTCTTCGAGCGTTTACCAAGAATGGAATTTTGTCCAAGGGCAAAGGCAAGGGTTTCTTCTCGAACGGTGCACTCGCTAGTGCAGGTTTGGGAACGATCATCATCGTGTGGGTAGGAGCGCTGTCCGTTCTCGATGCTGAGCGCGGGGCGCCCAATTCTGATATTGAAAATGTTGGTGAGGCTGTTTGGTGGATGTTCGAAACAATCACGACGGTTGGTTATGGCGATTTTGTTCCCGTGACCGATACGGGCCGCACGATCGCCGTTTTAATCATGTTTGTCGGTATCAGTTTGATGGGTGTTATCTCGGCAGGTCTTGCGGCGACACTTCTCAAACAGAATCAGCCCAACCCGGCAAAGGAAGTCATGGATGAGTTGGCAGACCTCAAGAAAATGGTCAGCGGCCTGCAGGAGCAAATCGCGAGTCAGGGGAACCAAGCCAAGCCTGAATGAGTAGTAATTGCAATAAATTTGCAATTACTAAAATTGTCCTATAATGGGGCCATGAGAAAGATCGCACTTCCCGTTACGGCTGTCCTGACACTTGGTTTTCTCGCCGCTTGTTCGAGCTCGACCGATTCATCGGACACGGCCTTCGAGGGTATTTTGGTCGCCACCACCGTCTCACCCATAACCTCGATCACATCCCGCATTGGCGGTGACAAAGTCACCATCGAGGGAATCGTCCCGGAAGGGACCAACAGCCATACATTTGAGCCCGCTCCAGCGGTGGCGAAATTGCTCAGCACGGCTGACATCATTTTTGTTAACGGCCTCAAACTCGAGGATCCAACATTGGAACTCGCTGAAGCCAATATGAAGGATGGCGCCGAGATCATTGAAATTGGCACGTTGGTCCTCCCTGAGTCGGACTACATCTACGACTTCTCATTCCCCAAGGAGGAAGGCAAGCCCAATCCTCACCTGTGGACTGACACGGCCTATGCCATCGAGTATGCAGCACTTATCAGGGATGTCCTCACTGAGCGCGATCCTGAGGACGCTGATTACTTCGCAGCAAATTTCGAGTCATTCAAGTCGCAGGTTGAGAAACTCGAGGCAGCTGTTCGTGCTGATCAAGCAACGGTACCTGCGGGTAACTTGAAGTTGCTCACTTACCACGATGCCTATGCCTACTTTGCCAAGAATTTCGGTTGGGATGTCATTGGCGCAGTGCAGCCCAAGAATTTCTCGGACCCCACAGCCAGAGAGGTTGCTCAACTCATTGAGCAGGTCAAAGCCGAGGGTGTGCCCACTATTTTTGGTTCCGAAGTATTCCCCTCTCCCGTTCTGCAGGAAATTGGTAGCGCAGCGGGTGTTCGTTATGAAGACTCGCTTCGCGATGATGACCTGCCCGGAGCACCGGGGGAGCAGGACCACAGTTGGCTGGGGCTCATGAAATACAACTACGCCACCATGATCAAGGGACTGGGTGGCACGTCGACCAACATCGATGCTGTTGATGTCACTTCACCTGTGGCTGATCAAGCTAGCTACCCGCAGTAATGTTGCCCGAATGACAGGCACGGGCGTTGGCCCCAAACTCATTGAGATCACTGGGGTCGAGGCGGGGTATGACAAAGCAGTAGTGCTGCATGATGTGAACTTCCATGTTCATGAGGACCAGTTCACGGGAATTGTCGGCCCGTCAGGCGCAGGGAAAACAACACTGCTGAGACTGCTTCTCGGTACGGTCAAACCATATGCGGGCACCGTGACCAATGCACCTGATCTGCGCATTGCTTATGTCCCACAGTTAGAAACCGTCAACTGGAATTTCCCGTTGACAGTGAGCGAGTGTGTGCTCATGTCACGCCCGACCAAGAGGAAACTCCCTTGGTCAACGAAACCGGAACGCGATGAGGTTACAGGAGTCCTCGAACGCCTAGGCATTGCTCAATTGGCAGATCGCCATATTCGTGATCTCTCAGGTGGCCAGCAGCAGCGCATGTTCCTTGCCCGGGCCCTCTTGCGCCAGCCGCAATTATTACTTCTCGATGAACCAACAAGTGGTGTCGATGTATCGACACGCCACGACATCCTGCACCTTTTGGCTGACTTGCACGAAGACGGCGTCGCCATTGTTCTCACCACCCATGACTTGAACGGAATTGCGGCGCACCTTCCTCACATTGTGTGCATTAATCACCGAGTTATCGCTGAGGGCACCCCCAAAGAGGTCATCACTCCGCCAGTACTTGAGCAGACTTTCGGGGCCCGCATGGAAGTCCTCGAACATTTGGGCATGCGGGTTGTTGTTGATGAACAACCTGAGCCCAGGGGATCGGTGAGCAACTAATGGAAACATTGCTGGAGCCATTGCAGTATGCATTTTTCCAAAAGGGATTACTCGTTGCGAGCCTTTCTGGTGCTCTACTCGGATTCATCGGTGTATATATTGTTCTTCGCGGCATGAGCTATATCGGCCACGGACTATCCCACTCGATTTTTGGCGGCTTTGCCGCAGCCCAACTATTCGCTGCCCAGTTTTACATCCTTGGTGCAGGATTGTGGGGGATCGCATCAGCCCTTGCAATCAACACGGTGGCCAAGAAAAGTCGAGTGGGCGCTGATGCCGCGATCGGTGTAATCACAACGGCCTCATTCGCCCTTGGTGTTGCGCTGTTTGCAAAATTCGGCACGAGTGGACCATCGTTTGAAAGTGCACTCTTCGGCAGCATCCTTGGCATCACAACCGAGCAAATCATCGGCCTATTGGCCGTTATTGTGCTGACCGTTGGATTCGTGTTTCTGCGCTACAGAGCGCTGCTCTTTGCAACGTTTGACCCTGATGTTGCTGATGTCAGCGGCGTGAAAGTCAATCGCATTGAAGCAATGCTCATGGTGATCCTTTCCCTCGCGATATTGGCAACGCTTACGGTCGTCGGTGTCACGCTGGTTGCTGCGATGCTGGTCATTCCCGCGGTTATCGCCCGCATGCTCACTGATTCATTTGGCACAATGCTTGCACTCAGCACCGCCATTGGAACATTCAGCGGGTTCACAGGCATGTACATCAGCTACTACGCGGGCGTGCCGTCAGGAACCATGATCGTGCTCGTCGGTGCCACCCTCTTCTTAATTGTTCTCGCCGTAACTGGTGGCCGCGGCCTCAAACGTTCAGTTGGGCTTGATGCCCATTAACGCGATCAGTGCTCTCTAGCGAGATCGCTGAAGTTGAAGTACCACACGTAGTAGATCGCCAGGATTGGTGCCACGGTCAACATCAGCACGGGAACTACCCCACCCGTTCCGCCAGCGATCAATGAGACCGCGGTGCCTGCAAGGGCCAGCATCGCTATCACGATGATCGCCGTGAGCACATATCTTTGAGGACGCCGAAAAGACCAGGGAGATTCCATGGCCTCTTTATACTCGCAAATGGTGCCGACTGCACGGTTACACGAGAGATTGCAGTAAATGACCTGTGTTAGTAGTGGCCAGTTTTCAATCCAAATCCTGGATAACAGTCAGAGGTATTGAGAAGTACTGGCACATCGAAATTGTCACCTAACCAGGTAGGCCTGAAGCATTTTCCCAGCCGAGGGTTTTAATCAATCCTGCGAAGCAATGAACTGAGCCAAGCATTCAGTGATCAGGTTGTGATCCTCGACTTGCGGTAGGCCAGAAATGCCAAAAAATCCCACGACACCAACACCCGTCACGGATATCGGCCAACCGCCTCCGTGGGCCGCGAAATCACGCAAAGGCAATCCGGTGGCTGAAATGAACTCTTGCCCTTTTTCTTCATAACTGACACGAACAGCCATGGTGGATTGTTCAAATCGTTCGACGACATTGCGCTTGCGGCGCAGCCAATCGTCATTATCAGCGGAGGTCCCGGGCAGTGCCGCCCTGAACACCAGACGTCCTGTGTGCCACACCTCGATGGCGACGGGCAAGCCTAGAGACCGCGCAGCAGCGAGTGCCAATGTGCCCAAATCGAGGGCGTCGTTGATGGTGAACGAACAGAGCTCAAGTTCATGTGCCTGCTGGCTCAGTTGTTCGGAAGTGAAATCGCCGGTCGTCTTTATGGCCATGGGCCATCTCATCACATGCAGGCTAGGACGGTGTCCATTCGTTCAATCATGCGGTTATCGCGTCTAGGTCAGGTTCGCGAGAAGTTCATCAACTTCGAGGGTTGCGAATCGGATTTTCCAGTCACTGAATCCATAGGGAATAACTAATATTCCATTGTGAATCAGGCTCCCACAGGAGTACACGACATTTGGAACATATCCATTTCGTTCCTCCTCGTCCGGTCGAAGGAGTGGTTCTTTGAGTTTGCCAATTACTTTCGAAGGGTCATTGAGGTCAAGAAGCATGGCGCCCATGGCGTATTCCCTGACGGGTCCGGTGCCGTGGGTCAAAACTAGCCAACCGGCTTGAGTCTCAATGGGTGGTCCGCAGTTACCCTCATGAACCAGTTCCCACCATTGACGTTGTGTGTCCAATCGATCCGCGTGATTCCAGTGGTAACCATCCTCCGACCAGGAGATGTACAGCGATTCGCCGTCGAATCGGGATAGAGCCGCGAATCGCCCCTGAATTTTCTCTGGAAAAAATGCAAGCCCTTTGTTCTGAGCGCCGAGCCCGGTCAGATGCATCGAGGAGAATGCCCGAAAATCATCTGTCTCCAGCGCCCTACACACCACCTGAGTTCCATCGAAACCGGTATACGTTGCTCGATAGCGAACAGAGTCCTCACCATCACGCATCATGGTGAAGCGGGCATCTTCCATACCGCGCCGCTCACTTAGAGCGGTGGGCCATAAAACACGTTCACCGACCTCGCTCGTTTCCGGAAAGTCTATTTCGTAGCAACTCATTGCGATGTGGTTTATTACGGCCACGAGTTCATCAGATGGTGAATTTCTCAAGCCACCCGCATCGAGTTGAGTCAATGCTGAGGTGAGATCTTCGACAGAGAATTTATCCGGCAGTAATCCCAACACTACGTTGAGGTCACCCGTGTCAACCCCCGCTTCCATGGCTGCGCGCTGAACCATCCTGCTGCGCAAGATGGTTGATCGAGTCGCCTCCGTGGACACGTAGGGTGACGGCGGATCGATTTCAATCCCTCTGCCATTGATTCTCCCGGTGCGAAACACAATGGTGGAGATGTGGCCCTCACCCACGGCCCGAACGGTCATGAGAAAACGTTGAGGAAAATTCGGACCGGCTATCTCAGGGAACGGTACGATCGACGGGTTGAAATATGCAGCTCCTTCAATTGCATACTCCTGACTCAGATAGGCGCCAATGAGCAATTGCCGCTCGTAGGATGCTTGAGAATTCAGCAATTTAGTTGCAACATGAAAGTGCGTGTGAAATTGCTCCCTTATTGCGCGGTGACGATGAACGAACAGTGGCATTATCCGAGCAAGGCTCGCTGTCACTTCGTCATCGCTCAAGGCGAGGCATCTTTCAACAACTTGAGGTATGCGCGATTGCCCCCGGATTAGTTCCTCCTCGCCGGGGATGAACATTCGGCACAGCACGCGCTCTGGATTTCCCTGAAGAATGAGCTCTGACTTTTGAAGGGTTTTCATGCAGCAACACCAACGAGTATCTCTGTGCGACTTGCAACGCTCAAGTATGAAATCGTTGATTCGGCCCCGGCGTTTTCATTGCGCCCGGTGGCGGTCAATGCGTCAAAGCCAGCGCCCGTAACGGAATCGTGCATGGGAATGCCTTGGTCGTTATTACCGTCAAACCATGATCGGCCCAGCAGAGCCGCCTCGCGCCACATTGGATCACTCGTGAGTTCATAAGCGGTGCAGCATGCATCAACCAGGGCAGCAACCTCTATTGGTTGTTGATCGTAGGCGGGTAGGGGTTGGCCAGGGGACCAACCGAAATGCGGGATGACCGACAAACGACCAGCGATGGACTGTAGGTCAATGAGCCACAGTAAAAGTTGTTTTCCCTGCCGTATTAGCTGCGGGTCATTGAAATACACTCCGCCCAGCATCATGACTTCGGGGATAACAGCGTTGGCGTATGTGAGACGTGCTTCAGGCCACGGCCAGCGGCCCGGTGTCGGTAGAGGAATGCTTTCAATAGCAGCCATAAGTAGATTCTCGGCAGTTCGATTACCGGGTAAGACCTGTAATACTTCCGATGCCCCAAGGGCTGCGAACATCATGGAGCGCAGAAAAGGAGAACGCCTTTTTGCGGAGATCTCGAAATGCCCAAAGGACTTGGCGGCTCGGGAACTATCGCGACCTTGACGCAGACTCGTTCCCCAGGCCCACAGCGCGCGACCCCAGTGATCGTGCACCGTCGCTTGACCATCCCACAATCCGTCTGCAGTTCGCCGATTACACACGCCCCCATCCGGGGACTGAGCCCCTGCAAGAAAATCGAGGTAGATGTCAGCGAGTCGTGAACTTTCACGTGATTTATGGGGAAGTCGCTCAATGAACATAAGGCCTCGAGCGACATCGTCGGTGCAATATCCATGCTGGACACGGGGATTAGTGCCAAGGCAGTGCTCATAAAGTCCAATTGGGGTCGTTAGTGAGGTGAGATGCTGGAGATTCATGCGGGCTCACGCAGCAATTCAGGAGCACGGAGCCCACCAAGTACCGCAAATTGACTTTGTTTCCTTGTCAATGAATGTGACAGGGAGTTCATTGAAATTCCGATCTGCGACCAGTGAAAACTGGGACCCTTACGCGCGGTTAGCTCACGCATCCTTGCGCGTGCTGCAGCGTTTTTGGTCATAAGACGAATAGCACTTGCAATGCTGTCCGGGTCCTTTTGGTCAACGAGAGCACCAGTGCCATCCCCCAAGAGTTCAATAGCGTGAGGAAATCGAGTTGCGATAACAGGTCCGCCGGCAGCGATAGCCTCAACCAGGACGCCGGAGGTGACTTGCACGTCATTGTCATAGGGAATGAGATAAAAGTCAGCCGAGTTAATGACTCGGTTCAGTGCTTCGGTGTCAAGGTAGGCGTCAATGAAATGAACACGTTCCCTCACGTTCAGGTCAATTGCCAATTTTTCAAGTTTTTCGCGGTACGCAAAACCGTCACGTGCGACCACCTTCGGGTGTGTTTGACCCACGATGTAGTAATCGGGCAGCGGATCAACATCTTGAAGTAAAGCTAAGGCTGTGATTCCCCATTCAATACCTTTACCCTCACTCAGCAACCCCCACGTAAGTATCCGCGGACGCAGATGGAATCCAATTGGTCGTGAAAATTGACCGTAGTCGGGAGAGCCATGAGGAATTACCTTGAGCCGAGAGGCGTCAACAACGTAGTTCTTGCGAATTGCGTCTGCGGCGGAATGCGAGAGTGCGACCGAAGCATCCGATCTATCAAGCAGGCCTTGCATAACACGGCGTTGACCATTGGTCGGGGCAGTAACGACGGTATGAACGATTGAGACAACTGGAACGTTGATGTTACTGAGGATGTCAAGAACTTCGTCGCCATCGGGCCCCCCGTAAATGCCAAATTCGTGCTGAATGATTACTGCGTCATAGCCATTCAATGTATCCATATTCTCCAGCAGACCATCGGCGCCGAAATGATTTTTCGCCGCAGGATGAGCAGCTTTGACAGGGTCATTTCCTGAGATCCGGATGAGATCCACGTGCTGACCAAAATTCTTCATTGCGTTAGACATGGATCGTGCAAATGTGGCGATTCCACATTGAGTTGGTGGATAGGTGCTAATCATTGCTATGCGGCTTGGCATGTGGACTCCTATATTTGATGGTCAGATAAATAGTTGGTTAGAGAGAAATCCTGACTGAAAGTGGAGGCTTCATGTGTGGTCAAAGTGAGCTATGAATTGTTAATGACCGATCAATTCGCGTGTACCACTGGCGTGCGCGACGCGATTGAGAATCTCGCGCTGAGATTCATGAGATTCATGGGCGAGAATTCTGCGCTCCATGATCATGCTCCATGATCATCCTGCGTGGATGTTGATAGTGTCCGGAGTTGATAGTGACCGTACGAGAGCCGAACGTAGAAGGCTAACTTTGAATCGACATGTCATTCGTCGGCTCAAGAATTCCGCGCATGGTCGCCATATCAACGGCATCTCTACGGCCGCTAACTCCGAGGTGTCGGTATATCGCCATGGTCTCTTGACGAACAGTTGAGTCGCTGTACCCGATTCGCGCAGCAATTTGTGGATTAGTCATTCCCTGTGCCAACAATTTGAGAATCTGCATTTGCCGGTCCGTTAAATTCTCAAGACTCGAATGAGTAGGTTGTTTCATTTCCGTGTAGGCGCTCCCATGATTCAAATTCTGAAAAACGAGATAAAGGCCTATGAGCCCAGATAAGTCATCCAAGGTCTCACTGATCCCATCTGAATCGAAGGATTCTGAAAAGTGGATTTGCAGTGAACCGACCCGCTGGTTTCCAGCCACAAGTGGCCATGCGATGTTTGGAAATTCATGATCAATATGACTTTTTGTTGTTGCGAAGTCTTGTTTGTGAGCTTTGGCACCATTGCGAATTACCGGATTTCCCTCACGAATTGCATTGACGGCTGGGGTGTCATCCCACAGAGAGCGACGTTGCACTCCCCGAACGGCGTCCTGAGGTAGCCCAAAAGAGCCGACAGCATGAACGCTTCCATCTGAGAAGAATATGCAAATAAGGGCAGCGCGCGGACCAAACTCTTTGAGTGACTGAAGGACAAGAAACTGCGCGACCTGGTCAGGTGTGGGCCGCTCAGCTAGAAAAGCTATCAGGTCTGACATTGGCCGGCTGTGGTTTGGCATCGGATTTCCTATTCTCATGGGGATCGAGATTTCAATCTATGGTCAGCATGCTTAACCGTGCTAACGCACAGATCAATCATGTTGTTAATGACTAGTCATGTTCGCGTGTCATGCACGAGCATTGCCAACATGGCTCGGGTAGAGGGCTTGCGATCAGAAAAGTTTCTACTCACACTTGAAGTGTGTTGAGTTGGGTTGCGAATGCCATTGTCAGGGGACTGCTGACGTCCCTGGTGTTACTCACAGCATTGACAGCGGTCGCGCCGCTTTCGTTCGCGTTGGACCGTGAATTAGTTCTGGTGTCTAAGAACAAAGTGTTCGAATTAATTGTTCAATATGAATCGACAACCCCGCACATTCAGGGCGATGGATCGCCATGGGGAATGGAGTGTCTGAAAAAAAAGCACCGAAATCGGATCACGATAGATAGAGGGTTGGGCGCCTCAATGTGGGCGCTCCAAGTCGAACCCCCTGTTGGTCCAAAAGTGGCGCAACTCATCGTCACCAGATTGGGCAACTGCACGGGAGTTGCGTGGGCTGAAACTACAATTTCAGGGCTGGAGCCTGCGATCCGCTGATTTGTGTCTCGGGGTTACCATGGATGGCAGCCATGAAAGTTTTTACTGCCGCCGCTGTACTCGTACTTTTTAGTTCGGGCGTACCGGCGAGTGCCGCTCAGGCTCCAAACGTGACCGTAGCAGTGCTGGATACAGGAATCGCCGAGCACAACAAACTCGGTTGGAGTCTGGATTCACTTGGTCGTGGTTCCCCGAAATTGCCGGCCCTTGCAGGGTTCGATTTCGTTTCGGATCCATGGCAAGCAGCGGACGGTGATGGTTGGGATGCCGACCCAACTGATCCAGGTGACGGGGTTCGTCCGCGTGAGGTCGCCAACCATTGTGCTTCTCGTGCGAGTACATGGCACGGCACCAATGTTGCGGGCACAATTCGAATCATTGCACCCGAGGCCCAAATTGTTCCGATTCGGATCATGGGGCGGTGCGGTGGAAATACGGCCGACGTGGCAGCAGCGGTGCTGTGGGCAGCAGGATTACCTGTCCCCGGTGTACCAGATAATCCCCACCCCGCCGACATCATCAATTTGTCCTTCAGTGGTATGAGTGAAGTGTGTCCACGGGCATTGAGCACTGCAATTGTTCAGGCAGGTGAAAAGGGCTCGGTTGTCGTGGTCGCGGCGGGAAGTAGAGCCCGAGACACGGCACAGGAAACTCCAGCAAATTGCCCGGGCGTGTTAGCCGTTGGTGCAGTTGACCTTCAGGGTGCGCGAGCTCCAACTTCGGGATTCGGAGACGAGGTCGATGTTTCTGCACTCGGCGGGGACATGTCCATCAACCCCAAAAATGGAATTCGAACCACAACAAATCTCGGCCGCTACCGGGCGGGTATTCCGGGGTACGGCTATTACCAGAGTTCCAGTGCGGCCGCTGCCCGGGTATCTGCGACCTTGGCGCTTCTAGCTTCGCAGGTGCAGGGAAGTCGTGGTGAGTCGCTCGTCATGGAGTTAATGAATTTCCTTGACCCTCTGGCGGAAGGCGACTGTGACCAAGGTGTTGGACAATGCGGTGAGGGAATAGTCAACCTTGAGCGAGTGCAAGCTCTGACCACTACTTGATCAGTCAATGTGGTTTTGTCCGCTACCAACTTACGCGAGGAAAGATCACACTAAGAGTAAATGGCACTCTTAGAAAGGAAAGCCATGAACTCACAAATTACATCCGAACTCGTGCCCACCCGGGCACGTGACATGTGGCCTCGCGTCACTGATTGGTTGGACACCCTTGTTTTGGGTGATCTCAGTCTGCGTGCGGGTTTCCCGCACGCAATAAGAATCGAGGAGTACTCCAAAGACGGCGAATTCACGGTTCGCGCTGAGATCCCTGGCATGGATCCAGACAAGGACATTGAGATCAGTGTCGAGGATGGCATGCTCACCATTGAAGGCGAGCGCGAAGAAAAGCATCAAGCTGGTCAAAGATCTGAGTTCTACTATGGACGTTTTATGCGTTCAGTCTCTCTCCCTGGTAGCGCGGATGAAAATCAGATCAAGGCTACCTATCGCGATGGGATACTTGAGGTGAAAGTTCCCATGAAACAAGGAGCGGAGTCGAACCACAAAATTCCGATTGCGCGCGCCAGTTAAAGAACCTAAAAAAATGATTGTGGGCCTGACTTTCGTGTCAGGCCCACAATCATTTTCCAGTTTGTCCAGTCGGGAAACATGGACCGACTAATTTCAGCCGGATCAGGGCTTTGCCTCTTCAGCGCGTATCACTGCATGAACATTTTGATTGTAAAAATTATGGTCATTTTAATCATTTAAGTCATTGCCAACTATGAGCAGTTATTGGAAGGGCGAAACCTAATCATTCCAAGCGATCATGTTTGAAGTAAGCAATCGATCGTGAACTGTTTTGCAGATTTTTGCAGGAAGTTGATCGTCGTTTGTATTCCGAAGAAAAGTGGAAAGGAAACAGAATCGATGAAAATGACAAGAGCAGTTTTGGCAGCCACAAGTGTGTGTGCCATGCTCGCTGCGACGTTACCTGCAACACAAGCAGCGGAGGATGAGACGGCGGGGAATAACCTGTCAGTTCCGCTTCTATGGACAGAAGCTGATCACCTCCCGCCGATAATTCCTCCAGACGATGTGGTGGAAAAATTTGATGGCCAAGTAGAGCAGGGTTACACGGTAGCAAGGGATGTGACCAGTACACCCTGCCAAGGGGCGTTGCAGAAGGATCTCGAGAATGTGTGGCAGGGAGAAGCAGCTCTCGCTGCAGGAAAGGCCATCTCCCTGGTCGACTGGGGCGACAGCATTGAATCCAGGGACCCAAACTTGAATGCGGCCTACACCCGAGTCGAGGTTGGTCTTTACGCCGACATCACAGAGACGCCAGCCGATGGTTATGAAATGTGCTGGATTTCAGGTCAAGGGCAAGATGAAGTGTGGGGTGCTCAAGTAACAGGTGGTATGGGCAGTCGCGAGCCGGTTATCACGAAACGCACCGCCGCTCAGGTTTACACGGCGGGTGCACGACTCACCATTCAAAGAATTGTTCCGGATCGAACTTACAGTTGGAATCCAGGGACACACCGATGGGAAGGATCGGGCGCTGATTCGCCGTACTTCAATGGAGCAATACATGAAGGTGCCGCTGATGGACCCGGGTCGTTCGGGGCTGAGGTCACTGTTTCAGGGAAGTTGTCCTACGGGTATCTGTGGGAGGCGAAATCTGCACCGCAGGGTGAGTATCGACTCACTTTCAGCCTTGACGGTGCAGAAGGCGAATTCCTGGGGAGCGGTACGAACCTGACAACCGCAACCATCCTTGCAAGTGAAGAGGAATCCAGCGAGAGCATGATCACCGCACGGGCGGCAAGTTCGGGCAACACAGCCGTTATGCGTGGAGATCTCGATCTCACCTACATTGATGTAACGGTAGGAACTCGAACGGACCCAATTCCCGGAGAAGACGGCACCGTGACCCCTCCGCCATCAGATGGAAGCACACCGACCGGGAGCACTGACGGTTCCACACCAGTCAACCCACCTGTCAATCCACCTGTTGGACCCGGGCCAATGAATCCTGAAGTAGTCGTAGGTCCCGCCTCCCCAACCACAAAAATGCCACAACGGGCTCGCATTCGCGCAGCAAAGGCTGGTACCTACAGGGTGGGTCAGAGACTCGTTCTCACGCCTCGCCCGATTTATACGGATGCCGGTGTCACAGTGCGGTGGAGGGTGCGTGCTCAGGACCGAGACGAGTGTCGCGTGGTCAAGAAGAAGGGCCGAGTCACACTCAAGTTAATTGACACAGGTAAGTGCAAGGTCATTGGTTGGGCACCTGCCCCCTCGGATGACTATGCGCCATACCGTTGGCAGCGGATTTATCGAGTGAAAAGTTGATCTGATTAACGCCTAGCCTCAGCAATCCCTCGATTGGGATGGATGAATAAATGGGGAGGGTTCGCCGGTCACACGGCGACCCTCCCCATTGCCATACAAGTTACGGCGGCAGGTTTGATTAAAGGGGTGAGGGATCGAATGGGGGCCACCTCGAATTAATCTGTCGAGCCAGCGGTCGGTGGGGATTTCATCAAATCCTCACATCTCCCGGCGATCTCGCGGGATTTTTCCGCCCAAAATTTTCGGCGTGGCAACCAACACTTTTGCGGCATATTTCCTAAACTTGTTGCAAGTTTGCAACATCTTATTTGCATGAAAAGAAGTGCGTTTTAATTTGCAAATGCATGTGGGGGGATCTCAATGGTTAAAAGGTTCATGCCGCTAGTTCCTGACGGTACTACTGTCACATTTGACAGCCCTCAGGCGAGGTCACAATTACAGTCGGCCCTCATTTCATACTTGGGCCTTGAACCGGGATTCAATGAAATAGCCCAGGAAATCACCATAGATTTCTTGCGAGCGTTCGATTCGCGGTGGGTACATTTTGCACAGCTCCAAACCGACGCAACGCTATCCACACTTGGTTTTTTTGGATTGTCAGCTGAGGACGCTAAATTCCTCAATGGAGTCTCAATTTGGGATTCCTGCCCCATGTCAATCGCGGCTCGGGATGGTCAGATTGCTGTTCACGGGGATGGCAGCGACCCAACAGTTAAGTTGCCAAGCTGCTTGAAGTCACAGAATCAAGAGCTGATCGTCGTGGCTGCTCCACTCATTTTGTCGCTGAAGGTAATTGGGGTTTTATCCGTTGGTTTTCAAGCCAGTAATTCCCCCATCAACTCGATCACACAAGCCGTGGAATCAATCGCGGAAATCATCTTGCTCTATCTAGCAGGTGCGCGAACTTCCCTAGATGGCTTGGTTGATGCAGGAGCAACTGAGAGAGAGTCGACACAAGTGAATCACGATCAACGCAGCTCATCTCTCTCTCAACGTCAACTCGCAATTCTGGGTCTGTTGGCAAAAGGATTAACCTATGACCAGATTGGCAACCGAATTGGATTTAGCCATTCAACTGTTCGCATGGAACTTATGCAGATCTATCGCGTCTTTGGGGTCAATTCCCGGGATGAAGCCATCGAGTGGGCCCATGATCACAAGTTGATTCCCGTGGACATCTCCGAATTCGTCAAGGCAAATGCGTCTGATAATCCTGGGGGGGGATCCGGGTAGATCTATAGTGCGGAAAATGCGCGTTGCTTCGCCCCCCACGGAGGATAAAAAGTCCCGCCAGGATTGACATGCGCAGGGATTCAGGCATCGAATCATGAAAAATGTGCGCCCGGAGGGAATCGAACCCCCAACCGACCGGGTAGAAACCGGTTGCTCTGTCCGTTGAGCTACGGGCGCTTGCTCCATGGAGCCGAGCAAGTATCCCAAAGCGGTGAGAGGCTCGGCTATGGGTCCCTCAAGCTCGTGACGCTGAAGAGGATAAATGGAATAAAGCAGTACAAACAGTACAAATCGGAAATTTAGTCCATTAAGCGTGTTTAGGTTGCGAGTCCATTGAAAGAGCGGAATCCTTGGGCCTGCATTAAGCAAGGAAGTTTCTTGGTCCCAAAGCTGTACGCAAATTGCGATCTTATGGAGGATTTTCAATGGAAGTTTTTGAACTCTCGTACAACCAGTTCCAAACCGTATATAACGTGCTGTCGCTCGCATTGGCTTCAATGTTGGTGACTTTCATTTTCCTTCTCGTGGTTCAGGGGCGAGTCCTTGCACGTTACCGCCAAGCCCTAGTTGTTTCGGCAATGGTGTGTTTGATTGCGGCCTACCACTACTACAGAATCTTTGATTCATTCCGTCACGGTTTCGTGGCCATCGACGCGGGTGAACTGGCCGCGAGCTCGGATGCCATGCGTTATGCGCTTGTCAACGGTGAGGGCTTCAACGAGGGCTATCGTTACGTGGACTGGTTGCTTACAGTGCCGCTGCTCCTCTTCGAAGCAATCGCAGTATTGGCACTTCCTCGCCAGACCCGCAAGAGCCTGCTCATGAAGTTGATCCCAGCCTCAGCGCTGATGATCATTCTCGGATACCCAGGCGAACTTGCAACCGACACAATGGCAAAGGGTATTTGGGGAGCGCTTTCCACGATTCCGTTCCTTTACATCCTTTACATCCTCTTTGTCGAACTCACTCGGGCCTCCAAGACCCAGCCAGAGCAGGTCGGCAAAGACGTCAATGGCCTTCGCTGGTTGTTGCTCGCTACATGGGGTGTCTACCCAATCTCGTACATGTTCCCAATGTTCGGGTTTGAAGGCGCCGATGCCTTCGTTGCTCGCCAAGTGGGCTACTCCATCGCTGACATTCTTGCCAAGTGCCTCTTCGGTCTCTTGATTTACAAGATTGCCCGCGAGAAGAGTGCGGTGGATTCACCAGAGTTCCGCGCAGATGAAATGGAAGAGGCTCCGTCCAGCAAGTAACTGTGAGCAACACGTCAAGTGTTGTAGAGGTCCACGAACGACCCGAGTGCTTAAAGCACTCGGGTCGTTCACTTTCCACAGGAATCTTTTTGGTTGATAGTCGCTCCCGCGCGGCCGAACTTCATGTCAATCACCGTGGACGACATGGGTAGATTCAACATCAAACTGACAAGAAATTGAGATGGCTCAAATGCCAACATCAGAGAGGAGGGCCAAGGTCAGGAGTTCAACTCCGACGTTTTTGTTCGGCACTTGTTGACACTTGCCTCCGCCAAGACGCGAATGCCCCGGTGGCCCAGAGCGCCCAAACAATGAGTAACGGTTGGAAGATCAATCGCACGAGTCGAGCTGCATCTGAATCGAGCCCAAAAGCATCCCGGCCCTCGAAATATTGCCACAGGTTTCCAGGGAAGATTACAACGAAGAATGCTGCCGTTACCCATCCAATGGTGGGGAGCCATTTTTTTGGGGAAAAGATGATCGCGCAGCCAAGTGCGAGTTCCACCACGCCGGAGAGCAGGACAACGAGTTCTGGAGCCGGCATCCAGGGCGGCACCTGAGCGAGGAATTCATTAGCCGAAAGAAAGTGTCCGAGCGAGGCAAAAATAAGAAAACCGCCTAAGGCAAAGCGACCAACCGTGGTGAGCACAAGCACAGTGTGCCAGTTGTTCGAAATCGTTAATCATTGAGTCAACTGACTGAGTGGATATCCACACGTTGCGGATTTATCGTCCCACGTCCACAGGTCCAGCATTGGGGTTTAATCCAACCAAGCTTTGGTTGATCCTTTCCATTAATCGCACTAATGAAAGTGCTACAAGGAAAGGTGAGGTAAGTCATGAACGATATTGGAATAACTGTTCTGGGAAATTTGGTCAATGATGTGGAACTTAGATTCACTGCATCGGGAGAAGCGGTTGCCTCCTTCCGAGTCGCTAGTACAACACGCAGATTCGATCGTGGCAATGAACGCTGGATCGATGGCGATACCCATTACTTCACGGTGAGCTGTTGGCGGAACATGGCGCATAATGCCGCTGCAAGTCTCATGAAAGGCATGCCTGTGATTGTCAATGGTCGCATGCGTAGTCGTGAGCATGAGAAGGAATGTGGTGACCACACGCATGTGATGCGATATGTCGATATTGAGGCAACGGCTGTGGGCCCCGACCTATCCAGGGGAACTGCGGTGTTTACCCGTGTAAAGCGTGAGTCCGTGGTGGAAAGTGAGCGGCGCATGCTGGCCGATGTCCTAGGACAAGATGCAGTGGACTACTTGGATCAAATGGGATCTAATGAAGAGTCCGTTGACTTGGAAACAGGCGAAATCATTGCGGTTTAGCCTTTGTCTCTGCGGCACTGAGGTGTAACAGAAGCCTCGGTGCCGCAGTTGGTTAGTTGCTGTTAGGGCGTGAAGTCCGTGATTCATTGTCACACTAGGCTTTAGTGCTATGGCCGAGTTCATTTATACCCTGCAAAAAGCACGCAAAGCCCATGGTGACAAAGTTGTCTTGGACAATGTGACGTTGTCCTTTCTCCCGGGCGCCAAGATCGGTGTTGTTGGTCCTAATGGTGCGGGTAAGTCAAGCCTGTTGAAGATCATGGCGGGAATCGACGATGTCTCCAACGGCGAAGCAAAGTTGCATGAAGGATTCACCGTCGGGATTCTGATGCAGGAGCCCAAGCTTGATGAGTCAAAGTCAGTCCTGGAAAACGTGCAAGAAGGTGTTGCGGAAACCAAGGCAATGGTGGACCGCTTTAACCAGATTTCTGTGGAACTGGCCGAACCCGATGCTGATTACGATTCGCTGTTGGCCGAGATGGGTAAGTTGCAGGAGGAAATAGACCATCGCAATGCGTGGGACTTGGACAATCAACTCGAGCAGGCCATGGATGCACTGCGTTGCCCACCGGGAGATGCCGACATTTCAGTTCTATCCGGAGGCGAGAAGCGCCGAGTTGCTTTATGCCAGTTGCTGCTGCGCCAGCCAAGTTTGTTGTTGCTGGATGAACCCACCAACCACCTGGATGCCGAGAGCGTTCAGTGGTTAGAGCAACACCTGGAGAAATACCCGGGAACCGTCATTGCGATCACGCACGATCGGTACTTCCTGGACAACGTCGCTGAATGGATTCTTGAACTGGATCGCGGCCGCGCCTATCCTTATGAAGGCAACTACACCACGTATTTGGAAACAAAGGCTGCCCGCTTGAAGGTTGAAGGCGCAAAGGACGTCAAACTCCAAAAGCGTTTAACCGATGAACTCGAATGGGTTCGGTCCAATGCGAAGGCTCGCCAAACTAAGTCGCGCGCACGTTTGGATCGTTACGAGGAAATGGCAACAGAAGCCGAAAAGACGCGGAAGCTGGACATGGAAGAAATCCAAATTCCGCCCGGCCCACGCCTGGGTTCCGTTGTTGTTGAAGCCAAGGGCTTGACCAAAGGTTTTGATGATCGCCTCCTGATTGACAACCTTTCATTTACCCTTCCTCGCAATGGGATTGTCGGCGTGATTGGGCCCAATGGTGTTGGAAAGACAACCCTGTTCAAAATGATCGTTGCCGCAGCCACGGGTGACACGGATAAAGACAATTTGCCAACATCGGGGGAGATAAAAGTTGGGGAGACTGTCAAACTTTCATACGTTGATCAGACTCGTTCCGGACTCGATGCAACGAAGAATGTCTGGGAAGTTGTCTCTGATGGCCTCGACTGGATCAAGGTGGGCAATGTTGAAATGCCGTCGCGCGCCTATGTCTCCGTTTTTGGCTTCAAGGGACCAGATCAGCAAAAGCAGGCAAAGGTGCTTTCCGGTGGTGAGCGAAACCGACTGAACCTCGCACTCACTCTCAAGATGGGTGGAAACCTACTCCTGCTTGATGAACCGACAAATGACCTCGATGTTGAAACCCTTGGTTCCTTGGAAAAAGCACTCCTGGAATTCCCGGGCTGCGCGGTGATCACATCCCATGACCGCTGGTTCCTTGACCGAATCGCCACACATATCCTGGCCTACGAAGGCGACTCGCAATGGTTCTGGTTCGAGGGTAACTTTGAGTCCTATGAAAAGAACAAGATCGAACGATTGGGCGAGGAAGCCGCACGCCCGCATCGCGCGACTTACCGCAAGCTGACTCGCGATTAGGAACCTTCAGTGACCGTAATCATCACGCATGTTGCTCGCCGGTTTAGTGATCTGGACCCGTTGGGTCATGTGAACAACACGATGTTCTTAGATTATTTGCAAGAGGCTCGTATTCGGGCGATGCATGAGATCGGGAGTCTCGAGGGTGTCAAGGTAAGTCAGGTCATGGCACACCAGTCAATTGATTTTCGCAAACCAATTCATTATTCCCTTGAACCATTGACTATTGAAGTGTGGATCAGTGCAATCGGTAAAACGTCGTACCATGTCAACTATCGCATCATCAATGAACATGGCATCCTCAATGCAGAGGCGGAAAGTGTCATGGTGTGCTTTGATAACGACAAAGCAGTTCCCATTCCACCCAAGATGCGCGAAGCACTTCTCGCCGTCGCTGAACTGGAGTAATTCGTGCAGATTGAATTAGGTGCCACTGAGCGGCGCACGCTCGTTGGACTCATCGAAAAACAAATTGAATGGAAGCCTGCGCTTGTACTTCGAGTCGTGACTTCCCCTTCTGCGGTGGGCTTCTATTCAGCGCTACCACTTGACGTCAATGTATTTATCGCTATGCCGGCCACTATCGGTGGCAATGCGCCATTTGATCGAATTGTTCATGCAAGTTCATTGTTGAACATTTTGATGAATGACCAAAGCCCCAAGATCGACCTCAATGCTCTAGAGGCCGTCGAATCACTCGCGGGTACGTCCTTGGTTGAAATGCCTCCAACAAATGGTTGGCAGATTCCCATGACCGCTCTGGCAAGCGACATAGTCCCAATTGTTAATGAGGCAGCAGCAGAATTTGACCGTCGCAGTAAGGGTTTGGGCGAGCGGGGGATGTCTGATTTAGCGGATGAAATCTGGGAGCGTCCGGGTTGGGCCGGGCTACCAATTCGAATGCTGCATGCTGCCGTTCGACTTCAATTGCTCTGGAACGAGCCAGTCAAGGTCAGCGCAGCTACGTGCGGTCCGTGGAAACGGCTCAGCACCCCGCGGGGTCAAGTGTTTGCTTACGCCACGGGACCCGCAGCCCGCACAGGTCTGCGCATTGTCAACTAGTAGTTGACGAACTAGCCGCGAATCCAGACGCAGGTCTCGGGTCCAAGCACTAAATGCTCGCCATCCACAGAGTCGACCACTGCGACCTCGGGTCCTGATGCCTGAAGCAATTCTGTGCCAAATTCGGCAGGCAGTGAGAAGTTACGCTCACTCGTGTTGAGAACGCACGTTAAAGGCAGTTGCGAATCAGGACGCCGGTAGGCGATCACCTTGAGCACTCCGTTGTCCTCGCCATTGAGATCGCGCCACTCGAATTCTCCGTCGCCGGTCGATGGCTCTTGGCGGCGTCGAGCCAGGGCACTGCGGTAGAAATTCAGTGTGGTGTCATCGGATTCCTGAGCCTGCACGCTGAGGCTGGCCCACGACTCTGGCTGAGGAAGCCAGGATTGCTCACCAGGGCCAAAACCATAAGAAGGAATATCGCCTGACCATGGGATGGGAACGCGGCAACCATCGCGCCCGATTTCTTTGCCTTTGCTGCGGAACCAAACGGGATCCTGTCGGGCATCACCCGGGAGGTCGAGAACTTCGGGCAGGCCAAGTTCCTCACCTTGGTAGAGGTAGGTCGAGCCGGGTAACCCAAGAGTGAACAAGGTTGCGGCGCGTGCGCGTGCCAGTCCGTGATCGGCGGCATCAGGTGTTGGTGGCACGGTCGGGTGCTCACTCTGGCCCGGTGCCAAACGAGTTGCATGGCGAACAATGTCGTGATTGGAAAGCACCCAAGTGGCTGGTGCGCCAACTTTTCTGTGATGGAACAGAGTGGAATCAACCGACTCCTGCAGCTTTGTCGCATCAAATCCGGCGCGCAGATAGTCAAAGTTGAATGACGTGTGGAGTTCATCTGGACGTTGGTACAGCGCCAGTCGTTCCGGAGTTGGCGCCCATGTCTCGCCACAGAAAACTCGTGGTGGGTCGTAGGTATCAGCGAGCTTGCGCCACTCGCGATACACCTCATGGACTCCGTCTTGATCCCAGAACGGACTGAAAATTGGGTCGCCGAGTAACTCCTGCTCAGGAATGGAGTCGTAATCGACATCAGGAAAGGTTTGGTCCTTGATAAGGCCGTGCGCTACGTCAATGCGGAAACCATCAATCCCCAGATCAAACCAGAAACGCAGAATGTCTAGGAACTCTGCGCGAACCTCTGGGTTCTCCCAGTTCACATCTGGTTGAGAGGAATCAAAAATATGCAGGTACCAGTATTTGGTTTTATCACCGTTGGCCAGAACCAGCGGCGACCAGGCATCACCATGGAAAACGCTCTGCCAGTTCGTGGGTGGGAGTTCATTGTTCGCGCCCTTGCCTTCTTTGATCACATATCGATCCCAAGCGGCGGACCCAGGCTCCGAGTGCAAAACTTCTTGGAACCATGCATGCGAACTACTCGTGTGGTTTGGGACGGTATCCATGAATACCCTCATATTTCGAGCATGGGCCGAACTTATGAGTTCTTCGATGTCGTTGACCGTGCCAAGGCGGCGATCCACCATGCGGTAGTCGGTGACGTCGTACCCGCCGTCAAGCAAGGGAGATTCATAGAACGGTGAGATCCAGACGGCATCGACACCGAGATTCTGAAGGTAATCCAGGCGGCTTACGATCCCGGGAATATCTCCCAAACCATCGCCATCAGAGTCTGCAAATGAGCGTGGGTAGACCTGATAGATGACCGCGTCACGCCACCACTGATTGGCACCTGAGGGCACGATTAAACCTCCGAGATAGGTATTTCTTGTTGGATTTCTGGTGATTCGTCTGGAACATTTTGCATGCCGTAAGCGGCAGCCACCAGATACTTCCACAACTCGGCTTCCAGGTGCGCAGGCATCCCCTGTTCTTGAACCGCGGCGGCCATTATTGCCAACCAGCGGTCTCGAGCATCAGAGTCAATGTGATAGCCAGCATGACGCATTCGCAGTCGTGGGTGACCACGTTCGTCGCTGTAGGTCGTGGGCCCACCCCAGTATTGCTCGAGAAACGACCGAAGTCGCCATTCAGCACCCTCGTAATCCTGTGAGGGATACATCGCGCTCAAAACGGGGTCGTTGGGCACCCGTTGGTAGAAATTGTGCACCAAACTCTGAAAAAATTCGTGGCCGCCGAACAGGTCGTAGGGGCTTGGTTCGGAGCTGTTGGGGTTTTCGGTCACGACCCGATTGTGTCTGATTCCATTGATGCGTGTGCCAGCGGTGTTGATTCGGCACTTTCCACGAGATGGCGGGCCATAGGAGGGAACACAAAGGCATGGAATGGCGCGACTGACCACCAGTAGATGTGCCCGGCTAGCCCTTTTGGCCAGTAGACGGCCCGCTGGGTAAGTGAGGAACCCCCGGACTCGGTGGCGCTGACGTTGAATTCCAACCATGCGCGGCCGGGCATTTTCATTTCGGCGCGTAACCGCAATTGTTGTGGAACTACCCGCTCCTCAACTCGCCAGAAATCAACCGCCTCACCCACCATCAAGTGACTCGGATCGCGCCGACCGCGGCGCAATCCAACCCCACCGAAGACCCGGTCGATGAGTCCCCGGATCTCCCAGAGCAGATTGGCCGAATACCAGCCATTGGCACCACCAATTCGGTCGAGTGCCGCCCAAAGTTGTTCGGGTGTTGCAGTGGATTCGAGCACGCGGATGTCCTCGTAGAGGGTTCCGCCGGCCCAGCCCGGGTCACTCGACAGTGGTTCACTTGGCGCCCCTGGTGTGCTGGCGCTGGACCAGCGGGTTGCAACTTGGGCTTCACGCACGCGTGTCAGGGCAAGGGCCACTGCTTTTTCGAAGGGGATTAAGCCGTCTGGTGGGTCCGGGATGTATCGCTTGATGTCCTGCTCGTGGCAAATTGCCGGATGTTTCAGCGATCGAACCAATGGTCGAGCGATTGCTCGGGGAACAGGGGTGACAAGGCCTACCCAGTGACTCGACAGGCGTGGTGAAAGAAGGTTGATGGGCAAAATGAGTCGGGCAGGGAGACCGGCGGCGCGAGCATACCCCTGCATCATGTCTTGATAGCTCAACACATCAGGACCGCCAATGTCGAATGTGCGACTGATTTCAGCTGGTAATTGTGCTGCGTTGACCAGATAGCGCAGGACATCTCGAACAGCGATTGGCTGAGTTTTTGTCCGAACCCACCGAGGTGTGATCATGGCGGGCAAACGCTCGGTGAGATACCGAAGCATTTCGAATGACGCCGAACCCGAGCCGATAATGATTGCCGCTCTCAGTTCAATTGTTGGGATCCCAGATTCACGGAGGATGCGGCCAACGTCAACTCGTGATCGCATGTGCGGTGACATCTTGTGCGGGGCGATGTTCGGCGCTAATCCGCCAAGGTAGACGATCCGCTGAACACCGGCTTCTTTAGCGCAGTTGGCAAAATTCTGTGAAATTCGACCCTCTTCGTATTCAAGTTGTTTCCCCTCTTGCAGGGAGTGCAGCAGGTAGTAGGCCACGCTGACACCATCCATGGCTGCTCCGAGCGATTCAGGGTCACCGGCATCTCCTACCGCGACCTCGATCTGGTCAGCCCACGGGAAATCGCGCAGGCGTTCTGGGTGGCGCGCGAGCACGCGAACTCTCACGCCCTCATTGATCAAGTAGCCCACAAGGCGCCCACCGACATAGCCGGTTGCGCCCGTGACTAGATAGATCGGACGTTGATCATTATCAGCAGACATACACACAGTGTGGCGCGAGTTCAGGGATTTGGCGCGCTGGGGGGTTGTTGTTCGCTGATTTTGATCTGGGTGAGGGGGATATGTATACCCTGACGATCAAGAGCGATTTTCACTCGCTCACGAATAAGTCGTGCAGCCACAAATTGCTGCTCCGGCACGGCTTTTGCCATGACGCGAACGACGACCGCGTCGCCCCGAGCCTCTTCAAGGCCGGCATAGACTGGAGTATCGAGGAGCACCATGTCCAGCGACGTATCAGCGGCCATCTGCTCGCCAGCAGTGTTGATGACGTGAGCGACAACCGCAAGATCTGCGTCATAAGGAAGCGCAATGTCAACGACCGCGTAGGTCCAACCTTGTGATTGGTTGGCAATGTAGGCGATAGTCCCGTTACGGACGTACCAAACCACTCCATAAAAGTCACGGATTCGCGTATACCGAAGTGCCACTTCCTCCACGGTTCCAAGGACAACACCGCAGTCGACGACGTCGCCAACTCCAAGTTGGTCCTCGAGTGTCATGGAAACACCTGCGAGGTAGTCAGCTACCAACGTTTGAGCGCCAAATCCAAGGACCACCCCCAACACCCCGGCGCTTGCTAACAGCGGCCCCACGTTTAACCCCAGCTCCGAGAGGATCATCATGACGGCTACGGACCAAATAAAGATGATGGTCGCGCTTCGCGCTAACGAACCGAGTGCATATGCCCGTTGCGATGTGCGATTCTCAAGTAACGTTGAGGACAACTCTTGGGTGTCTTCGAGATTTCTCAACTGGGAGTGTCCAACATGATGCGCATTGGACACTGCATGCTTAACCAGTCGGCGGATCGCACGCCCAGCAATTGATGAGGCTGCGAGGGAAATAAGAATTATCAGGATGATTTTGAACGGCGCATCCCAAGGACCCTTATTGAACTCGTCAATGAAATTTGTTATTGAATCAAGATCCATGAGGAACTCCTACTGTTTCGTAGTAAGTGTAGTTAGCCCTGTCCACTGTGCCATGAACGCCAATGTGTCTGCGCTTTCTTCTACCGATTTATTGAGTGCACGTGCTCCATGTCCAACATTTTGTTCCGTGCGCACCAAAATCGGTCGGGTGCCCTTTGTCTCCCGCTGCACCATTGCGGCCATTTTGCGTCCGTGCATGGGATCTGTTCGAGTGTCGTTATCAAAAATGGCAAACATGGTCGCGGGGTAGTCCGTATTCGGTTTCACTTGATGGTAGGGAGAGTACGAGTACAACCAACGAAATTGTTCTGCGTCGGCCGGATCTCCATACTCAACAGTCCATGTGGGTCCGAGTTCACTTTCAACGTAACGAATCATGTCCAACAGGGGAGCAACGCACACGACGGCGTTGTAGAGCTCGGGGCGCTGTGTCATGGCGGCGCCAACGAGGAGTCCGCCATTGGAGCCACCGTAAATTCCTAACTGCTCGCTGCTGGTCCAGCCTTGGGCGACAAGGAATTCGGCTGCAGCATGGAAGTCATCAAACACATTTTGTTTATTGCCCAACATGCCTGCGCGATGCCAGTCTTCACCCTCCTCACCTCCACCGCGAAGGTTCGCGATCGCCCACACGCCCCCTGCTTCAACCCAGGCGAGAATCGCGGCGCTGAACCCGGGTTGTAGTGGAATGCCAAAGCCGCCATAGCCATAAAGAATTGTTGGTCGTGGTGTGGTTGGAGATTCAGTTGGTGAGATCACAAACATGCGAACCACCGTGCCGTCCTTGGATGTGTACTCGACTTGACGCGAGAAAACCTTGGGTGTTTCAACGCTTCCTGGGGGTTTCGCGAACAGTGTCAGTGAACGCGTTCGCGCGTCAAACTCATACACCTGAGGGACAGTGGTGTGATCGGTGTAAACAATCCAGGTAATTGGCCCGCCATCGATATGTTCAACAGGGCCGCCAATTGTTCCTGCGCCCGGGAGATCCACCTGGTACATGAACTCACCGTTACTTGCTTTCAGGACTGACATCTCTGCGACGCCGTGGCGGGTGCGAACAACGAGTAGCTGATCCTCATTCAATTCGGGCGAGTCCAGCAATGTGACCGACTCGAGTACCGAGTCGTCATCCTCGGGGATCAGTGTTTTCCATGAATTGGGATTCCAGTGTCCCAGTTTTGTGACCAGGATTGTTCCGCGTGGAGCATTGCGATCGGTGACAATGTAGGCCCGACCATCGCGACCGAAGCTGATTGATGTTTGAGCATCGACATCGCCTTGGACCAGTTCCAGTTGCGGGCTGGATGGATCGGATTTGGTGAGGTCTGCGACCCACAGGTCATTGCGCGGTTCGGTCCCCTCGGATGCAGAGATTTCAAGCCAGCGCCCATCACGCGAGACGGAAACTCCGTAATAGTTTGTCATGGTCATTCCGGCGCCGAATACAAGTTCATCAGTTTCGGGGTCGGCTCCAACGCGATGCAGATACACCCTTCGGTGGAAGTGCCGTTCACTTTCTGGCAACAACTCAGGGGCGATTCGCCGCACGTAGTAGTAGGCGGAACCACCAAGTAGCCAGGCAATGGGCGAATAGCGACAGCGGTCAATCGGTCCTTCGATAATTTCGCAGGTGTCCACTTTCATGACGTAAACCGATGCTTCCTCATCACCACCCTCGCTTAGTTGGTAAGCAAGCAGATCACCTTCTTTGGAAGGTTGCCAGCTGTCCAGTGTGGTGTGCCCTTCGGGGTCCAGTGCGATCGGATCAATCAGCACCCGCTCGGTTGTCGGGTTGGTGTGGTCATCTGATGTCTCACGAACATAAAGGACTGCGAATTGTTGGCCAGGATTACGCTTTGTGTAAAAGGTCCGGTTACCGCGGATATACGGCGGGGAAATCGCGCCGGACCCCAAGAGTTCGCCCACACGCTCACCAAATTGCTCTCGAGTGGCCCAGGTGGCGCGCTCATTTGCCATCAGGTTGTTTTGTGACTGAAGCCATTCCACTGTTCGAGGGTCGGTGGGGTCCTCGAGGTATCGAAAGGGATCGGGAACCGGTGTGCCGTGAAAGTCATCGACGATTCCGGAATCAAGGAGGCTGGGGTACTCGGGGCTAACGGTTTCCATGTGACCACCGTACGCGCTGCCAGGATTTGATCGCATTAGGCTTGGGGTGTGACTTCAGGCCAAGCAATCCTCATTTTTCTTGGAATCCCTCTACTCCTCGCAGCCATCATTTATGTGATCGCCGCCGCCCCCTCTTGGACGCGGAATAGCAGGGAGGGCGCGACCACTGATCTCGATGACGCCACCAGCGCGGATGCCGTATTCATCGTCAGCGGTTCAGCAGCCCCAAATCCCTCGATTGTCCCGGCTGAGATCTCGGCGCAAGCGGCTGTGTTGACCCGTGGAGGTGCACATGCAAATTGGTAACGCTTCTCGTAGCGAAATCAAGCGGGCCGTAGCACTGGCTCGCGAAATCTCGGGCCTGTCCTTCGGTGTTTACATCGGTGAACTGGCCAACGGCCGCGAATCCGCGCTTGCTCGCCTCGCTGAACTCCCAACCCCCGAGTCGTCAGTACTCATCGCACTGGACCCGCAGGCCCAAACCTTGGACATCATCACAGGTTCGGAAGCCCATGTGGTGCTCGATGATCGATCCTGTGAGTTTGCCGTCCTTGCCTTCCAGTCATGCATGACCGCGGGTGACATCGTTGGTGGAATCCGTGAAGCCCTCGCAGTTCTTGCCGAGCATGCCCGCAAGCCCAAGGTTTACCACCTCGACGAACCGGCCTAGCCCCCGAGCAAATTCCCTGGGTTTATTCGCTCGCGTTCTTTGCCTGCGCTCGTTTTTATTCGCTCGCGTCTTTTGCCTGCGCTCGCAGAGCCCGTTCGACGCCATCGCGTGACTCAGTAACCAGGCGAATTTGGGTGGGCATAGTTGTGGATGCGAGAAATGCATTCGTCTTCTCGATTAATTCCGTTGATGGAACAAATACGGGATACATTCCCGATGTAATCACTTGAGCCATTTCCATGGTCTGTTTGTTCCAGAGTTCAGGGAGTTGCTCAAAGTAGCGATCAACAAATGCACCCATGAGTTCAGGCTGATCTGGATCCTGGAATCCACCGATAGTTGCTTCAATGATCGTGTTGGGCAATTCAGTGTTGTTGAACACTGCATCCCAGGCTGCATCTTTGGCGCTTCGTGTTGGACGTGAGGCCAGGGCCATGGTCGCTTGGCGCTTCCCGGTTGCGGTGTTGTCGCTTTCAAGTTCGGCATCGATTTCAACCTCTCCACGGTCACCTGCTGCGACAAGGGCCTGCAACATGCTCCACCGCAAATCAGTATCGACGGTCAAACCGGGCCATGTGGTCGTGCCATCAAGCAGGGCCGCCACGGTCTCCAGTTGGGCGTTGGTTGTTGCGTTGCCAATGAATACCTTGGTGAATGCAAGTTGGTGATCGCTACCGGCTTCAGCGGCAGCCGCAAACCGCTCGCACGCCTCAGCGAGACGAAGGCGGTATTCCTCGCGATGCTTGGGCTCGGCAAATTGATCTATGGCAAGACTCAATTGGCGTAAGACACCGGAAACAACGCCGACATCGGATTCACTTTCAATGCCTGAGAGCACGAGCGCGAGGAATTCTCCGGTGCTGACTTCAGCGTCGCGAGTCATATCCCAAGCAGCGCTCCAGATGACTGCGCGGGCGAGTGAGTCCGAGATTCCACCGAGATGCTGGGTAGCCGTTGTCCACGACTTGGTGTCGAGGCGGACTTTGGCGAATGTGAGGTCGCCATCGTTGACCAACAACAGCTCGGGTTGCTTGGCTCCAGCGAGTTCTGTGACTTCAGTCAGTGCTCCGGTGACATCGATGGAAATGAAGTCGCGACGAACGAGCGCTCCATCCTGCAGATCATAAAGACCCAAGCCAACGCGATGGGACCGCAGCGTTTGCTCGACGCCCTCGGGGGCGCTTGGTGGTTCCTGCTCGATGGTGACCTTGGTGTAGTTGCCATCGCTGTCGACTTCGACCAGTGGGCGCAGCAAATTCACTCCACTTGTCTGAAGCCACTGACGGGTCCAATCTGAAAGGTCGCGGCCGCTCGTGGTTTCGAGTTCGGTGAGTAGATCGCTGAGTTGGGTGTTCCCCCAGGCGTGCTTGTTGAAGTACACGCCAATACCTGCCATGAATTCGGGTTCCCCGACCCATGCAACGAGTTGGCGCAATGCTGAAGCACCCTTGGCATAGGTGATTCCATCAAAGTTGACGCGAACAGCGTCAAGGTCGTACATGTCAGCAGCAATTGGGTGCGTTGATGGCAGTTGATCTTGACGGTAGGCCCAAGCCTTGCGCAGGTTGGCAAAAGTCGTCCACGCATCGTTGTAACGAGTAGCGTGCACATTTGCATGGTGGGCGGCCCACTCTGCGAATGACTCGTTGAGCCAGAGGTCATCCCACCAACTCATGGTGACCAAGTTGCCAAACCACATGTGGGCAAGTTCATGAAGAATCGTGTTAGCGCGTTGTTCATACGCCGCAATTGTCACGCGACTGCGAAAGATTAGGTCCTCAAGGAAAGTGACGCACCCAGCATTTTCCATTGCGCCTGCATTGAATTCAGGGACAAAAAGCTGGTCGTACTTGGCAAATGGGTAGCCCACCTTGAATTGGTCTTCGAAGAATGCGAAACCTTGTTTCGTGACCTCGAAAATCTCGTCAGAATCAAGATACTGCGAGAGCGACTGCCGGCAGAAAATCCCCAGCGGGTAGGTGCCGTAGGGGCCTGAGTATTCATCGCGAACTTCAAAGTATGGCCCGGCAACCAGTGCGGTGATGTAAGTGGAAATCGTAGGAGTTGGTTCAAACCACCAGGTCTTTGTGTTATCACCAGCAATAACCTGAGCCATGGGTGAGTTGCTGATCACTTTCCAGTGGGCAGGAGCCGTGACAGTGAGGGTGAACATTGCTTTCAAATCAGGCTGTTCAAAACAGGCATACATGCGGCGGGCATCGGCTGACTCGAACTGCGTGTAGAGATAGGTCTCGTTGTCCACAGGATCAACAAAACGGTGCAGCCCTTCGCCCGTATTCATGAACTTTCCCTCGGCCGTGATGACGGCGGTGTTCATCGCCTCCAAGTTGGGCAGATCAATACGAGCTCCTTTGACAACGGCACTCACATCGAGGGCGGTCCCGTTCAGGATGACTGAATTCACGTCAGGGGCAATGAGATCGATCCACGTGGAGGCACCGGGTTCGTTGCAGGCAAACACCACGGTTGTCTCGGTGGGGAATGTCGGGCCTGTTGACGTGACATCGAGAACAACGTCGTAGGAAGTCACCGAAATCAATTGCGATCGCCGTGCTGCTTCAGCGCGGGTGATGTTCTCGGAACGGGACTCTGTTGCCTGGGTGTCAGTCATGACCAAATCTTTGCACGGTGCACGGGTCGGAGCGAGAGGCGTGGGCTGAACTGGTTATTCCTGTACCTGTAACTGTTCGCTCAGCGGGCTGCTTGCCTGCATGAAAGAATGTCCTAATGGCGACCGATGTTGAGTTCTGGTTTGACCCACTGTGCCCGTGGGCGTGGATCACTTCTCGGTGGATGAAAGAGGTCGAGAAAGTTCGCGACGTCAAAGTCACCTGGAGCGTGATGTCTCTGGCCGTGCTCAATGAGGGTAAAGAGCTGCCTGCGGATTATGTGGAGCTCATGAAATCTGCATGGGGCCCCGTACGGGTGTGCATTGCAGCGGAGGCCCAGTTTGGCAAGGGAGTGCTTGACGCCTTGTACACGGCGCTTGGCACGCGAATCTTTCGAGAAGACCGAAAGGATCTCCAGCAAATCATTGCTGAATCTTTGTCCGAATGCGGTCTGCCCGCTGAACTCGCAACCGCCATGAACACAACCGATTTTGATGAACAATTGCGAGCGAGTCATGAGCGAGTGATCGCGTTGGTGGGAAGCGATGTGGGCACACCGGTGATTTCACTTCCCGGTCCTGATGGCAACCCGATTGAATTCTTTGGCCCGGTGATTACCCCGATTCCTGTGGGCGATCAAGCTGGAAAGTTGTGGGACGGCGCTGTCCTTGTCGCTTCGGTCCCAGGTTTTTATGAACTCAAGCGCACCCGGACAGAAGGTCCATCCTTTGATTAAATCAACTTCAAGTTCTCGCGGAATCTGCATTTTCGATGGTCAGTGCGGCATCTGCCGCAAGTCCGTGCGGCTCGCGGTCAAAATTGGTGCTCGCTGCGAATTCGTGCCATCGCAATCAGTTGATTTTGGGCGGCAACCGACGGGGGTCACGGCAGAGCGCTGCACCCGCGAAGTTGTTTTTGTTGATGCGCAGCATCAGGTTTATGGGGGTGCACGCGCTGTTTCACAGGTTTTTCTTGTGAGTAAATTGCGCTGGGTGGGTGTGGTGATTGCCGCGCCCGCGGTTCTGCCCGTGGCGGAGGCCACCTACCGTTGGGTGGCTCGGAATCGGTGGCGATTCCCGACTCGGGAATACTGCAGCACATGAGCAATTCAGAAGGCACATCAGCTTCAGTCACAACCCAGGCCTGGCGAGGGTTTGCCAGTGACAACTACGCAGGTGTGCACCCCGAGGTGCTCAAAGCATTGGTTCGTGTGAACTCAGGGCATCAAGTCGCTTATGGCGACGACCTGATCACCGCGGAACTCCACGAACGCATGGTGGGGCTCTTTGGCCAAGAGGTGGGTGTTTACCCGGTATTCAACGGCACGGGGGCCAACGTTGTTGCACTCTCCTCTATAACTCGCCAATGGGAAGCGGTGATTTGCACCAAGACTGCCCACGTCAACATGGATGAAGGTGGCGCGCCTGAAAAGGTCGCAGGAATCAAACTCTGGACAGTGCCTGAGGTGAATGGAAAGCTCACGCCTGACGCTGTTCTTTCGGCAGCACATGACTTCGGTTTTGTGCATTATGCGCAGCCCGGGGCAATCACCATTGCGCAATCAACTGAGTTGGGGTCTGTCTATTCGATCGAGGAAATCACAGCTCTCAGTGAATGCGCCCATGAGTTGGGTCTTCGCGTGCACATGGACGGTGCTCGTTTGGCCAACGCGGTGGTGTCACTAGATTGCTCCGTTGCTGACATGACCATCAACGCAGGCGTTGACATTCTTTCCTTTGGTGGGACAAAGAATGGGATGCTCATGGGTGAAGTCATAGTTGTGCTGAACCCGGAAGTTGTTCAGGGTGTCGAGTACTTCAGAAAATCTTTCATGCAACTCAACAGCAAGATGCGTTTTGCCTCGGCACAAATGATTGCCATGCTCAGCGATGACCTGTGGTTGCGCAGTGCACGCCACGCCAATGAGATGGCTCAGTATCTGGCAGAGAAAGTAGAAGGCATTAGGGGCATCACAATCGCCTCACCTGTAGATGCCAATGCAGTTTTTGCTCGCATGCCGGCTGACGTTGTTGAGCGACTCCAAACCAAGTGGCGTTTTTACACCTGGGATGCTCCAGATCTGGTCCGCTGGATGTGCTCATGGGATACCAAGCCCAATGACATTGATCTATTTGTCGCTGACATTGAAAAGGCAATGGCGGGTTAGTGCCTGAAGGGCACGTAGTTCACCGACAGGCCAAAGAGATCACCAAGCTCTTTGGGCGGCAACCGGTTGCCGTTGATAGCCCGCAGGGGAGATTCAGTGACTCTGCCCAGCAGGTGACGGGGTCCGTGTTAACCAAGGCCGAGGCCCGCGGCAAGCACCTGTTTATCAAGTTCGCTGATTCTAACGAAATTCATGTACATCTAGGGCTGTACGGCAAATGGACGTTTGTTGAATTACCTCCGGAACCTAAAGGGCTGATCAGGCTTCGAATCATTACGCCTGAGGCATGTGCCGAGTTGCGGGGGCCGAATGCGTGTTCGCTAGTCACGAGCACGGAATCGAAGGAAATCCGACGTCGCATTGGACCAGACCCCATCAGGCGCGATGATCCCAGCGCAACGCGTGAAAAGGTTCTTTCCAGCTCCGCGCCGATCGGTGCGCTGCTGATGGATCAAAAATTATTTGCGGGTGTGGGGAACATCTATCGAGCTGAAGTTTTGTTTCGTCACAACATCAATCCCAATGACCCGGGATCATCTCTGACCAATGAAACCTTTGATGTCATGTGGGAAGACCTGTGTGTGCTGATGAAAGCAGGAGTCCGGTCAGGTCGCATTGACACCGTGTATCCGGAGCATGAACCGCGGGCCATGAAACGCAAGGCACGTGAAGACCGCCACGGGGGAGAGGTTTATGTGTACCGCAGGGATGGCAAGCCGTGTCACGTGTGTGGCAGTGAAATCCTGGTGACGTCAATGCAAGGGCGAAACCTCTTTTGGTGCCCCCAATGTCAAAAGTGAGTTTAGTTCTGGACCTCGCCAGGAATGCGTGGTGAGCGGATACCGGGATGGTCTGCGGGCAGTGCTTTCTTGATCACGCGCCAGGACCAGAGAACGACGCCAATCACCATGAGATAAAAGATTGGTCTTACTGCGGCCAAGGCCCAAAGGTCTTCACCTTGGATGAGTGGGACTTGAACCGCCGCGCGCACAACGTTCAACAGAACCCACAGCCATGACGCGCGTGAGTATGCCCGTAACAGGTCAGGGTCCTTGCGCCAGCGCATCCCTG
>JALRGY010000089.1:4286-6894 GCA_023253325.1 Candidatus Nanopelagicales bacterium | reverse complement strand
TCTGCGCCCCGGGAACGATTCCCCAGAAGTTGAGAATCCACACCATGAAAAAGAAGGTGAACAGGAATGGGATGAATTTGTCGCCGCCCTTGCCAATGGTTTCGCGGACAATGCCATCGCGGATAAAGAGATAGCCCATCTCCCCCACGCTTTGCGCGCCTCGAGGTACCAATTTGGGCTTGCGGAACGCGTAGCCGAAGAAACCGAGAATCAAAACGACGGCCAAGAACAGCAGGAAGGTGACTTTTGAAATATTGAACTGAAGTGAACCAATGCTGAACGACAAAATCGCCTCAAACTGAAAGATCTCAGCTCCTGGGGCCGGGAAGCCGCAACCCGAGAAAAGGTGACAATTCGGTCCGCCGGAGGCGAGGACGCCGTAGGTCATCAACGAACCCCTTCAGTCTTAACAGTGCTATCAGTGTTATCAGCGTTATCAGTGTTAGTCATGCCTGACAGTGTTGAACCAGTTTTCCGTGCCCACGCGTTACCAGCGGAGCCATTTTCTCGCATCGCCTTATTCTCCCGAGCTAGCCCGGTGAAAATAAGGTAGTACGAAAGTCCAAGCCCTACCAGCGCCCCGATGGCCATCAATGCTGCTCGATTCCCGAGCCACAGCGACGCGACCCATCCGAGTCCCGCGTAGAGCACGAGCCCAGCGATCAACCTGCTGGAAATGATCCACGCGGTGTTGTCCATGCTGGGCACCACACGTTGGTGCGTGCTGCCCGTAATGGATTGCGCGCGCGAACGGTACCACCGCGGCTCATACGCCGGGATCTCGGGTTGTGACTCGGGAAGGCTCATTTGCGCTCACCTTCCGATGTCGCGGGTGCCCCCGCTGCAGGATCGACATAGAGCACCTTTGTGGTACCAAAAATCCACACTTCAAGCAAGGTCCACACCAAGGTCCCTGTCAGGATCGCGGCAGCAAAAGCCTTGGTATCAAAAGCTGTTGTGTCAGCAAATAGCACGATGATCAACAAGAGTACGCCTATTTTGACGAGGTACAGGGTCAAGGCCATGGTGAGGGCCATTTGCGGATTGGATCGTAGGACTGCACCCAATGCAACCTGGCCGACTGAGAAAAATACGACGACCAGCGCGGTTCCGAGTACTGCTCCAATGGCCGCGGAACTACCGCCGATCCAGGAAGAGATCACCACAACAACCCCACCCGCAACAACGGCACCAACGCCCGCACGACGCAGCACAAGTGCGTCAATGGTGCGTTCTTTCGGCATGCTCACTTATCCTCGTGTTCGGTTCATGTCACTAGTTGGCGATTTTTCCACATGCGGTGTACTTGGATTTCAAATCCAGATGGTAGAGAGCACGTTACCCCATGAATGCTGAAGTGGTGTCAGCCCGTGCGATCGACAAAAGGTGATATACCTCGCACTGCCTGGTCCCCTGGCGCCTTGCGCACCAGAGCAATAACGATGACCACACCGATCACGGTACCAACCAAGGCGTATGGCAGCGGAAAAAATGCAACTGCCAGAGCTGCACCTGAAATCAAAGCGGTTACGGCGTACATCAGGAATACTGCTCGTCGCTGCGAATGACCCATTTCAAGGAGCCTGTGATGCAGATGCTGCTTGTCGGGGGCAAAAGGATTGCGGCCAGCCCGAGTGCGCCTAATAACCGCCAAGAAAAGATCAACAAGCGGTATTGCCATCACCGCGAGTGGGAGCAACACGGGAAGCAGCGCTGGGAAGAACACTCCGCCGCTCAAGGCACTGGGATCGACTTGACCTGACAAAGTGATCGTTGCTGCGGCGAGCAGCAGCCCTAAAAGCATGGACCCCGTGTCCCCCATAAAAATACGCGCCGGGAACAAGTTATTGGGCAAGAATCCAATTCCCATGCCCACGAGGAGCACGCTGATCAGGGTTGCCAATGTTGCCCGTTCCAATCCGAGATCCACGGATAGGAGGTAGGCGTAAACGAAGAACGCGCCGGCGGCAACCGCGACGATTCCTGCGGCCAGGCCATCGAGTCCATCAACAAAATTAATGGCGTTAATGCTGACCAAGACAATAATCACCGTGAATAGAACACTCGTGAGCGGATCAAGCACGAATGTTCCACCAATAGGCAGCCAGATGATGGCGATCCCCTGAAATGCCATGACTCCCGCCGCCAACACCTGACCGGCAAGTTTGGTTGGGGCGTCCAAGCCCCATTTATCGTCGACGATTCCTAAGATGACGATGATCGCAACACCTGAGAGCAGGGCCACGACTGTTTGCGAACCATCAAATACGGCACTCATCATGGGCAGTTTGCTGGCCAGAAGTAGACCGGTGAGAAGTCCTCCCACCATGGCCAAACCACCAAGGCGTGGTGTCGGAGTCGCATGGACGTCGCGATCCCGAACCGGGGCCATAATCCCCCATTTCAAGGCCAGCGCCCGAACCGGAGGTGTCAGCAGGTAGGTGACCGCAGCGGCGGCGAATAGGCACAAAAGGTATTCCCTCATGAACTTCAATCACCTCCTATTACGTGCACCCGCTAATCAGGGGCTAGGTCAGTTGCTGCTCGTGTCTCGAGCATACGCAGGAAACGCCGTGACCAAGGCGTTTGTTTCAGCCGCAACCTTGGC
>JALRGY010000089.1:0-4276 GCA_023253325.1 Candidatus Nanopelagicales bacterium | reverse complement strand
AAAGAGATCAACCAGTTGAACTATTGTGAGCAATTGAAGCAACCAGCATACAAATCGCTTTTTGAAAAAATGCATCAGTGTGGCTGGGAAGAAATGTATGAGATCAGCAATTATTTCCATTTGCTCGACACCCATGCCTTGAGTTGTCACTGATGGAGTTCCCACCCGAATTCCCGATGCAACTGATGGTGGAGCGGTGTCGAACGGGATGGCGTTTTTATTCAGCGTTATTCGCCCAGCATCGCAACGTCTCTCCGCCTCCGCCCCTGTTACGCCAGTACTCGTGATGTCGATCAATGCCAGATGGGTATCTGTTCCGCCACTGACAGGTCGCATGCCCCCCTCGGCCAAACCTGCCACAAGGGCCTGCGCATTGCGAATCACCTGCGACGCGTATTCCTGATAAGCAGGGGTGCTCGCCTCTTTGAGCGCCACTGCCTTACCAGCAACCGCATGCATGAGTGGGCCACCTTGCATCATTGGGAAGACAGCTTTGTCGATTTTCGCAGCATGTTCGGCCTTGCACAACAACATGCCGCCGCGTGGGCCACGCAGTACTTTGTGAGTTGTAAATGCCACGACATCGGCATAGGGCACCGGGCTAGGAATAGCTTTCCCCGCAACAAGTCCAATGAAGTGCGCCGCATCGACCATTAAAATTGCCCCGACTTCATCAGCGATTGCTCTGAAGCCAGCGAAATCAATGAGCCGCGGGTATGCGGTTGCACCACAAATGATCATTTTTGGTTTGTGTTCAAGGGCAATTTTGCGCACTTCATCCATGTCAATTAAGTCATTATCTTGGCGCACGCCATAGGAAACAACGTTGAACCATTTGCCTGAGAAGTTCACCGACGAGCCGTGGGTGAGGTGTCCCCCGTGGGGCAAACTCATGGCAAGCACGGTGTCACCCGGAGCGACAAATGCGCCGTAGGCCGCGATATTGGCACTCGCACCCGAATGGGGCTGCAGGTTGGCATGCTCGGCACCAAACAATTCTTTGGCCCGCTCAATGCCCAAAATTTCAGCCTTGTCCACTTCAGAACATCCGCCGTAGTAGCGCTTTCCCGGATAGCCCTCGGCATACTTATTGCTCAAGGTCGAACCCAGTGCTGCAAGCACGGCAGGGGATGTGAAGTTTTCGCTAGCAATCAGTTGCAAACCACTTCTTGCCCGCTCAAGTTCGGAAATAATAATTCCTGCAATTTCCGGATCTTCTTGCTCAAGTTCGGAAAAATCTGGACCCCAGAAAACCATGTCACCCTCTATCGTTGTCGGTGCTCACAAAGGCGCCGCTCACCCTCGTTCACACAGTTCCTAACCCTATTGGACACGATCCTCTTCGCGCGTTGACCTAGGGGGCGACAGCTCCGGCACCACGCTGCAAAGCGCGTCGGCGCTGACTTTGCCCTCCCTCACAATGGCGGGGCTTTCGGTCGAAAAGTCGACGACCGTGCTCAACGAACTAATAATGCGATTTTCCGATGCCCCTGAATCCCCCTGGACTCCCATGCCGCCGGATAGATCGCCGGCGTCCAGGATCACGGAAATCTCATCCAGTTCCAAACCATCCAGGTCCGCTGCCTGCGAGATGGACGGTTGTCCTTGCCGGTTTGCTGCTGTAGACGCTAGAGGGCCAGTGACCTGAAGCACCGCAAGTGCGAGCGGGTGAATCGGCATTCGAACAGCAAGTGGAGCGCCCGGTGGGTGGTCCCACGCTAATGTCGTTCCGGCGCGGAGCAGGATCGTGAGTTCACCCGGCCAAAAAGCGCTCATGAGGTCCTTTGCGCCAACTGGAACTCTGTGCGCGATACCTGTCACAGTATTGGCGCTCGGCACCAGAACACTTAAGGGGACAGTGGCTTGCAAACCCTTGTGGTCACGCAAGGCACGAGTGCCACGCGGACTGAATGCATCTGTCACCAAGGCGTACATAGATTCGGTTGGCACTACCGCAATGCCGCCACGGCGAATTGTTGACAGTGCGACCGTGAGTGCGCGCTCTCGGTTTGCACCATCTCGCACATCAATCCGAACTGTCATGACACTTCCTCACCTCGATCGCTCCTGGGATGCACACCTAAATGCGAGTTGCCACAGTGAATCGTGGACGTTGATTGTAATCCTGACGATCGTTGACATTAGCAAAGAATCCTGATTTCTGGACTACCTCAACCACACTTCCCGTGTCTGAGTCAGGGCCTTGCACATCTGCATGTTCAATGACAAGCAGCCCTCCAGATTTGAGCAGCATTGCGGCGTTGTCCAAAATGCCACGCACAACATCAAGTCCATCGTTTCCGCCATATAAAGCCATCTCAGGCTCATGGTCTCGAACCTCTGGGTCACGAGGGACCATTCCTGCAGGTATATACGGCGGATTACATGTGACAACATCACACATGCCAATGAGCTCAACGAGTTCAGGTATTTGTTCGTCAGTTGCATCAGCATTCACCACGGTCACCGGCAATTTGGTGTGTATCCGTTGCACATTCTCGGTCAACCATGTAACTGCATCCGCACTGAGTTCAACGGCAGTGACTTGAGTTCCTGGAACTTCAAAAGCCATGGAAATTGCGATCGCACCGGATCCGGCGCAAAGGTCAACGGCAATCGGATTAATACATTCTTTCAAGTGGCGAATGGCGGCCTCAGTTACTAATTCGGTCTCGGGCCTCGGGATGAAAACTCCCGGGCCGACTGCCAATTCAATGTGACGAAATGGAGCAACACCCATCAAGTGTTGCAGAGGAATTCTGTTGAGCCTCTTGGCGAGTAGACGTTCAAATGCGATTCTGCTTTCATCGTCGATGTCGTCATGCAGATGCAGCCTGTTCCTGTTTACACCTAAAACAAATGCGAGGATTTCCGCGGCATCGACAGCCGGGTTATCAATCTCGGCTCTCTGGAGCCGACGCTCGGCGTCAACGAGGACATCCCTGTTGGTGGTCACGAACTCGGCTCCGCCAACCTACTTTGCTGGTCAGCATTCATGCATGCCTCGATAACGGCATCGAGATCACCATCGAGCACTTGATCGAGATTATTGGACTTAAATCCGACTCTGTGGTCATTGAGCCTATTGTCCGGGTAGTTGTAGGTTCTAATGCGCTCACTGCGATCAACCGTGCGCACTTGCGAACGTCGAACATCGGAAGCTTCTTTGGCGGCCTGCTCTTCAGCGACGGCCAATAACCGAGCACGCAAAATTCTCATTGCCTGCTCACGGTTTTGTAATTGGCTTTTTTCATTCTGACACGAAACGACAACACCCGTAGGCACATGAGTGATGCGAACGGCAGAGTCGGTGGTGTTCACGCTCTGCCCACCTGGACCGCTGGAACGGTAAACATCGATGCGCAGATCATTGGGGTCAATTGTGATGTCAACGTCTTCAGCCTCCGGCGCAACCATGACTCCCGCAGCAGACGTGTGAATACGTCCTTGCGATTCGGTCACAGGTACGCGTTGTACGCGATGCACTCCACCTTCAAATTTCAAGCGGGCGTATGGGCCCTCATTAAGTTCGGGCGCACTCTTCGATTTCACGGCGATAGAGATATCCTTGTACCCGCCAAGATCGGACTCAACAGCGTCGAGCACCTCAGTGGTCCAGCCCCTTCGCTCGGCATAGCGCAGATACATCCGCATCAAATCAGCCGCAAAAAGTGCGGACTCGTCACCCCCTTCCCCAGCTTTGATTTCCACGATAACGTCTTTGTCGTCCATCGGATCGCGGGGAAGCAGCAGAGCCGTTAGCCGTTCAGCTGCCACCAATTGAGCTGCTTCAAGCGTTTCTACCTCGGCTGCAAAGGATGCATCCTCTGCGGCAAATTCTTGTGCAGCTTCAAGATCATCGGTCAATGTGCGCCATTCTCGGTAACTGGCCACCAAGGGACGCAGTTGTGCGTACCTACGTCCCAGTTTGCGCGCAGCGGCTTGGTCCGCATGAATGGAAGGATCAGCGAGTCCCGCTTCAACCTGATCGAGTTCTGCGGCCAACTCTATGCATGACTCAAACATGGCGTGTCCCCTTCCTGTGTGACCCCATCAATGTGCACCTGACTCGATCGCTGAAAAAAATATGGGCGCCGGTCTGGGACCGACCGCGCGACGGGGGAGACACGCGGCCGATCCCGGGCCGGCGCCCGGGAAAAAGTTAGACAGATTCGGTTTGATCGTTCTTTGCCGAGCCTGAACCGTAACGATTCTGGAACTTGGCGACTCGACCACCGGTGTCAAGAATCTTCTGCTTACCGGTATAGAACGGGTG
>JALRGY010000088.1 GCA_023253325.1 Candidatus Nanopelagicales bacterium | reverse complement strand
TGGGTGACCAATCGGGTCATATCGGGCCAGTGTGCCAAAAAATCCCGCGCACCAACTCCAATGGGCGCTAGACCTTCCCCATCAAGAGCGAGAAGGCCTTAATGGTTTGATAGGCAGTAGGGAAAGAGGTTGATATGCGGATTTTGGTCACGGGAGCAGCCGGGTTCATCGGCAGCCATTTTGTTCGCGAGCTGCTGGCGGGCGCCTACCCAGGCCTGGGCAAGGTCGATGGTGTCACGGTCTACGACAAGTTGACCTACGCCGGCAACCTGGAGAATCTAGCCTCAGTTTCTGATGATCCTCGCTTCACGTTCGTGCAAGGTGATATTTGCGATGGAGACTTGCTGGACCAAGTGCTCCCCGGCCATGACATTGTGGTGAACTTCGCCGCTGAAACGCATGTCGATCGGTCAATTCATGGCCCACAGGACTTTGTTGTCACGAATGTGGTGGGAACTCAGACGGTGCTTGATGCATGTTTGCGCAACAACATTGCCCGCGTGGTCCACATTGGAACCGATGAAGTTTATGGCTCTATCGACGAAGGTTCTTGGACCGAAAACGAGCCACTTCTCCCTAACTCCCCATACTCAGCAGCCAAGGCTGCCGCTGAACTTCTCGTTCGCTCCTACTTCGTGACCTATGGCCTCAACGTGTCATCAACCCGTTGCTCCAATAACTATGGTCCTTATCAATTCCCCGAGAAACTCATCCCACTCTTTGTCACAAACTTGATGGATGGCAAAAAAGTTCCACTCTATGGCGATGGCCTGAATGTCCGCGACTGGTTGCATGTTGATGATCACTGCCGCGGTATCGCTCTCGTGATTGAGAAAGGCGCACCGGGGGAGCCCTACAACATTGGTGGCGGACTCGAACTCAACAATCGTCAGATCACTGAAGCAGTTCTAGAAACAATGGGTGCTGATTGGTCGAGCGTCCAACCTGTTGAAGACCGCAAGGGACATGATCGCCGTTACTCGGTGGACGATTCAAAGTTGCGTGCATTGGGTTATGAACCGCAGCATAAATTTGCTGATGGCTTGGCTGAAACAATCCAGTGGTACAAAGACAATGAAGCCTGGTGGCGTCCCCTGCAAGCTAAGGCAGCGATCAAGTAACTGTCATGAAGGTTTTGATCACGGGAAGCAATGGGCAACTGGGTTCTGAACTCATTGACCGCTATCTCGATCGCGAAAATGATTCAGTCTTCGCAGGTGACTTACCTGATCTTGACATCACCTCGCAGGAATCCGTATCTGAGCTTTTTGCCGAGGTCATGCCTGATGTTGTGATCAATTGCGCGGCGTGGACTGCTGTCGATTCAGCTGAGGAGAAAGAAACAGCAGCATTTTCCGTCAACGCTGAAGGCCCCGCAATTCTTGCCAACGAGTGTGCGCGCATTGGGGCTCGACTCATCCACCTCTCCACCGACTACGTTTTCGAAGGCAATGCCACCGAGCCTTATCAAGAAAATGACCATGCCGAGCCGGTCACGGCATATGGTCGAACAAAACTTGCGGGTGAAAAGTATGTCCAAGAGATATTGCCTGACAATCATCTGATTGTGCGCACCGCTTGGCTCTACGGCGTCAATGGTGAGAATTTTGTTAAAACAATCATTCGTGCACTTGAGCAGCGCGATGTGCTCACGGTCGTCACAGATCAAGTGGGCCAACCCACTTTTGCGGGGGACCTGGCAGATCAGATTGTTGCTTTGATCGATGTTCCCGGGGCATCGGGAATTTTCCACGCCACCAACAGTGGTGTTGCATCATGGTTTGAATTTGCCCGGCAAATAATGATTGAAATCAGTGAAGATCCCGAGCGGATTCTTCCAACTGACTCATCCAGTTTTGTGCGTCCTGCCCCGCGTCCGCCCTACTCGGTCCTCGGTCACGAACGGTGGGCTGAGGTGGGCATGGCACCAATGCGCGATTGGCGGTTGGCACTGCATGAAGCCATTCCAGGGATTACCGCATAAATCGATTAACCCAATTACGGATCCACGTTTCAATCAGGTCCTATTTCACCGTGATAGGCCCGGCCGTTTCTTATTCCAGTGTTGGGATGAATTCCTACACTGGGATGGAATTAAGAATCTGGGCAACTCCAATGCCCGCCTCAGGAGCCGTCATGAGGTTGGCGTGCGCGGCGACTTTGGGTGAGGCACTTCCCATGGCCACACCGAGCCCCGCCCATTCGAGCATCTCGATGTCATTCCAACTGTCACCGATTGCAATCGTTCGAGTCGGATCAACATTGCGGCGGGCACACACCTCAGTGAGCATGGTGGCCTTGTTCACTCCCTTGGGTCCAACATCCATCCAGGCGACATCGGCAATTCCAAACACAACCGAGTGGAAGCCAAGTGACTGTGCAACTTCAGCGAAACCGCGGGCAGTTTGATTCTCGCTACGGACAACGAGACGAACAACGGGATCCTTGGAAAGATCCTCGATTGGGACCTGCCGGATTGTGAGGCCAAGTGGTCCTGTGTCAAAAAGATGCGTGGTGAGAAACTCACCATGAAGATCCTCCACCGCAAAGACAGCATCCGGCACGAGATGCATGAGTTCACTGAGTGCTTGTGTGGGATCAAACGTGATGGCCTCCAGGGTTTTTCGGGTTTCTACCGAGGAGAGCACGCACCCGTTGCTTGTGACCACGAGGTCATCGATCCCGACAGCGCGCGCGACGGGAAACGTGGTGCTGCTGGACCGACCGGTTGCCAGTGTGACTTTGATGCCGGCATCCTGCACGCGTTCAATTGCATCAACCACAACGCCCGGGACACTGCCCAGGTGCTGCACAACCGTGTCATCGATATCGAGGGCAATAAGTTCGGGGCGCCAATCAATTGGCAGTGGTTCGCCAGCCTGGTGAACAGGTACGGGTGATTCGTCGCGGCGATCGCGAGCGACATAAGCCATTACTTGCTCGCAGATTTGGTCACGGGAGCGGTCAACGTGGTGATTCCGCCAAGAAATGGTTGCAGTGCGAGTGGCACATTGACCGAGCCATCGGGGTTCTGGTGATTCTCAAGAATTGCAACGATGATTCGCGGCATCGCGCACAGCGTCCCATTCAGAGTTGCCAGTGGTCGCGTGCCGTTGTCATCGCGCATGCGGACTTTGAGTCGGCGTGCTTGGAACTCCGTGGTGTTTGAGGTTGACGTCACCTCGCGGTACTTACCTTGGGTGGGAATCCAGGCCTCAATGTCAAACTTACGGGCAGCACTGGACCCTAGGTCGCCTGTTGCGACATCAATCACGCGATAAGGAATTTCGAGTGCGTTGATAAAGTCCTTTTCCCATTGCAGCAGGCGCTCATGCTCTGCTTGGGCATCAGCGGGATCGCAGTAAACAAACATTTCCACTTTGTCGAATTGGTGCACGCGAATAATTCCAGTGGTGTCGCGGCCGGATGCCCCAGCTTCACGGCGGAAACAACTTGACCAACCTGCATAACGCAATGGCAATTCACTCGCGGGAATGATTTCATCCGAGTGATAGGCGGCGAGGGGGACTTCACTCGTTCCAACCAAATACATGTCGTCGGATTCAACGCGGTACACATTCTCTGCCGCCTGACCGAGAAAACCGGTGCCTTCCATTGCACTGGGCAGGACCAGTGCGGGAGTAATCATGGGAATGAACCCATTGGCCTGCGCTTGCGCCATGGCCAGGTTGAGTAATGCAAACTCGAGCATCGCACCGTGACCGGTGAGGAAATAGAAACGTGAACCGGAAACTTTTGCACCGCGCTCGGTATCAATGGCCTTGAGGCCTTGACCAATGGTCAGGTGATCCTTCGGTTCAAAGCCCTCGGCAGCGAAATCGCGTGGTGTGCCCACGGTCTCCAACAGGGTGAAGTCCTCCTCGCCACCAACAGGGGACCGAAGGTCGACCAGGTTTGAAACCTGCAGCCAGAGGTTTTCCACCTCACGTGCTTTGTCATCGGCTTTGGACTCGGCTGCCTTCACTTCAGCAGCCAGAGTGCTCGCTCGCTCCATCAACTGATCAACCTGTTGCTGCAACTCGGGGCTGGGGTTCTTCTTGAGCTGCCCCTGCAGAGGACCGATCTCCTTGCTCAGGGTTTTCTGGGAGTTGCGGAGTTCATCGAAAATTCTTTGTTCGTCGCGGGCCGCAATATCGGCTTGCACGAGGAAGTCAACGACGGCCGTGTCCTCACCCCGGCGGCGCTGGGATTCACGGATTACCTCAGGGTCATTGCGCAGGATTTGTGGGTCAATCACCCCCCAAACCTACCGTGAGGCAGGTTTGAGGGATCCGGGCTGGCATTTGTTCACTTTCATGTGGCATAGTTCCTTCACTTTGCCTCGAGCGCCTGGCTCGAGGTCCTTTGTTGGAGAGGACCTTCATTGGACTACAACTGGTTAACACCGAAAGCTCAAGCTCGACCCGCAGGGGATAAAGGCTGGGGCTCGTTTGTTATTGAACGCATTTCCCAAGGTGAGACCGTTGCTGCTTTTGGCGGCTGGGTTGTTGACCGCGCAACATTGTCGGGCATGTCAGAAGACCGACAGGGCCGCTCCATTCAAATTGATCATGAGTTGTACTTGGTGTCGAGCGATACCCCTGAACCAGGTGACATGCTCAATCACGCATGCGAACCCAACTGCGGACTTGTCGGGTCACAGGTGCTCGTCGCAATGCGCGATATTGAACCGGGTGAAGAACTCTCATTCGACTACGCCATGTGTGATGCGAGTGACTACGACGAGTTCCAATGTCTCTGCGAACTCGCGACTTGCCGCGGCATTGTCACGGGAAGTGACTGGCGCAAACCAGAGTTACAAGAAAAGTATGCGGGTTACTTCTCGCCGTACTTGAACAGGCGCATTGCAGCGCTTGTTTAAAACTACAAGTTAGCGAACCTGCAAGACAACTTTTCCTGTTGCTTCACCGTTCTCAAGGAGTTGTTGTGCAGCAGCTGCCTGCTCGATCGGCATGATTCGATCAATGATTGGCTTGATTGTTCCGTCAGTGATCCACGGCCAAATTACTTTTTCCACCTCACGGCAGATCGCAGCTTTTTCGTTATCAGGACGCGCGCGTAACGATGTCGCTGAAATGGTGATGTTCTTGCGCAGTGCTTGCAGAATGTTGAATTCTGTTGTCGCGCCGCCTTGGGTGCCAATGATGACCATGCGTCCATTGCGCTTGAGCGCCTCAATGTTGCGTTCAAAGTATGCGGCACCCATGTTGTCAAGGATTGCGTCAACGCCACCGAGTTCCTTGGAAACAACCTCGACAAAATCAGCATCGTTGTAATTGATGAGTACGTCAGCACCGAGTGCTGCACATGTATTCAGCTTTGCCTGACTGCCCGCGGTCACCACAACTTTGGCGCCCATTGCTTTGGCCACCTGAATGGCCATGGTGCCAATGCCCGAGCCGCCACCGTGAATCAGAATGCTTTCGCCTTCACGCAGGTTGAGCACCCACTTCAGATTGCTCCACACCGTGCAGGCAACCTCAGGAAGTGCACCGGCATCAAGCAGGCTGACGCCCTCGGGCACCGTCATGACCTGGCCAACGGGAACAGCGACTTTTTGTGCGTAGCCGCCACCGGGGAGCAGTGCGGTGACGCGCTCACCAATTCGATCGAGAGTCAACGCTGCACCCACACTGACAATTGTTCCCGAGCACTCCAGTCCAAGGACCTCACTGGCTCCAGGGGGTGGTGGATAGTGACCTTGGCGTTGCAGAATGTCAGCGCGGTTGACTGCCGTTGCGGTGACGTCAATGATGACCTCGCCTGGTTCGGGGCGCGGATCTGGCACTTTGGTCCACTCGAGAGTTTCTGGTCCTCCTGCTGCCTTTTGGGTGATGGCAAACATCAGGCCTCCTCTTTGTTGTATTTAATAACGACCAAGCGATCGCCGCGTTCCAGTAGTCGAATACTTTCAGAATAGAACCGGTGGGTCACGCCATTACGAATTACGGCGAGAACTATTTGACCGCGGATGTCGAGTTCTGCAGGCGAGAGACCCAATTCGTCCTTATTGATTTCCCGTTCGGTGACCTCAAGACCGCGGGAGGAATCCAGAAGGTCCTCCATCAAGGCGCCCGCCTCGGAGCTAATGACAGAAAGTCCCATCAGACGTCCTGCGGACTCAGCGGTAGGAATAACGCTGTTGGCACCCGACTGGCGGAGAATGTCCGCGTTCTGTGACTCGCGTACGGCAGCAATGATTTTGCATTCGGGTTTTGCAAGCCTGCGCGCGGTCAATGTCACCAGCACGCTGGTGTCATCCTCATCCGTTGCAACGATAACTTGGCCAGCTTTTTCGATTGAGACATCCTTAAGTACTTCTTCGCTGCGAGCGTCACCGTTGATCGCAACCAGGCCATCGCGCGTTGCCTGTTCACAGGACTCGTGATCAGGGGAGACAACAATGATGGTGTTCTTGACGTAACCGGCATCCACGAGTGACTTGCCAGCGCTGCGGCCTTTCACTCCGTACCCGATGATGATCGTGTGGTTGTTCACGTGTTTCCTCCATTGACGGGAGCGGATTTCATTGCGAGTCTTTCGGGTGAGAACTTCAACGGTGGTTCCGACCAAAACAATCAGGAACAGAAAACGCAGCGGCGTAACAACGAGAGTGTTGATGAGTCGAGAGGACTCACAAATGGGAACGATGTCGCCGTAACCTGTTGTTGAAAGGGTCACTGTTGCGTAATAGAACGCGTCGATCCAACTGAGTGGACCTTCCATGCCGTTGTCGATATAACAGTCACGCTCGAAATAGACCACGGCAGCGGTGATGACAAGCGCCATTAGGGCGATGAACAACCTCAGGGTCATGTTGGTGAACGGGCTCATGCGGCGACCCGCAAACAACAAAGTTCGCTGGATGCCGCCGGCGGAGTCATCGTCGAGAAGGTCGTC
>JALRGY010000087.1 GCA_023253325.1 Candidatus Nanopelagicales bacterium | reverse complement strand
ATTCATTGCTCAAGAAGTTCGTGAAATTCTTGCTGAATTAGGTTTCCGAAGCCTTGACGAGGCCATCGGCCATGTTGAAGCTTTGAATCCGGAGAAAGCAATTGATCACTGGAAAGCATCGGGCATGGATCTCACGCCCATTCTTTATGCGCCGGAGTTACCTGAAGGTGCCTCCTTACGCTGCACGCAATCACAGGATCACTCACTGGACAAAGCCTTGGACAATGAATTGATCGAATTGAGCCAGGCCGCCCTGCAGCGTGGTGAGCTGGTTCGAATTGCAGTCCCAGTTAGAAATGTCAACCGAACCGTTGGAACCATGCTCGGTAGCGAAATCACCCGTGCGGGAGGTTTGCCAGACGGAACGATCGATATCACATTCACTGGATCTGCGGGCCAGAGTTTTGGTGCATTCATCCCACAAGGACTGACACTTCGTCTGGAGGGCGATGCCAATGATTATGTTGGAAAGGGTCTATCCGGTGGACGCATAGTGATTAGGCCGCAAAGGGAATCAACGTTCGTGGCAGAGGAGCAAACAATCGCGGGCAACGTCATTGCCTATGGCGCGACAGGCGGTGAAATGTTTATCCGAGGCAAGGTTGGTGAGCGCTTTTGTGTTCGCAACTCAGGGGCTCAAGCGGTAGTAGAGGGAGTCGGCGATCACGCTTGTGAGTACATGACAGGTGGCTTGGCAGTGATTTTGGGTCCAACGGGCAGAAACTTTGCTGCTGGCATGTCCGGGGGAGTCGCATACGTTTTGGATCTTGATCCGACGCAGGTAAATGCGGAGCTTGTTGAATTCAATTCCCTTGATTCCGTGGATTCTGAAGTACTCCGCGAACTTGTTGTGTCCCATGTGGAGAACACTGGCTCAATTCGTGGCGAGGAATTGCTTGCGACCTGGAGTGCTGCGCTCACTCGATTCACCAAAGTTATCCCCAGGGAGTACAAGCGAATTCTTGAAATCGAGCGTGCGGCAATTGCGCGCGGGGAAGACCCCATGTTGGCCATTATGAGCAAGATCTAGGAGGAGTCGTTATGGGTGATCCAAAGGGTTTCTTAACAACTGAACGAGAGCTCCCCAAGCGACGTCCCGTGGACATTCGCATCAGGGATTGGCGTGAAGTGTATGAAGACTTTGAAGCGAGAAATGTTGAAGAACAAGCTGGCCGCTGTATGGATTGTGGAATTCCCTTCTGTCACAACGGATGCCCGCTCGGTAACTTAATTCCCGAATGGAATGACTTAATCTTTGAGCGAGATTGGGGTCAGGCAATCGAAAGGCTCCACGCCACAAATAATTTCCCAGAGTTCACCGGCCGGCTATGCCCTGCGCCTTGTGAAACTGCCTGTGTCCTTGGGATAAATGCCAATCCCGTGACCATTAAGCAAATTGAAGTTTCTATCGTTGACAAAGCCTGGCAGTCGGGATGGATAACGCCAGCCCCACCAGATCGACTCACTGGGCGCGCGGTTGCCGTCATTGGTTCTGGCCCCTCGGGGCTGGCTGCTGCACAGCAATTAGCGCGTGCGGGACATACGGTCGCCGTGTTTGAGCGGGCAGACCGGATCGGAGGACTCCTGAGATATGGCATCCCCGAATTCAAAATGGAAAAGCATCATCTGGACCAACGACTCGTTCAATTAGAGGCCGAAGGAGTGAAATTCCGCCCAGGAATTGAAGTCGGTGTTGACATCACGGGATCAGAATTACGGCATCGTTATGACGCAATCGTGGTCGCGGTGGGCGCCACGATCCCTCGTGATTTGGCGGTGGATGGCCGGGACCTGCAGGGTATCTACCAAGCAATGGAATTTCTCCCCTTGGCAAATCGGGTGCAAGAGGGTGATCTGGAGCAGTCACCCCATGATGTTGCGGGCAAGCACGTCGTCATCATTGGTGGAGGAGATACGGGAGCAGATTGTCTTGGCACATCGCATCGCCAGGGAGCAGCAAGTGTGACCCAACTGGAAATCATGCCGCATCCCAGCGAAGTTCGCCCTGGATCGCAACCGTGGCCCACCTATCCCATGGTTTATCGAGTGACGAGCGCCCATGAAGAAGGTGGAGAGCGACTTTTCAGCGTCTCCACTCAGCGATTCATTTCCGATGATGCAGAAAATGTCTCTGGGCTCGAACTCGTCGAGGTTGAATTCATCGACGGAAAATTTGAGCCGAAACTGGGTTCAGAATTTGTGCTCAAGGCCGACGTAGTTCTGTTGGCGTTGGGCTTCACCGGTGCTGAGCAGGCACCGTACATCGAGCAACTTGGTTTAGATCTTAATGCTCGAGGAAATATCGCACGTGATGCGGATTTTTCAACCAATGTGGAAGGAGTTTTTGTCGCGGGCGATGCGGGACGGGGTCAGTCACTGATCGTGTGGGCTATCGCGGAGGGCAGATCTGCCGCTTCATCAGTTGATGCCTACCTCATGGGGGCGACCAACTTGCCTTCCCCAGTGAAATCGACCGACAGGCCACTCACCGTCTAGTTGGGTTTACATGTTTGTAACCGCTTGCAGATAGGATCGCCTCATGCGCAGAGCCAAAATCGTCGCCACATTGGGTCCAGCCACACACAGTGCGGAGGGGATTGAGTCTCTTGTTGCGGCGGGCATGGATGTCGCTCGGCTAAACCTTTCTCATGGCGACTACAGCGATCATCTGCAGGCATATAACTGGGTGAGGCAAGCTTCAGACTCTACGGGTCGAAGCGTTGCAGTACTGGTTGACCTTCAAGGGCCCAAGATCCGTCTGGGTCGATTCGAGTCTGGCCCGGTAACGCTCACTGTTGGCGCCGAGTTCATTGTGACGACCGAAGAGTGTCCCGGTGATGCCACCATGGTGTCGACAACTTTCGCGGGTCTACCACGCGATGTTTCGCCGGGTGACGTCGTTCTGGTCGATGACGGGCGCATTGAGTTGCAAGTCACGAAGGTGTCAGGACCACGTGTTCACACAAAGGTGATTCATGGCGGTGTCGTGTCCAATAACAAAGGGTTCAATCTTCCAGGGGTTGCCGTGAGCGTTCCTGCTTTGTCCGACAAGGACCGCGATGATTTGCGGTGGGGGCTGGAAACTGGTGCGGATCTCATCGCATTGTCCTTTGTGCGCTCCTCTGCGGATATCAATGATGTGCATCAGATCATGGATGAACTCGGGATTCGAGTTCCAGTGCTGGCTAAAGTTGAAAAGCCCCAGGCGGTTGAAAATCTCGAAGACATCGTTTCTGCTTTTGATGGCGTGATGGTGGCTCGTGGCGATCTAGGTGTCGAGTTGCCCCTAGAACAAGTGCCCCTCGTCCAAAAACGCGCCATTCAAATGTGTCGAGAGGCCGGAAAACCGGTAATCGTCGCAACTCAAATGTTGGATTCGATGATATCTGAAAGTCGACCAACCCGCGCTGAGGTCAGTGATGTTGCTAACGCAATCCTCGATGGCGCCGATGCACTGATGCTTTCAGGTGAAACTAGCGTTGGAGTCAATCCCTCCCACGCAATCCAAACAATGTCCACGATCATTGCTCATCTCGAAGAGGAAGCCCTCGAGCGAATTCCGGAGCTGCAGGATTCGCCCACTGGGTCAACTGCTCGGGCACTTACCCACGCTGCGGTTGATGTGGCCGAGGGCATCAATGCGTCGTATCTCATTGCATTCACGGAGACCGGAAGATCAGCTCGACTCATTTCGCGTTGGCGTTGTGAGACACCGCTACTTGCATTCACCCCCAATCCGCGGGTGCGCAGTCAGCTGTCGTTGAGTTGGGGTGTCGAGACCTTTCTTGTCTCGCAAGTCCGTCATACGGATGACATGGTTGTTCAAGTGGACAAAGCCTTGCTGGAAATTGGACGGGCAACCGTGGGCGAACGTGTGGTCATCGTTGCAGGTGTTCCCCCTGGTGTCCCCGGAACGACAAATGGCATGCGGGTCCACAAAATGGGAAGCGGCGCGTTGGGTGCTGGCCATGCCGCTGCCCGCTAAGAAAATGGGACCCACGTAGACTGATGTAACAACGAACAAGCGAAATCCAGAATAAGGCGAAATTTCAAGTAAAACGAATTTTCAGGTAGAACGAATTTTCAAGTAGAACGAAATTTCAAATGGCATCCTTTAAAACCCGTCCAGAGAGGCGGGGAAGGGGCGGTACATGAAAGAGTTGCACAGCGATCCTCGCGTCGTAGCCGACGCCGATGATATTTCCCGCGCCATCCGGCGCTTGTCCCATCAGATCCTCGAAAACCTCAAAGGCGCTGAGAATTTAGTTCTCTTGGGTATCCCAAGTAGAGGGGTCCCCCTAGCCCATCGGATCTCCCGCAATATCGCAGACATAGAGGGAACAGCTATACCTGTCGGCTCCCTCGACGTAACTCTGTTTCGCGATGATCTCAAATTGCGTCCAGCAAAAACCCTTGAGCGAACCGAACTTCCGCCAGAAGGCATTGACGGCAGAGTCGTTGTTCTCGTGGACGATGTCCTCTACTCGGGGCGCACAATTCGCGCTGCCCTCGATGCCCTGAATGAATTTGGCAGACCCACGATTGTGCAACTTGCTGTCCTGGTCGATCGTGGGCACAGAGAGCTTCCTATTCGCGCAGACTATGTAGGTAAGAATTTACCTACTTCGCAAGCGGAGAAGGTTTATGTAGAGATCTCTGAGCTTGACGGGCAAGATCAAATAGTCATTTCTCACAGTGAATTGAAAAATCCATGAAGCATCTCGTTTCCATCGCAGATCTCAGCAGGGATGACGCAATCAAGATCTTGGACACGGCTGAGCGACTGGATGCCCTCACCGAGCAAGGTGCCAAAAAGCTGCCAACCCTTCGAGGCCGAACTGTAGTCAACCTTTTTTACGAGGACTCAACACGCACGAGGCTCTCATTTGAGCTTGCCGCCAAGCGCTTATCGGCTGATGTCATCACATTCTCTGCAAAAGGTTCAAGTGTTTCAAAAGGCGAGAGTTTAAAAGACACCGCACTCACATTGCAGGCAATGGGAGCTGACGCGGTTGTTGTCCGTCACAACGCCTCAGGAGCTGCACATCAATTGGCGCATACGGGCTGGATAGACGCTGGGATCATAAATGCGGGTGATGGAACACATGAGCATCCAACGCAAGCGCTGCTTGATGCGTATACCCTCCGAGACGCGCTAACAAAGGATCGCGGCGAGGCACTGGGCGCAGGACTTGACGGGATCACCGTGGGTATCGTCGGCGATGTCTTGCATTCTCGGGTTGCTCGTTCCAATATTCGTCTACTTCATAAACTCGGTGCGCACGTGGTGGTTATTGGACCACCAACTCTGATGCCAGTAGGAATTGATAAGTGGCCCTGCGAGGTTCGCTACGACATTGACGGCGCGCTACCGAGTCTTGATGCCATCATGATGTTGAGGGTGCAGCAGGAGCGCATGAATGGATCGTTCTTTCCTTCGTCCGAGGAATACAGTCGCATGTTTGGACTCAATCGCTCTCGAGCCGCACGTCTGCCTCAACATGCAATTGTCCTGCACCCAGGACCCATGAACAGGGGAATGGAAATCACCGCAGAGGTCGCCGATAGTCACCGAAGCGTCATCACCCAACAGGTGGCCAATGGCGTAACGGTTCGAATGGCGGTTCTGTACTTATTGGTTGGAGGAGATTCCGTTGACTGAGATTCTGATCACTCGAGTGCGACCTTATGGTGAGGAATGTGTTGACATTCGAATAGTGGGTGAGAAGATCGCCGAGATTGGATCCTCATTAGAGGTGGGCAACGCGCAGGTTTTTAATGGCCAGGACCGAGTCGCGCTACCTTCATTCGTTGATTTACACACTCATCTTCGTGAGCCAGGCAGAGAGGACGCAGAAACAATCGCAACAGGTTCCAGAGCGGCTGCAAAAGGAGGGTTTTCCGCTGTCTTTGCCATGGCCAACACCAGTCCAGTTGCTGACACTGCCGGAGTAGTGGAACAGGTGTGGCGAATCGGTAAGGAGGTCGGGTTTGTCGATGTCTTTCCTATCGGTGCGGTAACGGTAGGGATTGCAGGCGAGCGTCTGGCTGAGTTGGGCGCGATGGCGAACTCTGCTGCGCACGTGCGGGTTTTCAGCGACGACGGCAATTGCGTGTCGGACCCGCTACTCATGCGCCGTGCGTTGGAATACGTCAAGACATTTGGTGGAGTGATTGCCCAGCATTCCCAGGAACCCCGACTCACTGAGGGTGCTCAGATGAATGAGAGCGAGCTCTCCAGTCGTCTCGGGCTAGCCGGCTGGCCGGCCGTGGCCGAGGAAGCAATCATCGCTCGAGATATTTTATTGGCATCACATGTGAACTCTCGACTGCACATTTGCCACGTCTCAACCGCAGGGAGTGTTGACCTCATTCGATGGGCCAAAAATAGGGGAGTGGATGTCACTGCAGAAGTAACTCCCCATCACCTGTTGTTAACCCAAGAATTGGCAACCGGCTACGACCCTGTTTATAAAGTCAACCCCCCATTGCGTGCTGAAAGTGATGTTTTAGCGCTGCGTGCAGGCTTGGCGGATGGAACCATTGACATCGTGGCAACGGACCATGCGCCACACCCACATGAGGCCAAAGATTGTGAGTGGAATGCGGCCGCCTTTGGCATGCTGGGACTCGAAACGGCGCTAGGAGCTGTAGTACTTGCGATGTCACAACTACCTGATTGGAATTGGCGCACTTTGAGTGATCGGATGTCCGTGACTCCAGCGACGATCGGTCAGGCACAGAATCATGGTCGACCTATCGCTGTTGGTGAGCCAGCAAATATCGTTGTCGTGGATACACAAGTGGAAAAAGTCATCGACCCAAGTGAGTTTGCATCGATCTCGCAGAATTCACCGTATCGGGCCATGACTCTTCCCACGTCTATCTCGGATGTCTTCTTTCGTGGGCGTCACGTCGTTCGATCCGGAGAAGTTGTAGAGATTCGTGAGGTAAATTCACATGACTGAGGCGGCACAGGTTACTGATTG
>JALRGY010000086.1 GCA_023253325.1 Candidatus Nanopelagicales bacterium | reverse complement strand
CAAAGGACCGTATTCCGATCAAACGTTCGTGGGCTGGTCCAAACAATCAGGTGCCCAAGGGGAGAACTGGGTGAACGCGGTCAATGCAACACATGTGTCACCCGAAGCTGGACTTGCAATTCTTTACGATGGCCAACCGATCAAAGCTTTCTACTCCGCATCCAATGGGGGAGCCAGTCAAGCAAGTGCAGATGCCTGGGGTGGAGTGTTGCCTTACGCCGTCTCCGTGCCTGACCCCTACTCATTGGATCCGGCAAACCCGGAAAGTTCCTGGACGCGCACCATCTCCCAGGCCCAAGCCGCGCAAGCATTTGAAGTGGCAGCGGTTACCGGCATGTCTATCACCGAGCGACAAGTTTCCGGTGCGGTCAAACGCATCACGGCAACTTTGCCTGATGGCTCCACAGTGGTAAAGAGTGGCACCGCCATCTTGGCCGCGCTGAAACTCAAGTCGACGTACCTGAAAACAATTGATGGCAATGAAGGTGTTCCGTTCGCGGTAGCGGCCCTTCCTGCCCAGCCCGATCAACCTGCGGTTGCCCCCATTCCGGCAAATGCACGCACCGTCACATTGACAACGGCGGATCGTGCGGACCTTCCCGCGGGCAAGCCGTTCCAAGTTTCAGCAAAGGTGTCACCCGCGGCCAAAGGATTGAGGGTTTGGCTGCAACAGCAGGTGAATGGTGAGTGGCAAACTATTTCCAAACAGAAGACGAAAGCCAAAGGCAAAGTCACCTTCAAGGTCAAAGAAGCCTGGCCGCCGGCGACGACCCAGCTTTATCGAGTTGTCAGCACCTTGAAGGCGGAGATTGTCGGAGCAAGTCCGGATTTGACACTTGGTGTTGTTCCGAGCGTCAAACCCCGGCAGGTATCCCTGTTGAGCTTGCCCACCGTGTCGGTTAAAGAGGGCAAGAAAGTTCTCATCAAAGCCAAAGTGCGCCCGGCAAAGAAGGGTCTCACCGTGTGGCGCCAGGTGCTCGTATCCGGTGACGTTGAAACGGGTGAATGGAAAACCGTTCAAATCAAGAAAACCAAGAAAAACGGAAAAGTTTTATTCCTGATAAAGAAAGCCAAACCGGCTGGGGCGGTTTACACCTATCGGTTGCTCGTGGTTGATGACAGGCAGGCCGCAGGAGTGAGCCCCCTTATTTCGCTGGAAGTACGCGGGTAATTCGCTCCTGCTCCCGAAGTTCACCACTCACTCGGGGTGCGAACACGATGCTGCCACCGACAATGAGCGGCACCAACAGTGGGAGGTAGAAGTGCTCATCGCCCACATTCGGGGCCTCTTCTGTTTCCACGCCAACTCGATCGCCGTGCGTGATTCCATGTTCGTGTGCCCAGCGAAGTGCGCTATCGATTAGGCCAAGCTGTTCAGTATGAAAACTCGGATACATCCACGCATCCGGCTGTCCCAACACCTCGGCGGTGAGATCGTTTGGCCCCGCATCAGGCTGGGGCATTCCCAGTGGGTGAGTTGAAATCCTTGAGGTATCAATAACGACATCACAATGTTCATCGAGTGCCCAAACCACCTGCAGTCCGGCCATCCACGCTGCGGCTTGCCACACACTCTGTTGCCACGTCCAACCAAGACTGATTAGCGCACTCTGCCCTGGTTCGACATCGAGAATATCCAGAAGCGCATTGGCCGCCTTGCTAGCGCCATTGATCAGGGTTGTCCCGGAGAGCTCGATGCGTCCGGTTCCAATTCCTCCTTGATCAATAACCGTGACAAAGGGCTGTTCGGGGGAATTCATCTGCGATAACAGTCTCCACACATCTGATTGCATGCTGGCAGGGTAGCCCGCTGGCACTCGCGCCGCGAGTAGGTCCTGTGGCAGGCTGGGCACATGCGCGAAGCGATCTTGTTAGTCGGTGGCCAGGGAACTCGTCTGCGGCCACTCACCATCAACACTCCCAAACCGATGTTGCCCGTGGCAGGTGTGCCGTTCACCGTGCATCAGATTCTGCGGGCACGTGATGCGGGTGTAACACGCCTTGTGCTTGCCACCAGTTACAAGGCAGACGTTTTTGCGAGTTTCTTGGCTGACTCTGCGCTGGTGGGACCGGGAAGTGGCATTGAAGTTGTTATTGCAACGGAGGAGGTTCCGCTGGGAACCGGTGGTGCCATTCGTTTTGCTTCCGCCATGTTGGAGTCTGGTCCGCAGGAACCGGTCCTCGTGTTCAACGGTGATGTCTTGACGGGTCTGGACATCAATGGCCTGGTCAACTACCACCAAGATTCGCAGAGCGATGTCACCCTGTATTTGACTCGAGTGGATGATCCTCGCGCCTATGGCCTCGTTCCAACAAATGGTGCAGGTGAGGTCTTGCAGTTCCTTGAAAAACCACAAACGCCCGAAGAAATCGTCACCGATCAAATAAATGCTGGGTGTTACGTGTTCACCCGTGCTGTTATTGATTCCATCCCGGCTGACCGCCCAATTTCAGTCGAGCGAGAGACGTTCCCGCAATTGCTCGAGGCCAATCGACGTGTCAGCGGCGTGGTTGACCCAGGTTATTGGCTCGACCTTGGCACCCCCCTTGCATTTGTTCAGGGGTCCGTTGATCTTGTTCGTGGGTTTGCGCCATCACCTGCCGTCACTACGCCGAGTGATTACCTAGCACTCCTTGGAGCTCAGATTTCACGTTCCGCAGAGCTGTCTAATGGCACCACGATTGGCGCATTGGCACATGTCGGTGAGGGTGCGGTCATTGATGGGTGTGTTGTTTTTGACGGTGCGGTCATCGGTGATCGCTGCAGGATTCGCAACAGCATCATTGGTGCAGGCGCCGTTATCGAAAACGACTGCACAATTGAAGGAAGTGTTATCGGTGATGGTGCCAGAGTGGGCGCCCACAATGAATTGCGCGATGGTGTTCGAGTGTGGGCCAATGCGGTGATTCCTGAACTGGCGATTCGCTTTTCAGCCGACCAATAAAATTTTCAGGTTTTACAGTAAGAAACTTGAAATCTCACGTTGCGGCCTCTGGGATGCCTCGCTCGCAGGTTTCCCGACTGCAATCGCGCCCAACGCCCAAACATTGTCACCGAGCCCAAGTTCAGTGCGCATCACTTCAGGGCAAAAGATTGACGATGAAATCCACGCGGAACCATAGCCCTCGGCTGCGAGCGATACCAGTATGTTTTCCACCGCCGCACCGCCGGCAATGAGAAACATATTGCGTTCACTGGTATTCCTGCCGCCCACTTCAGGGTAAGAGTGCGCTGCATTGGTCAGGTCCATGAACGCAAAAATGACTGCAGGTGCGCCGCGCAAGATATTTCCGCGCGCAATTCTGCGATCCACTTCTTCAGCAGGCTTGCCTTCAGCCTGCAGATCAAACTTCCATTGCGCGGACATTGCATCGAGTAAGTCCGTGCGTCGCTGATCATCAACTCCTCGTTCCAGGATCAAAAAGCGCCACGGTTGCGTGTGGTGTGGAGCGGGAGCGGTAATCGCCGCACCTATTGAACGTTCGAGAACACCGCGTGGAACTTCACTGTCATCGAAAGTTCGCACGGTGCGTCGCTGGAGAACCGCCTGCTGGGCACCATGTTCCATTGCCTCGCGTGTGCCCAAAGAAAACATATCTTCATGATCAGGGCGGATCAGCGCTGTTGCACCGGGGCCGTCATCCGGTGTGACCCACTCATCTGCGCCCCTGATTACGGCGATTGGGGTCATGGAACTTTTTGCCCGAACCAGTTCACTTGCTGCGGCAAGTTCGTCAGCGATGGCGACCATGGTCATTTCCAGTTCGCGGCCGAACGCATCTGTCTCACCGGTGAGGTCATCGATAACTTGAATACCAGCAACACCTATGGCGTGATCAGTAACGCCGAGTCGCCACGCGCGTCCAAGCGTGTCGGTGATTAACACTCCGACGTTTATCCCGCGGTGGGTTCGTATCTGTGCACGAATTGCGCGCGCACTGGCATCTGAATCCTGGGGGAGGAGCACGAGGGTTCCGTCCTCGGTGTTGCTCGCGTCAACGCCAGCTGCGGCAAGTATTAAGCCGTGCCGCGTTTGCACGATCCGGGTGATGCCACGAGCATGCGAGCGCGTGGCCAATGTTCGCACGCTCTCCGCGGTGATGGCATCTTCCCTGTCGGCCGCATGGATTACACGTCCCTCTGCCTTAGCAACAATCTTGCTCGTGATTGTCACTATGTCGCCATCACGTAAATCTGCCCCAATCGCGTCAAGCGTGATTGCAGCAACATCATCGCCTTGGCAAAATTTGTGTGCCAAGTGCACGCCCCGAATCGACAGCCCCGTCATGCTCGCCCGTCAATCCCTCAATTGCCCGAGAGCGCGAAATCAATTGCAACGCGTGCCATGTCACCCGTTGCGTCAATGTCGGTCATCATCAGGGGCACTGCAATGCATTGGATACCAGCGGCTTCAATCTCAGGGATGGCAGCACTATCTGATTCATCGATAAGCCAATAATCAATAAGTCCGCCGTTGATTCGGGCGCCATAATGTTGGGCAACGGCGGCAGCACTTGTTTCCACCCCTATTGCTTTGAGGCAAGCGTCGGCCATTCCGCGAACGGGCGCGTTACTCACAATGGGCGAAATCCCAACAACGGGCGCAGGTGTGTTACGCAGCGCATCAGCAACTCCGGGAATGTTGAGAATTGTTCCAATGGAAACGACGGGATTACTGGGAGGCAAAATAACCAGATCCGCGTTCATGATCGAATCGATCACACCTGGTGCGGGCTTGGCCGAGTCCAATCCAACGGAGATGAATTCATGTGCGGGAAGGCTTGCGTGGTATTTGATCCACCACTCTTGAAAGTGAATTGCCGCGCGTGAATCTTTTTCCGGGTGATCGACCACGACATGAGTCTCGCAACGGTCATCAGACATGGGAATGAGATGAACACCCGGCTGCCAGCGATCGCACAATGCTTCGGTGACCTGGGAGAGGGTGTAGCCGGCCTGCAGCGAAGTGGTGCGCACAAGATGTGTGGCGATGTCCTTGTCTCCGAGGCCAAACCAGGTGGGCTCAACGCCGTAGATGCCGAGTTCTGCTTTGGTAGTGAAAGTTTCGTCCTCGCGGCCCCAGCCCCGCTCGGCACTGATGCCCCCACCGAGGGTGTACATGAGGGTGTCGAGGTCGGGGCAGACCCGCAGGCCATGCACCCAGATGTCATCACCGGTATTGGCAATCACGGTGACATCGCATTCGCGGCCCACTAGGTCAGATTGGGTGAGCCCTCGAATGAATCGGGCCCCGCCAATGCCCCCTGCGAGGGTGGTGATCTGCAGTTGTGGTCGCGTGGACGTGTTCACCTGCGCATTCTGCCATGAATCCCGGTGGGCCCCCTATAAGTCCCCTCATAAGGGGACACGCCGGATGAAAATGAAACTTTTTTGAAAAAAAACTGAAAATATGTCCGTTTTGTCCAAATTGGGCTTGACGTTTGTGAACTACACCCCTGTAATACAGCGTAAGCAATTGCTTTGATTCATCAAAAACCGCGAGTTCGTGATCGAGGAGGTCCTGCACGTGTCTGAATTGGACGTAGCAGATCGAGTGTTAACCAGTACCGGAGTTGTTCCTCTCGCTGATCTAGAGGAGCTGGGCTGGCAAGAGCGCGCACTATGCGCTCAAACCGATCCCGAGGCGTTCTTCCCCGAGAAGGGTGGCAGCACGCGCGAGGCCAAGAAAGTATGTCTCTCATGCGACGTGCGGGTGGAGTGTTTGGAGTACGCCCTCGAACAAGACGAACGCTTTGGTATTTGGGGTGGCCTTTCCGAGCGTGAGCGTCGCAGACTCAAAAAGCGCGCGGTCTCTTAACCAGACTCATACATCGTTTCGATTCCGCTCCTCACGCCGTAGAGTTACGGCGTGAGCGAAATTTCCCCTAACTCAGGCAATGACCCTGATCTGCTCACGACAGAGCCTGAATTGTTTGAGCCTGAATCGTTTGAGCCTGAACACGCTGAGAGCGTCTACGACGATATCCCGACCGAATGGTTCTCGGACCAGACCGAAGGCCAAGAGCATGGTGGACTCGAGAGCCTCAGTGAGATTGAAGTCGCGCGCATCACGCGTGAGCACTTTGTTACCACGGTCCTGGTTTCCCACAACGGCGATGTTCGTGATGCATCGTCTCTTACCGTTCCCGCAGACCGCACGTTCCGTGGGGCTTGGCAATTCAATGGCAACGCTGTTGACATCGACATGACCGCAGCGCGTGACATCCACCGCGAAAATCTGCGTGAAGCCCGCAAGCCGCTCTTGGACGCGCTTGACGTTGACTACATGAAGGCGCTTGAGCAGGGCGGCGACACGGCAGCAATCGCGGCGCAGAAGCAGGTATTGCGTGACGTTACCGCAGATGCCCGCATTGACGCGGCGGCAACCCCTGACGAACTCAAGGCGCTTACACTTGACGTTCTGACCGCATGAGGTGAGAGATGAGTAAGGCATCCGCTGTTTTGAGCGTTAGCCCTTTTACGCTTGGGTAAAGTCGCTTGGCATGGTTCATTAAAACCTTCTTTCGTTTGCCCGATGTTAGCCCACTTAGCCCACTTAGCCCCTTCTGCCATTCCTGTGGGCGGACAAGTTTATAAGGGATCTCTCCCATCCGAAGGACACCTTCTAGGTACCCACAGGACTTACCTAATTTAAAGCTCGTGGAACTAGGAATCATCTTACCGGCAAACGGAGGGACCAATTCAACCACAGCCTCGATGGATGTTACATCGGGGTGGTCTTTGAGGTCTTGCATATGCTCTACAAATTCAAAGTCCTCACCGAGGTTATGCAGATGAATATTGCGTAAACTTCCCCAAGCGATTGCGTACCCGCCTGACTTGCCTGGGTCGATGGCGATGGACAGCTTCATGCTTCAGCCTCCTCCAACATCTCGGATAAAGTCCGCTCAATATCCTGGCGGATGAACATGACCCCACGCTTTCTCCAAGCGTATTTTTTACGCCAGTCGATTAACTGACGCTCGGTGAGGCGAAATATCTCCTTT
>JALRGY010000085.1:323-7183 GCA_023253325.1 Candidatus Nanopelagicales bacterium | reverse complement strand
AAGGTTTAATAAGCGACCTTCTGAAAGCATGATGATTGAATGACCGTCCGGGAAAATCCATTCATCAACCTGTGGCTTAATGGTCTTGCGCTTGATACCCGGAGTTGCTGCCAAGCCAGTAATGTCGATTTCGTTGTCAAAGTGACCAATGTTTCCAACAATGGCTTGGTGCTTCATCTGGGACATGTGCTCTGCCGTGATGACGTCGTAGCAACCTGTTGCCGTGATAAAGATGTCTGCCTTGTCAATGATGTCTTCGATCGTGGCCACCTGGTAGCCGTCCATGGCTGCCTGCATGGCGCAAATGGGATCGACCTCTGTGACGATAACGCGAGCGCCTTGACCACGAAGTGAATCAGCGGAACCCTTGCCAACGTCGCCGTAGCCAGCGACAACAGCAACCTTGCCACCGATCAAGGTGTCCGTTGCGCGGTTGATGCCATCAACGAGTGAATGGCGGCAACCATACTTGTTATCAAACTTGCTCTTGGTCACCGAGTCATTAACGTTGATTGCTGGGAAGAGCAGTGCACCTTCGCGATGCATTTCGTAGAGACGGTGCACGCCGGTTGTCGTTTCTTCGGTGACACCGATGATTCCGTCAGCGATGTTGGTCCAGCGCTGTGAGTCCTCAGTGAGCGTGCGGGCCAATGTCTCCAGAACAACGGTGTACTCCTCGGATGTATCTGCATCGGGCTTTGGCACGACACCTGCGGCCTCGAACTCCTTGCCCTTGTGCACGAGCAGGGTTGCGTCTCCACCGTCGTCGAGGATCATGTTCGGTCCCTTGCCATCTGGCCACATGAGAATCTGCTCGGTGCACCACCAGTACTCGGGAAGGGTCTCGCCCTTCCATGCGTACACGGGGACGCCCTGGGGGTTATCGACAGTTCCATTGGGGCCTACAACGACGGCCGCGGCGGAATGATCCTGAGTCGAGAAAATATTGCAGGATGCCCATCGGACATCCGCACCCAGATCCACCAATGTCTCAATGAGAACTGCTGTCTGGACGGTCATGTGCAATGAACCTGTGATGCGTGCGCCTGTCAGCGGCTTGGTTGCGCCGAACTGCTCGCGCATGGCCATCAATCCGGGCATTTCATGCTCAGCAAGACGAATTTCATCGCGACCAAATTCGGCGAGGCTGAGGTCGGCAACCTTGTAATCGGGGGTGCCATCGGGCTTAATTACGGACACTAGAGCTCCTCATAATTTGTATGTGAATGATCCACAACGAAAACCAGGGCTCCGGACGCGTGGTGCCCATAGTCTGCCAGATAATAAGAATTTCGCACTTCTCGGCACGCCAGCAAGGGTCCGAGCTGGAAAGATTCTAGAAAGGTGGCGGCAAATCCTCACGGAAATCATGTGGCGCATGTGGGTATTCGCGCCCGGACGGCGAGCGCCAAGTACATGAACCATCGAGGTGACTTTGGGTGATTTGCCATCCGCCATGTGTTTTTAACTGATGGTGACGAATGCACAAAGCCCCGAGATTGGACCTGTCTGTCGTTCCACCACGATTCCACTCTCGTGCGTGATCAATTTGCCCGTTTCGCGCACTTCGCTCGCAGCCAGGGAATCGACAGGTGACATCACGCGCGGTGATGAACTCTCGCAACCTTGCACTGGGCACATACCGCTTGCGCCCCAAATCCACGAGGTGACCTGTCATTGGATCACACACCAGCCGACGGAGCTTGATGCCACCAATCGAATCAAGGAACTCGCGGACATCGATGCCGCTGACCAGAACCGGCGCCCTGTTGCCAACAGAACTCAACGCCATGGAGTCCTGCAAACCCAATAGCGTCGGGAGATCAATCACGATGTCCACGTGTGCCTCGACGTGTGAATCTCTGGGCCCATGTGAGAGCAGCGATGCAATAAGTGCGCGGATCCGACGTTGGCCCGCAGGAAGAGGTTGATCATCACTATCACGGAGTTCAGTGAATTCTCGAGCCTGGGCGCGCGCACGTAACGCGCTCATGCACGCTTGGGCCTCAAGTATTCCCATGCGGGCTAACAGGACCGCCCTGCCGTTGCCCTCATCGATGACGGATACGTCCTCGAACTTGGCTTGATTTCGGCGCTTTGCCTTTTGGCCTTGAGCATCAATTCGTTCCAGTACTCGTTCTGCTGCCTTCACCGTTCTCGAAACGGTCTGCTTACACGCAATGGGAAGTACCGATTCTTGTAGTTGAGCGCAGAGCCCGATGAACTCAGCCATTTCATCTGATTTTGTGCTCCATGCGAGCGACAAGCGGTCTGCCGCTCTGGCAATAGCTGTGGCATGCTCAACGGTAATCCGCCCCTGGGCCAATGCTGCCGAAGTATCAGTCAATGGCCCCATTAAAAGGCGAGCGTGGTCAATTCGGTTTTGGGTCGCGGCAAAGGACCAGCGCATGTGCACCGCGATTTGCTCGCGGATGCCATCGTCGATGCGGATAGAACGATCACCCTCAAGGACGACGTTTTGCGTATGCCTGGCCGAACCCGCAATGCCCGTCAGGATGCGGGCCTGCTCTAAGTACAGGGCCCCACGATCCTTTTCGGTTTGGGCTAGTTGCGCGAGAAGGGATTCATCGGCGCAATCAAAGGCCTCCGGGACACTGTCAACTGCAAACGCACTCTCCTCCTGTGGAGATTGGAAGGCGTGGATAGATTCGAACATGTGTACGATTAAACACTAGGGGTGTGACATTGAGCCACGATCCAGATCGGGCTCAAGAAAAATGTACTTTGCCGAGGGAACGGCGGCTCGCAACGCGAATTCAGCATTGTCAATGTCCACAGCGATTTCCGCGCCCGTGTCCGAATGATGGATCGCAATCTTGGCCGCAACGAGGAGTTCGTCGGGACCAACATGCATGGTGCGCAGGTGGATGACCCGTTTGACACCATCGGAACTCTCTAGTGCGGCACGAATCGCAGCGACTTCTTCGGGCAGAGCGCTTTCCCCCACCAGCATGGCTGTCATCTCGATAGCAAGAAAAATGGCAATGACAACAAGGAGCGTGCCAACGCTCATTGCGCCGATCGCGTCAAAGCGGCCGTTGCCCGTAATCACTGCAGCGCTGACACCAAAGAGGGCAAAAAACAAACCTGTCAGCGCCCCCGCGTCCTCCAGGAGAATGACAGGTAATTCTGGTTGCCGAGATGTGCGGATGAAACTGAAGAGTGATCTGCGCCCACGCGACTTATTCGCTTCTTTGAGTGCAGTCCTGAATGAATAGGTTTCAAGTCCAATCGCCACGAGGAGAACTACAACCGCAATCCACCAATCAGTAAGAGGCTCCGGGTTCTGCCATTTGTGCAGCCCCTCATAGAGCGAATACAGTCCGCCGACCAAGAAAAGAACAATGGCAACAACGAATCCGTACACGTAGCGTCGGCGACCGTAACCGAAAGGGTGGCTTTCATCGGCTGGCTTATTTGCGCGCTTGTTCCCAATCAACAACAGAATTTGATTACACGAATCGGCAACGCTATGGATGGCTTCAGAGAGCATTGAAGATGAACCGGTAAAGGCGAAGGCCACGAACTTGCTCACAGCAATGCCTGCATTAGCAATTAATGCGGCAAAGATCGCCTTGATGCCACCCTCAGTGCTCATTCGATTGTGCTCATCCGATTTGTCATTGCCGTAATCACTGCAACCGAACCTGTGGTTGCAATCTGTGCATCCGGTTCGCTGGCAATGAGTATGGCGGCCTGTCCCGGCGTGAGTTCTGATGCTGGTTTTGAGGATAGGACCCTGACGCTGGCGGTGCCTTCGAGACACAGGATTACGCGGTAGGAACCTGTGTCAGCGGTTATGTCGGGATCGCTCGGGCCCTGAACCTGTATGGAGAAGGGTGCATCACGGGGATTTGGTGTGGAATCAGAAAAGTCGAGAGCCTGAAGGGCAAGGTCAATAAAAACCGGCTTGGGTGTCAACCCGAGGCGGAGAACATTGTCAGACGAAGTCATGACTTCAAGGCCCGTTCCGCGAATGTAACTATGCGGTATGCCCGCCGGTACAAAAATTGATTCGCCGCGAGCGAGCCGGACAACACGCAGGTAGAGCGCAAGGATTGCTCCGGGATCATTGGGGTATTCGGCGGCGACAGTGGAATAGGCCGCACAATCAAGTTTGGGCAACCCTGCATTGCGTGCGGCCGCTGGGATTAGCGCGATTAATGCACCGAGGTCAGTGAGCGAACTTGCAACATGAGCCATCTGAGAAAAATCGAGCTTCATGTATCTGTTGAAATCGGTGTGCAGCTCGGCGAGCGCGGCAAGGACTGCAGCCGTTTCGCGCTGGGGACGCCACCCCGCAAATGCATCGAAATTTTCCAGTGCGTAGAGCATCTCAACTTTTTCATTCGAATCGGCAAATGCGCCGAGAGACGCCTCTTGTCGGTTCAGTTCATGGAATCCGTACTCGGCCAGTTGCTTGCTCGGGTGAACCTGGACGGAGAGTGGCTTGGCAGCGGAGAGGAGCTTGACCAGAATGGGCGCTTGCTCGAGTGCGAGGTATTGATCGAGCGTGTCTGAGGAATCGACAAGGGGTGAAGGTGCGCTGGGGTGAACTCCAAACCACAACTCGGCCAGCGGCGATGGCCCCTGAGTCCAGGGACGTAGGCCTTCTGCGCTCCCCCACTCATAATTCTTGAGCGCACCAGTAATGACAAACACGAGTCAGTCTGCAGACTCAATTAACATGACCGGGATGACCTGTGGTGGCGCGCCCTGTTCACCCGAAACGTGACGGATTGGGAATCGCAAACCACACACCGTGCAGACCAGTCTGGCCGCCTCGGGGCTTCCATCTCCCGCATCAGGTTCGAGTGCACCGTGAGCCGCACATGGGCAGGCCAACACGGCCCATAAATCCGCTGCGATGCCAAATGGTGGGGCGGAGCTAGGAGAGACGTGATCTGGTGCGTACATCATGCCCAAGACGTGATCGCGGATTTCTTCCATGCGTGAGAGCTCACGTGCCTCAGCATTGAGTCGCAAAAGTGGCTCAGTATTGCTCGCACGCACGTTGAACCACCATGTATCGCCCGAAACGCTCAGGCCATCAAGCTCGTCGAATTCAACACCTGGCTGAGTGGAATATTCAGCCTTAATCCGTGCGACGACTGCCGCTTGATCGGCGACTTTGGTGTTGATCTCACCGCTGGCAAAGTACCTGTTGAATGGCTTCATCAAACTCGAGAATGTGGTGCCCTCAGGCGTCTCACCCAACGCCGCAATGCAATGCAGTGCTGCGAGCATGCCAGAGTCTGCGCGCCAGAACTCACGGAAATAGAAATGCCCTGAATGCTCTCCACCAAAAACAGCGTTTGTTTCCGCCATGGTCGCCTTGATGAACGAATGCCCGACACGGGTGCGCACCGCAGTTCCACCATTCTCAGTGATCACCTCAGGGACAGTTCGTGAGGTGATCAGGTTATGAATCACATTGCTGCCGGGATGCCGAGCCAATTCGCGGCTGGCAATCAGCGCCGTGATCACCGACGGCGTTACCGGGTCACCTTTTTCATCGACAACAAAACAACGATCCGCATCACCATCGAAAGCGAGTCCAAGATCAGCGCCAGAATCGCGAACCGCCTTTTGCAAGTCAACCAGGTTCGCAGGCTCAATTGGATTGGCTTCGTGGTTGGGAAACGTGCCATCAAGTTCAAAGTACATCGGGATGATGGTCAACGGCAATGCAGGCAACCCCGCGTCTGTCTCCAAGACGGCGGGCACCGTAAAGCCGCCCATGCCGTTACCAGCATCGACCACGATCGTGAGGTGCCGCCCGGATTCGACGGGAACTAACTTGCGCAAATACTCCGCGTACTCGGGCAAGACATCGCGGTGTGAAATATTTCCGATGGGCCCACTTCCGCCATCACTGGTGGCCGAGTTGTTGCAAGCGGTGATCTCTCCTGATGTGATCAGGCGGCTAATTTCGCGCAGCCCCGAATCTTGCCCGACCGGCGCTGCACCTGCCCGACACAATTTAATGCCGTTGTATTCGGCAGGGTTGTGACTCGCGGTGAACATGGCTCCGGGGATATTCATGGAACCCGATGCGAAATAGAGGCCATCGGTACTGGCCAACCCAATCTCGATGACATCGCAGCCCATCTCGCGCACACCTTCGGCGAACGATGCGACCAAATCTGGACCGGATGGCCGCATGTCATGGCCCACAACGACCACACCTGGGCCACCATCGTTAACGGAGATTCCTAAGACTTTGACGAACGCTGCTCCCACAGCGTGGGCCAGGTTCTCGTCGAGTTGGTCAGGATAAGTGCCACGGACGTCATAGGCCTTGATGATTTGACTGAGGTCCCTGCCGGTGAGATCTATTTCCACTCCCCAAGGCTATCGGGAAGGCTCTCCGCCGCGGGTGCGTTGCCGGGTTATTCCCCCAAATCGCGGGGCGAATCAACCGAGTGCAGCACGCGCAGGTGCCCCTTGCGGGCAACTTCAACGGTCGCGCCCGATTCGGCCGAGCGAGCTTCCCGCTCGAGGTAGCGCGGACGGGCCGCCTCACGCACGGCATTGGCCAGTGCTTCGAGATCATCGCTGGATGGCTTCAAAGCATCTGCATCGGGCGCAATACGCACGATTTCCCAGCCACGAGGCGCCGTCATTCGCTCACTGTGCATTTGACACAGGTCATAACAATGTGGTTCGGCGTAGGTGGCCAACGGCCCGAGGACCGCGGTGGAGTCTGCGTAAACGTAAGTCAGAGTGGACACTGCAGCGGAACTGCAGGAGGGCTTTGAACACCGGCGTCGACTCACGCAACGCACGTTAGTGCGATCGAGTCACGAACTCGCGGCGGCGCGCCGCATGAGGACACC
>JALRGY010000085.1:0-273 GCA_023253325.1 Candidatus Nanopelagicales bacterium | reverse complement strand
GGTGCGCCGCCAAAATCGGACCGGAGTTTTCCGTGGGAGTGACAATGGCGGTAAACCAATCAACGCCAGCCGGTGCTTCAAGTTTCACGTTCTTCACCGTGCCCGCGGGAATCTTGAGTCGACGTGGCGCGGTTGGCGGCGAGATGTCCTTGCCACCTGTAAATGGCAACAGAACAATGTCCACTTCGGCGTCTGCTTCAGGTGCGGTGATTGCCAAGCGAACATCGGTTGCATCGCGAACAGGTAGACCTGAAACTGCCGCCGGACCCGTGA
>JALRGY010000084.1 GCA_023253325.1 Candidatus Nanopelagicales bacterium | reverse complement strand
TCGTTTATTCCGTGGATGAAAATGGCGTTCTTGAGATGGATGCTCATCACATTGAGTTGCTCTCCCGCGGCATGCTGCAACGAAGGTCGGTAAATCCCAATGGGCGTACCAACGTGGCTGGAAACTCTGGTGGCAACTCATGAGCATGCCCTATTACGTCTCGCCTGAGCAAGTAATCGCGGACAAGGCTGAGTTTGCTTCAAAGGGAATCAAGCGTGGACGCTCCGTCATCGTTCAGAGTTGTAAAGACGGGATTCTCTTCGTTGCTGATAATCCCTCACGAGCACTACACAAAGTTGGCGAAATCTACGACCGTATTGGATTCGCAGCAGTGGGAAAATACAACGAATTTGAGAGCCTTCGAGTGGCGGGCGTAAGGCTGGCAGATATGCGTGGTTATTCCTATGACCGAGCTGATGTGACCGTTCGAACTATCGCTAATGCATATGCACAAACATTAGGTTCAATCTTCATTGACGCCGCCAAGCCATATGAGGTGGAGATTGCAGTGGCCGAAGTGGGCTCGGACGGCGATCACGACCAGTTGTATCGAATTTCCTTTGATGGTTCCGTGCACGATCAAGCGGGGTTCATTTGCATGGGTGGCGACTCTGAGTCAATGAGTGCTTCCATTTCTGAGGAATTTCGAATTGATCATTCGGTGTCTGAAGCCTTGAAGGTCGCCGTAATGGTGCTCCGCGGCAACGAGCCTCATGATGATCTTGAAGTCGCATTTCTAGATCGTTCGAGGCCTAGAAGGACCTTTATTCGATTTGATCAGGCCCACATCGCTGATCTTGTTAAGTAGGTTTCATGGAGCGACGAATATTTGGTCTTGAAACGGAGTATGGCGTCACATGCACGTTCAAAGGTCAAAGGCGCCTGAGTCCAGATGAAGTAGCACGATACCTTTTTCGAAAGGTCGTGAGTTGGGGCCGCAGTAGCAATGTCTTTCTGAAAAACGGATCACGGCTGTATCTGGATGTGGGATCGCATCCTGAATACGCCACAGCTGAATGTGATGACTTTATTAGTTTGATTGCCCAGGACAGAGCCGGTGAGCGAATCCTTGAGGAACTTTCCATTGAAGCCGAAGAAAGACTTGCTCACGAAGCCATTAATGGTGATGTCTATTTGTTCAAGAACAACACGGATTCGGCTGGAAATTCCTATGGCTGCCACGAGAATTTCCTCATAGATCGCCACACGGATTTCACGCATCTTGCTTCGATGTTCATTCCCTTTCTCATTTCGCGTCAAATAATCGTTGGTGCTGGCAAGGTGGTGCAGACACCGCGCGGAGCTAGTTATGCGATCAGTCAACGTGCCGACCACATGTGGGAAGGCGTGTCGAGCGCAACCACAAGGTCGCGTCCAATTATCAACACGCGCGACGAACCTCATGCAGATGCAGATCTCTATCGGCGGCTTCACGTCATCGTGGGCGATAGCAACATGAGCGAGACGACCACACTACTCAAGGTGGTCAGTGCACATCTCGTGCTGCGAATGATCGAAGAAGGCATTGTGATGCGTGACCTCACCCTTGCCAATCCCATTCGCGCAATTAGAGAGATAAGTCATGACATCACAGGGGCTAAGACCGTCAAGCTTGCAAATGGCAGGGAATTATCGGCATTCCAGATTCAATCAGAATATTTTGACAAGGTTTCGGATTTTGTTAGCCGTCGTGAGATCAAAGACCCAAGCATTCTTCAGGCGATGGATCTTTGGGGACGTACCCTCCGGGCGTTTGAAAACGAAAACTTCAACAAGGTGGATCAGGAGATTGATTGGGTGATCAAGTGGAAACTACTTGATCGGTATATGCAAAAGCACGATCTTGATCTTGCGAGCGCTCGAATAGCCCAAATAGACCTCGCTTATCACGATATCAATACTTCTAGAGGGTTGTTCTACCTTCTTCAGAGGAAAGGACTCGTTCGAACCGTCGTATCTGAGGATCAAATTCAGGAGGCAAGAACCATGGCTCCCCAAACAACGCGAGCCAAACTCCGTGGAGACTTCATTGCGCGCGCAACTGAAAGGAAAAGGGACTACACCGTAGATTGGGTGCACTTGAAACTCAATGACCAAGGTCAACGGACCCTCCTGCTGAAGGACCCATTCCAACACACCGATGAACGAGTTGAACGCATGATTGCGGGCCTGTAGGTATCCTCGAACAGTGGAGAATCGAATGAATACGGCAGCAGTTTCCATTCTTGGCCTAGGGCTCCTGACGCTGGCCGCATGCAGTAGCGAACCAGCAGAACAATCAACAGCAGATTCTGGCGCAACTTACTCCGTGAATGACTGCGGAATGGGGGCGGCACCAGTGATCCAGGACGGTGCCCCTGAAGGAATTGCTATCGATGGACTTGTCATCGGTGGACCTGACATACCGATCATTAGCGTCGGACCAGATTCTCAGCCGGCCACCGACCTAATCATCACTGACCTCGCGCCGGGCAATGGTGCGAGTGTGGCAATTGGTGACACCATTACCGTGAATTACTGTGGAGTGGGCCAAAGCAGCGGAGCCATGTTTGATTCGTCATGGGTGCGTGGTGAGCCGGCCACTTTTGGTCTTGATCCAGGGGGACTCATTGAGGGTTGGGTGCAAGGTGTACCGGGAATGCAGATTGGTGAGCGCAGACTTCTTCAAATCCCAGGCGACCTGGGATACGGTGCTAATGGCACAGGGGGCATCGCGCCCAATGAAACACTGATCTTTGTCGTGGAACTTGTTGACATCAACCAATGATTGGAGCACCATGAGTGAGCAAACGAAACCAGAAATAGATTTTATTGAGGGACCCGCTCCTGGGGAACTCGTTATCACGGACATAATCGTGGGCGACGGGGCAGAAGCCCTACCGGGCGCTCAGGTTGACGTCCACTACGTTGGCGTGGATTTCGAGACCGGTGAACAATTTGATGCATCATGGGATCGCGGCGAAAGCATCGCATTTCCACTTGCGGGTCTCATTGCTGGCTGGCAAGAAGGCATCCCGGGCATGCGCGTTGGTGGTCGCAGACAACTAGTGATTCCACCTCGATTGGCCTACGGTGAGAGTGGGGGCCATCGCCTATCTGGTCGTACGCTCGTTTTCATCATTGACTTACTTGACACGCATTAAGTCTCGCCGAGTCCAACATCTTCTCCTTTTGCACATGAGCGGACAACATCTCAATGCGTCGGGATAAAACTGAAAGACTCCTTAATCTTGTGTTTGCCCTCATGGGAACACAGGGTTCAATGAGTCGCTCAGATATCAGGGCAACAGTGGCTGGGTATGAGTCAAGCGAGTCCGATGAAGCCTTCGAGAGAATGTTCGAGCGGGATAAAGACGAACTCCGTAGCATGGGTATTCCTGTGGAAACAGTCTTCGATGCATTTGGTGACGCCCTGGGATATGTCATTGCCCCAACTACCTATGCGTACATAGATCTGCATTTGACTTCAAGGGATTTGACGGTGCTGAGTATCGCAACACAGGTGTGGGACAAGGCTGTCCTTGCTAGTGCTGCACGGACAGCGATGCGCAAAATTGAGTCTCAAACGGAAAAATCAGTGGGCATTTCACCACTCATTCAGGGAGTTGCCAGGGTGCGCGCTCAAGACGGAGCGATCATCCCACTTTTAAGCGCCGCGCGAGAGAAAAAAGTAGTTAGATTTTCATACCGCGCTCCCGGGCAGGAACTTGAAAAACGGATTGTTGAACCATGGGCCGTTATATGTCGTAACGGAAATTGGTACGTCGTGGGCTACGACCAAGACAGGGGAGAGGAGCGCACATTCAAGCTGACCAGGATTCAAGGGTCGGTGAATGTAAGCGCACAATTGCATGCTCAGGAGCCTCCTCAAGACAGAACTAGGACGGTCCAGCTGCCACCCGGGGAGTCTCTCACTGACGCGACTATTTGCGTCAGCGAAGGGCGGGGTGGGCGTCTAATGAGGCACGCATACGACATTACGTCCAACAATGCAATGGACGTTATTAAGGTAAAGGCGAGCCGAGCTGAGCTCATACCGTGGATGCTGTCATCTGCCAATGCAATCATCTCGGTGGAACCACAAGAGTTGCGCGAAGATTTTCTAGCGTCTCTGGAGTCTTTAGCAACTGCTCACGAATTCAGGGGTGATGGCAGTGGCTGAAACTGTCAATGAACGATTGGCCCGACTTTTGGCATTGGTTCCCTGGCTGTCGGCGAGGCAGGGAATTACGCTCACTGAGGCTGCACGCCACTTCGACATAAGCGTGGCGCAACTGACCAAGGATCTGTGGCAACTTGTCGTATGTGGCCTCCCTGGATACGGACCGGATCAACTCGTTGACATTGACTTCTGGGACGACGACCGAATTTGGGTTCAGGATCCACAGACACTCACGGCGCCTCTGCGGCTGACCGCGGAAGAAGGCGCGGCGTTGTCCGTAGCGCTCCGACTCATCGCACAAATTCCTGGCGTGGAGTATCGCGAGGACATCGATGTATTAGTAGCTAAACTCGATGACGCCTGTGGAGCAACTTCAGAGTTCGTTCAATTGACACCTCAAACGACCCAGGAATTTCGCGACACCATCGACGCTGCCCTTGAAGGTAACGTCCAACTTGCAATGACGTACTCCTCGGGCAGCGATGAGGTCACAGTGCGTCGAGTTTCTCCCATCAGGGTTTTTGTGGTTGATGACTACATGTATCTTGAGGGATTTTGTGAGCGCGCAGAAGCCCGACGCATTTTTAGGCTCGATCGAATTCTGTCCATTGAAATGACCAAGGAAGATGCTCCGCCGCAACAGAATGAACATAACTATCTCCCCGATTCAGGTGGTCTTAATTCATGGTTCGTTTCGAAAGACAGTTACACCCACATTCCTCACGCCCTAGTCCAGGTGGACCCAGATAGCACCTGGGTAGCCGAGGAACCCCATGTGGAGGTAATCAGTCAGGAGCCCCTCATTATCAGCGTGCCTTACCTGACCGAGGAGTGGCTTTTGAGTTGGGTCATGAGCCTTGGTGGCTCAATGCAGCTCCTTGAGCCCATTCACTTGGCCGAGGAGATTGCCCAGAATGCGCGTGCCAGCCTAGCCGCGCTTTCAGCTAGGGATTAGGCTTTGAAGGGTTAGGGCGGATCCGCAGGCCAGATAGAATTCGGGAGCGCGGTCTGCGCGTGGACTGGTAATAGAGAGAGGTACACAGTGTTTAGTAACTTGAAGGGCTGGGAATGGCTCATTATTGTTGCGTTGCTTCTACTTCTTTTTGGCGCCAAGAGATTACCTGACGCAGCACGGGGATTAGGCCGATCACTGCGCATCTTTAAGGCGGAGACCAAGGGGCTGACCGACTCTTCAGAGCCGTCTCATTCGCTGGATGCGACAAAAGAAGTCACAGGCAGTGAGAGTCAAACCTTTTCCGAGGAAAGCAAGTCCTCCGAAAAAACTGAAAGCTAACCAATCCCCATGGCGATTATGGATCGCATAGGACGGGGCAAGGATACGTCGAAGAATCCATCAGACTCACCACATGAAGACGCTGAGTCAACAGAGCAATCACGCGGGGCGCATGTTGCCATGCCTCTCACCGAACACTTGCGCGAGCTCAGAAATCGACTGTTCAAGAGTGGGATAGCCATTGTCGCGGGAATGGTTATCGGCTGGATATATTACGCTGAAATTTTTGCTTGGATTAGCAGGCCGTTCACTGACGTAATCGCCCAGGCCCAGGCAGATGGCAAAGATGTCACTCTTGCGCTTACTGGTGTTGCTGACCCGTTTGTTCTGCAAATTCAAGTCTCGGCGGTTGCTGGATTGGTTCTCAGTGCCCCAGTTTGGCTCTACCAGCTCTGGAGATTTGTCACACCTGGCCTGCACCGCAATGAGCGGCGTTGGGCAATTGGATTCGTGGTTATCGCAACACCACTATTTGCTGCTGGAATCGCGCTGGCGTATCTCGTTATGCCTTTGGGACTCGAAATTCTTCTCGGATTCACACCTGAGAACGTTGAGAACATCGTCTCAGTTGACAAGTACTTATCATTCTTTTTGCGCACCGTACTCGTTTTTGGAGTTGGCTTTCTCACTCCATTGTTCATCGTTCTGTTGAATTTTGCTGGAATTCTGTCGGGCAAACGACTCGTTTCTTGGTGGCGGTGGATCATCTTCATTGTTTTCCTGTTCTCCGCTGTTGCCACTCCGACCGGTGATCCAATTAACCTGGCACTCTTGGCCGGTCCCATCTTGATCTTGGTTCTGATTGCCGTCGGGATATCGCTCCTCAACGATCGAAGACGAGCTCGCAAGCACGGTATCGATTTCGATGCCTATGGCGATGATGAACTTTCCCCCCTAGATGACGAATTGCCTGAATAGCTTCTCATTCCATGTATTTGACGGTCGTGCCTTAGGCTGCTCTCATGCCAACGGCCGCTGAGCGATACGCGGCAGCAGCCCAAAGGTCTCAATTAAGAAAAACCTTTGTTGGTGCATTCGTTGACCAATATGAATTTGAACTAGATCCTTTTCAAATCGAAGCCTGCCGGGCCATCGAATCCGGCAAGGGCGTACTCGTCGCTGCACCCACGGGTTCAGGTAAAACGGTCGTCGGTGAATTTGCAATTTTCAGAGCCCTGGAGGCTGGGACCAAGTGTTTCTACACAACGCCCATCAAGGCACTTTCAAATCAAAAGTTTGCCGAGTTGGTTGCTCGATACGGCGAGAAAAACATAGGCCTCCTCACAGGCGACAACAGCATCAACGGTGAAGCACCAATTGTGGTCATGACCACAGAAGTTCTGAGGAATATGCTCTATGCAGGTTCTCAAACTCTTTCTAATCTTGCTTACGTCATCATGGATGAAGTCCATTACCTGGCCGATCGTTCACGTGGCGCGGTGTGGGAAGAAGTCATCATCCACCTGCCCTCCTCGGTCACCGTTGTGGCACTGAGCGCAACGGTGAGTAATGCGGAAGAATTCGGACAGTGGCTTGCAACGCTACGCGGTGAAACCGAAGTGGTCGTTGAAGAACACAGACCCGTGCCTCTATGGCAACACGTCATGGCCGGTAAACATTTATATGACCTTTTTGTCGATGACACCGGCCATGAAGTAAATCCTGAACTAATTGCACTCACACACGGCGGTCGCCCGCCAAAGCGTGATGCATCCCACGTTCGCGGAAGAAACCAACGGTCACCATTGACCCCCTGGCGCAGCGATGTAGTCGAACGGCTGGAGCGGGATGGACTGCTCCCAGCCATCTATTTCCTTTTCAGCCGAGCTGGCTGTGATGAT
>JALRGY010000083.1 GCA_023253325.1 Candidatus Nanopelagicales bacterium | reverse complement strand
AACTGACGCTCATATTTATCAATTGCCTTGCGCAATTCACGCTCACGACCTGGATCCTTAGGTCGAGGTGCGGCCTTAGCCGATGAACTCCCGTCAGAAACGCCACCCATTGCGCCGCGATCCGGAGCCACGCCTTTACGCAGCTCCAAGTACTGCTCGATCCCACCCGGCAAATCGGTCAAGTCACCGTCGCCCAACACCGCAATGAAGGTGTCACACACTCTTTCAAGGAAGTATCTATCGTGCGAAATAATCAACAACGTTCCAGGGAACCCATCAAGGAGATCCTCGAGGGCCGCCAAGGTTTCAACATCGAAGTCATTTGTAGGTTCATCAAGCACCAATACATTGGGTTCTGTCATCAAAATTCGAGTGAGCTCGAGTCGACGGCGCTCACCACCGGATAACTCAGAAACTCGGGTGAACTGCCCATCATGATCGAAGCCCAACCGCTGACAAACCTGACTGGCGCTGAGTTGCTTCCCCTTGCCCAACTCGATGTAGTTCGCCACTTCCTCCACCGTTGCGATCACGGTTTTTGATTCATCAAGATCACTGAGATGTTGACTCAGCACCCCGGGTTTGACCGTGACACCTTGAATGCGCTTGCCCGCTAACAATGCCGTCTCACCCAATAGCGTCTTGAGCAGCGTCGTCTTTCCTGCACCATTAGGACCGAGGATTCCAATGCGAGCACCCGGCGCGATATTCCAGGTCGTTCGCTCAATTAATGTGCGTTGATCGAAACCAACGCGAGCATCGTGCAGTTCATAAACGGTCTTGCCCAAACGAGCACTGGCAAACTCCAGTAGTTCGACCGAGTTACGTGGTGGTGGCTCAGCCGCGATGAGTTCGTTTGCAGCATCAATGCGAAAGCGCGGTTTAGTTGTTCGTGCAGGGGGTCCTCGCCGCAGCCAGGCAAGTTCCTTGCGCATCAAGTTTTGACGGCGTGATTCGCTGACTGCTTCTTGGCGCATACGTTCAGCCTTGGCCAACACGTATGCCGAGTAGCCGCCTTCATACTCTTCAACATTGCCGCCCACTACCTCCCACATGTGATCGCAGACTTCATCCAGGAACCAGCGATCATGAGTCACCGTGACAACAGCGATTTTGGGTCGGGCATTCAAATGTCGTGCAAGCCACGCAATCACTTCAACATCAAGGTGGTTTGTTGGTTCATCGAGAAAGAGGACATCAACATCGCGGATCAGCTGGGCCGCAAGGTGCACGCGACGCCGTTCCCCGCCGGAGAGAGTTCCGACAACACGCCCCAACTGTTCTTCTTCATATCCACCGAGCAATGCCTCAAGAATTTCACGGGTTTTGGAGTCACCTGCCCACTCGTAATCTTCTTGATCCCCCAGCACCAAATCGCGAACGGTCTGACCGGTTTCGAATTCACCCACTTGATCGAGTTCGCCAACAACCACGTCAGATCCCCTGGTCACTCGACCAGAGTCCGGTTGTGTTCCTCCCGCGAGGACCCGCAGCAGGGTGCTTTTCCCTGCACCATTGCGACCCACAACACCGATTCGCTCACCGCGAGCAACCCCTAGGGAGACATCGGCTAGCAGGGGGCGTTCGCCATAAGACTTATAGATGCCCTCACAACTTATGAGGTTGACTTGCTGGGGAGGGGCCACCGGGACATCATGCCGACATACCCGCGCGGCATCGACACTGGCAAGGCACTACCCTTCCGCGTCATGGGCCTTTTTGCTCGTAAGAACAATGACGCGAAGCCCGTCGAGGCTTCCGGTCCACCGCGCATTCCATCCCTGGGAAATGGCGTCACGGTTCCCCTCACACTCGAAGACTTTCCACCGATCCTTGAATCACTTCGGTCTACTTCTCTCCCCAACCCCATTGATGGGCTCTATACCGACTGGATGGGTGTTCACACTCGCGTTTCAATGTTGCCCTGGGCTCCAGCTGAACTCGCCTCAACAATCAGCGCCGAATTGCCCATCCCTGACGACGGCTATCGCTCCGAGGCTGAGGAATACGTTGCCCTTTCACTCGCACTAACGCGCGCAAGAGAGAATTTTCACATTATTGAGGTCGGCGCAGGGTGGGCGCCCTGGGTTGTCAGTGGCGTAGTCGCAGCCCGTGCACGAGGTCTCGATGCTTCAGGCATTGCGATTGAAGCGCACCCCCTTCACGCGCAGTGGGCTATGCAGCATGCAGCGGATAACAATGTTGATGCTGAACTGATCGAGGGAACATCGGAAATAATTCTTGCTCGCGTTCGCGAGTCACATGCCACCATAAAAGTAATTCTTGGTGCAGGCTGGCATGAAAGTACGCCCATGGAGTTCCCTGACATTGACGGAACAGACATGGGTGCTGCGTTGTGCACTATGCCGGACTCGGGTACGGATTACCGCGGCGCGCACGTTAAACACCGCACCGTGCAAGCACTCAAGCTATCTGAGTTGTTTGACGCTATGCCGCAATCACGGATTGATTTACTCCACATAGACGTGCAAGGCGTTGAATTCGAATTACTCAACAAGGAAGCCGGTCCCGTTCAAGATCACGCGGCGCTGATGGCGGTGGGGACTCACAGCCGACTGGCTGAGGGACAGTTACAGGACTTTTTCTTGGAACGCGGCTGGGGAATAATTATCGATGAACCCTGCAAAGCCCACTTCACCATGACGCACCCAACCCTTGCGGGTTTCACCGTGCAGGATGGCTTTCAACTCTATGAAAATCCGTTCCTTCTCATGCAGTAACCACCGAAATGAACCGCTGAGAACCCTTATTCGCTAGCCTGCCCCCATGAAGGGGATTATTCTCGCCGGAGGCACTGGTAGCAGGCTGTGGCCAATAACCATGGGCGTGAGCAAGCAGCTTCTGCCGGTCTACGACAAACCAATGATCCATTACCCCCTGGCCACCCTGATGGCGGCAGGTTTGCGAGAAATCCTGATCATCACCACCCCAGAGGACTCTGAAGCCTTCCAGCGTTTGCTCGGCAACGGCGCAAATTGGGGCATGGAGATCCAGTACGCCGTGCAACCTCGGCCTGAAGGTCTCGCACAAGCGTTCATAATCGCTGAGGATTTTCTCGCAGGCGACAGTGCCGGTTTGGTGCTCGGGGACAATCTTTTTTATGGCCCGAGCCTTGGGCGCAAGTTGGCCGAACAAACCTCCGTGACGGGTGGCCACGTTTTTGCTTATGAAGTTGCAAACCCCAGCGAATATGGCGTTGTCGAATTTGGTCCTGATGGTCTGGCCATTTCGATCGAAGAGAAACCACTAAAGCCAAAAAGTAATTTTGCAGTCCCCGGCCTCTACTTTTATGACGAATCAGTGGTCGATGTTGCCAAGGCGATCAAACCATCACCTCGTGGTGAACTAGAAATCACCGCGGTGAACGATTACTACCTCCAGCAGGGTTCACTCGGTGTCACAGTTCTTGAACGCGGCACCGCATGGCTTGACACTGGAACATTCAGATCATTGCAAGATGCAGGTGAGTTTGTTCGCGTCATGGAGGACCGTACCGGTACCAAAATTGGTTGCGTTGAAGAAATCGCGTGGCGCAATGGCTGGATAAATGCCATGCAACTGGATGAGCTCGCTGAGCCACTCATAAAAAGTGGCTACGGTGATTACCTGCGCCAACTAGCTCGCACTTAACGGTCGAACCAAGAACACTGGAATCTCGCGCTGAATATTTCGGCGGTACATGTCATAGGCCGACCATTGTTTGGTGAGGCCTGAATAAATTTCCTCAGCCAGTTCACCGAATACTGGTGTGAACTGCGCTTCCTGCTCCCTACCGTCAATTTCTATGTGACCGCGATCATGAGCCTCAACGTTGTAGACCCATCCCGGGGTTTTTTCCTGACCGGCATTTGACCCCGCAATGCCCCAACCGTCAGCAACCTTGACCGCCAAAAGCGGAGTCTTTCTCCACTCACCTGACTTGCGGCCGAGGGTGGTGATCCACACCACTTGAGCGCCCCCTGGGAATTTACGTCCCAGTTTGCCTCGACTGAATCGGTGCAGAAACTTGTGAGCAATCGTCGTTGCACGCAGGGTGTTCCCCCACACGAGATCATAAGTTCGTGAACCCACGATTGAAGCCTAGTTCTCTAGCCATCAATCAGTGCGTCAATGCGTTGAGCCAAGTCCACGTCCAACTGGGTTAAGGTCCCCGTCGAGTGAGTTGTGACCTTGAAAATAACTGATCTCCACCGGATATCAATATCGGGATGATGGTTCAACTCTTCAGCCACTAACGCCACTTGCCGCACAAATTCGATTGCTGCTAAAAAACTTGGACATTCCACTTTTCGAGTGAGGGATTCACCCTCACGGGTCCAACTATCCCCCCATTGCAACTCCAACATCACATAATCCTACAAAGACAGCAAGAAGTCAGCGTGCAATACTGTTGAGATCCCAACACAGAAAGAACTTCCCCCAAATGAATCCTTTCCGCACCAATCGCATGCAAACTCGGCGATTTGGCAAAAGTAGGCAATTGAGAAACTGGTCAATTGGCTTGATTTCTGCTGGCCTAGTTCTGGCAATTTCGCCTTCTGTCGCAGCTGGGCCGTGGGACAACGTGAGCGCCTGGGAAACGGCCACCGTGACGCGAATTGTCGATGGCGACACAATCATTGTCAGCGACAGTGTGACCGGTGCAAGTTCTCGCATTCGATTTCTAGGAATCAACACTCCTGAAAAAGATAATGCCACCCCGGGGCAGTGCGGTGGGTGGCAAGCGATGGATGTTCTGGCGGAACTCTTACCTCTTGGAACCACCGTGCGACTGTTGTCGGCTAATCCGAATTCAAAGGGCAAAGATGCCCGCCCGCAGCGCGTGGTCCTCGCGCCCAACCCCATCACGGGTGAATTTGATCAAGACATTGCCTGGGCTTTGGCCGAGCGCGGCTGGGGACTGTGGTTCACGATTGCCCGCGAAGCCGCCATGAGTTCCTTGTACCGCGAAGTAATCGCCCGAGCCCAAGAAAAGCGAATTGGCATGTGGGATCCCACTCTGTGCGGCGAGTTGGAACAACCGGATGCGCAAGTAGATTTGCGAATCACTCGGGGCTCCCGCAATAGCACGCTCGTTGATGAATGGGTCACCGTGCGCAACACCGGAACAACCGACATTGATCTCACCGGCTGGAAATTGCGCGATTCGGGCAATGCTGGCCATTTTGTGTTCCCCGCAGGAAGCGTTATCGCGCCGGGAAGTTTCCGCACCGTGCACACCGGGGCAGGACAGCCTGGAAAACCCGATGCGCATGATCTCTATGCCAACTACACAAGGCGTCTGTACCCCGAACCTGGCAATAACCCCAGCGCCTTGCTCGGCGATGGAACCTACCTGCTCGACCGCTACGGCAACTACCGGTTCTGGCGCGAATACCCCTGCACCACTGAATGCGAGATCAACCCGCTTAATGGTGTCGTGGCAATCCAAGACCTCTCCCTTGGCAAGAAAAAGGGTAAAACTCGAGCAGCGACCCAGTGGGTCAGGCTGATCAACCGTGGAACCGAGACCAAATGTCTTGATGGCTACCGCATGGAAACGGGAAACACCGTGTACCGATTCACATCCGGCACCTGCCTAGCGCCCAATGGCACGTGGCTCCTTCGAATGGGCAAAGGAAAGTCCACATCCAAGGCGACCTATCTCGGTAGCACAAAGCCTGTGTTCTGGTTTAATCAAAAACTGACCGTGTACAACGACCTTGATCAAGTCATCGCTCGCCGCAGTTGGTAATCGACAAAAAATCCAGCGATTGATCAAGATAGTCAAATAATCTCCCTAGACTCAAGGGATGAACTCGCCCACGGTTGCAATCATTGCCAATCCGATGGCTGGCAATGGGCGCGCGCGCAAAATTGCAGTGTCGGCGCAGCAGGCAATTGCGGCCACAGGCATGGCCACCACACTGCACCAGCCCACTTCACTTCAAGAGTTGCAACGAATTTCATCGGAAGTGTGCACTCAGGAGCCATCCGTTGTTCTCGCCTGCGGTGGCGACGGAACGGTTCATCAGGTCCTTCAGGCAGTCATCCCAGCGGGAGTAACTTTCGGAATCATCCCTGCCGGCACGGGAAATGACATTGCCTGGTCACTTGGGTTCACTCGAAAAGCAAACTCAGCATTATTCAACCAACTTGCTGCATCCATTAATGGAAACCAGTCCAGCATGATCGATGCCTCCCTGATCACAAATGATGGGGAACAGACCTGGTCTTTGGGAGTGATTTCAGCCGGATTTGATTCGGCGATCAATGAACGAGCCAACCGCATGACATTTGGTCGAGGAACCACGCGCTACATAGTTGCCCTAGTCGCTGAAATGCGACCATTCAAACTCCATCATTACGAGGTAGCTATGGATGACAAGCGTCTCAGCAGCTCTGCGTTACTCATTGCGGTTGGTAACGGTGGTTGCTATGGCGGCGGCATGCGCATCTGCCCCAATGCGAGCATGACGGATGGACTTCTTGACATCACCTGGGTTGACAAAGCACCACGCAGAACCATTCTAAGAATTTTTCCCAAAATTTTTTCAGGTCGCCATGTCGAGCATAAACTCGTGCACACCCATCAGGCAAAGAAAATTTCGATTGAATCACCGGACTCGATCATTTACGCGGACGGCGAGCGAATCGGCCCACCACCCGTCACCATTGAAGTGATACCGCAAGCAATTCGAGTTTTAGCGGGTGCCCAGCAACTTCAGAATTAAGAAGCTTGCGCTTTAAGGTCGCGGGCAAAGGCATCGACATAATCCATACCCCCCAGATCAAGCAAGGAGTTCTTCATAATTTCAACAACTTCGTTGGGATGCATAGTGGCAACATCGATTGGCAGCGGAGCGGAAAGACTCACTTCAACACGCTTTCGTCCAAATCGTGTGCCTAGGTACGTCGTTGCAATTGCGTGAACGGGCACGCCTGGATTTGACTCCAACACTGGGATCAGGATTCGACGGTGCAACTTGTGCAACGACTTTTTGTCCGGTGACCGCGTACCCTCGGGGTAGAGGCCCAACTTGCTGCCATCGGCCATTACCTGCGCTGCAACATCTAATGCCCAGCGAGTTGCTTGTTCATCACCACGTCGTAGTGGAATTTGACCCATCCAACGGAAGAAAACAGCCCCGCGGTTTTCAAATACTTCAACTTTGGCGAATGCGGTGACCCGCCACCACTGCTTCATCACAATCGCGACAGGATCCATGGCTGACACATGATTACCCACCAGGCCGGCCCCGCCGCGACATTGGATGCCCCTGTCACTTTCACGGACCATCGCAAATTCAACAGGCGCATGAAGAAAATGGTCACCCAATAAGTGCTCGCCCGACCGGGCTTGCCCAATCGCATTCCTGGATAAATTGCGTTTCCACGGGTTAAAAGTTCGTCATATTTTGCGTGATTGGGTGACTCCACCCGACCATTGTGGTACTTACCACTTCCCGCTGAACGGGCGGAGCCCA
>JALRGY010000082.1 GCA_023253325.1 Candidatus Nanopelagicales bacterium | reverse complement strand
TGGACCGGGGTAGGTCTCATCAAAATCATTGACATCGAAAATCGTTCCGCGCTCTGCCGTGGCAAAAATGCCAAAATTGCCCAAATGGGCATCGCCGCAGAGTTGGGCCATGATTCCGGAGGTTGGGGCGGCCCCGAGGTCATTAGCCATCACGGCTGCAGCGCCGCGGTAGAAGGTGATCGGGCTCGCCGCCATGCGGGAGTATCTGATGGGCAGGAGATCAGGGACTCGCACATTGCCCTGTTGGACAAGTGTCGCCACAGGGTTGGCTCGATCAAAAGCCGGTGTGTATGAACCCAACTCGGTCAGCCCAGTCACTGCCCAACTGTGAGCCAAAGGGCGTGTCAAGTCAAGAAAACAGGGTGTGAATCAACTTTCAACACACGCAGATGGCCAACGCCCTGGACCCGAGGGAACGATGTTCGTCCCGTCCGCTTAGCAGCCGCCTCCGCCACCGGTGTTGATATCACCCCCACCAACAACACTGTCGAGGTCTTCATCGGTAACGTCGTTTGCGTCAATTTCGTCTTTCGGTTCAATATTCATGGTTAGAGGCTCTCCTGTCGTTACGACTGGCACTACCGTGGGAACACGGTAATTCGGTGAGTGGGAGCATGTTTTTCTGCGTTTGAGACGATTATTCGAGGAAATTTGACCTGATCCGGCCAATCGAGCGAATCCGGATCGAGCAGGTCCCTTGAGCAGGTGGTCTTTGGGGCTGGGGGGGTACCCGGAAATTGGGTGAATGGGGCAGGGGCGTAGACTCGGTGGGCTGACGTGGGTCCTCGTGCCCGCTCTTCCCCTAGGGAAAATTGCCCGGAATTTCGCTCGTTGAATTATTCCAGCGGATTGGCTCCAGGGGATAGATGTGTGCCGAGTGAACTAGCAGCTCTACAAGGAAGAAGGGTAATGGCCAAGAAAGAGGGTGCGATCGAGCTCGAGGGCACGATCACCGAAAGCTTGCCCAACGCCATGTTCCGTGTTGAGCTGGACAATGGGCACAAGGTGCTCGCTCATATCAGTGGGAAAATGCGGATGCACTACATCCGTATCCTCCCGGACGATCGCGTTGTGGTGGAGTTGTCGCCTTATGACCTCACCCGCGGCCGCATCGTTTACCGCTACAAGTAATAAACAAAGGTTTTCATGCAGTAAAAACTGCATGAAGTGACATAACGGAGAAAGAGTAACCATGAAGGTGCAACCAAGCGTCAAAAAGATCTGCGACAAGTGCAAGGTCATTCGTCGTCACGGTCGCGTCATGGTGATCTGCGAAAACGTGCGTCACAAGCAACGCCAGGGCTGATTCAACCGAATCATGTTCTGGGGTGATCTTGGAGAGACAACCGAGGCCACCAAGTAAAGGGAGAACCCGACCCTTCACGGTTCGCGTGCGAACAGTGAAGACGACACCTCTGGCCACGGGGCCAGAGACCAGCCTTGGCGGGCTGGATTGGCTCTCCCACCATGACCCCGTGAACCTATAAAGAAAAGAGAACGCCACATGGCACGACTTATTGGTATTGATTTGCCGCGCGAAAAGCGCATGGCAATCGCACTTACCTACATCTACGGTGTTGGCCGCTCACAGGCAGCCAAAGCACTCGAAGCAACCGGTGTTGATCCGGAAATGAAATCAAAAGATCTGACAGATGAGCAAACCCTCGCCCTGCGCGACTGGATTGAAGCGAATCTGAAAGTAGAAGGTGACCTTCGCCGCGAGGTGACAGCTGACATTCGCCGCAAGGTGGAAATTGGTTGCTACCAGGGAATCCGTCACCGCAAGGGTCTACCCGTGCACGGGCAACGTACCCATACCAACGCGCGCACCCGTAAGGGTCCACGCAAGACCGTTGCCGGCAAGAAGAAGGCCTAAGCGAACGACCTCGCAGTTCCTGCGAATTCCCTCATAACCTCCGAAGATAAGGAAACCAATACATGGCCCCCAAAGGTCCAGGCGCCAAGAAAGTGCGTCGCAAGGAAAAGAAGAATGTGGCCCATGGTCACGCTCACATCAAGAGCACGTTCAACAACACCATTGTTTCCATCACAGACCCAACGGGTGCTGTGATCGCCTGGGCCAGCGCTGGTCAGGTTGGATTCAAGGGCAGCCGCAAGTCCACTCCATTCGCCGCACAGCTCGCTGCAGAAGCAGCAGCACGCCGGGCCATGGAACACGGCATGCGCAAAGTTGACGTATTCGTCAAAGGTCCGGGTTCAGGTCGCGAGACCGCAATCCGTTCCCTGCAGGCAACAGGTCTTGAGGTCGGCTCAATCTCCGACGTCACGCCAGTGCCCTTCAACGGAACCCGTCCATCCAAGCGTCGTCGCGTCTAATCGCGCGCATTAAATTTTAATCAGAAAGTAGGAAACAGATATGGCGCGTTATACAGACGCAGATTGCAAGCGGTGCCGCCGCGAGAAAATGAAGCTATTCCTCAAGGGATCAAAGTGCGAGTCACCGAAGTGCCCTTTTGAAAAGCGTCCTTACCCTCCCGGCCAGCATGGTCGCGGTCGGTCAAAGGAGAGCGAGTACTTGTTGCAGCTCCGTGAGAAGCAGAAGGCAACCCGTATGTACGGCATCCTTGAGAAGCAGTTCTCGAACTACTACAAAGAAGCCAAGACAATGCCGGGCAAGACAGGTGAAAACCTGCTCGTGATCCTTGAGTCACGTCTGGACAATGTTGTCTTCCGTGCAGGGTTTGCCAAGAGCCGCGACATGGCTCGCCAGTTGGTTACCCACGGTCACTTCATGGTCAACGGCAAGAAGGTCAACATTCCTTCCTACCGCGTGAGCCCCAACGACGTCATTGACGTTCGCCCCAGCTCACTGGAAATGACCCCATTTATCGTTGCCCACGCCGAGATCGGTGAAAAGACCGTTCCCGCATGGCTCGAGGTTGTGCCCAGCAAGATGCGCATCCTCGTCCACGCCTTGCCTGCTCGCGCAGTCATCGACACCCAGGTTCAAGAACAGCTCATTGTTGAGTTGTACTCCAAGTAATCACCCCTTCGATTCATCTGAATCGAGCCTCAAGTTGCAGTGTCAAATAGAGGTCACTGCTGGAAGGAATGAAAAGTGCTCATTAGTCAGCGTCCAATTCTGACCGAAGAACCAATCAGCGAGTTCCGTTCACGTTTCGTGTTGGAACCACTCGAGCCTGGCTTCGGCTACACCCTCGGTAACTCCATGCGCCGCACCCTGCTCTCTTCGATTCCTGGTGCATCAGTCACCAGCATTCGCATTGATGGAGTGCTCCATGAGTTCACCACCATTGACGGTGTCAAAGAAGATGTCACCGAAATCATCCTGAACCTCAAGGGATTGGTTGTTTCGAGTGAAATCGATGAACCAGCAGTCATGTATTTGCGCAAGCAGGGCCCTGGCGATGTCACCGCTGCAGATATCCAGCCACCCGCTGGTGTCGAGGTGCACAACCCAGAACTGCACATCGCAACTCTCAATGGCAAGGGCAAGCTCGAGATCGAACTCATTGTTGAGCGCGGTCGCGGCTACGTCCCTTCGGTTATGAACAAGCACCCAGAGCAGGAAATTGGCCGTATTCCGGTTGACTCCATTTACTCACCGGTGCTCAAGGTCAGCTACAAGGTCGAAGCTACTCGTGTTGAGCAGCGCACCGACTTTGACAAGCTCGTAATCGACGTTGAGACCAAGCCATGCATGCTTCCCCGCGATGCTGTTGCATCAGCAGGGTCAACACTTGTTGAGCTCTTTGGTCTTGCACGTGAAATGAATGTTGACGCTGAAGGCATCGACATTGGCCCAAGCCCAACAGATGCATTCGCGGCGGAACAGCTTTCCACCCCGATTGAGCAGCTGGACATGACAGTACGTTCATACAACTGCCTCAAGCGCGAAGGAATCCACACTGTTGGTGAACTCATCACCCGCAGTGAGGCTGACCTGCTCGACATTCGCAACTTTGGTGCGAAGTCCATCGATGAAGTCAAGGTCAAGCTGGTCGGTCTTGGGCTCGCACTCAAGGACAGCCCTCCCGGCTTTGATCCAAGTACCGCCGTGTACTTCGATGACGAAGATGTCGACATGAACGTTGACCCTGAAGAAGAAGTGGCTGTGGAGATCTCCTACGCCGAGGACGCCTACCCCGAGGACGAGCAGCTCTAAGCCTGCCCGTTACCGGATACCTAGAAACATAAGGAGAACCACATGCCTAGCCCAGCTAAGGGAGCCCGTCTCGGCGGAGGCGCAGCGCACGAGCGTTTAATGCTCGGCAACCTCGCCACCGCACTTTTCGAGCACGGCAAAATCACCACCACCCATGCCAAGGCAAAGCGGCTTCGTCCGCTTGCTGAGCGCATGATCACATTCGCCAAGCGCGGTGACATTAATGCTCGTCGTCGCGTGCTCACCGTGGTCAAGGACAAGGGTGTTGTACACACCCTGTTCACTGAAATCGGTCCAAGCTACGCAGGCCGACCAGGTGGCTACACACGAATCATCAAGATCGGAAACCGCAAGGGCGACAACGCTCCCATGGCGATCATTGAACTCGTTGAGCCAATGCTTGAGCAGGTTGTCGCTGAAGCAACGGGCGCAACCAAGCGGGCAGCCAAGGAAAAGGCCCAGGCTGAAACTGCAGCTCCGGCAGCAGTTGAGGTTGTGGAGGAGACACCAGAGGTCAGCGAGCAGCCCAACTCTGAGGTCAATGCAGCAGAAGAAGTACTAGTCGACTCCGAGGCAGCAGATGCTGATGAAGCTGTTGTCGAGGAAATCGTTGAAGCTGCAGAAGAGTCCAAGGAGTAAGTCCTGCACTCTCACGAACCACCAGAATTAGTGAGTCAGCCCGTCCTTGGATCACCCGAGGACGGGCTCATTCGTCTGCGCGCGAAGCTGTCCTACGACGGTTCTGGTTTTCGTGGCTGGGCTTCCCAGGGTGGCGACCTCCGCACGGTTCAAGCCGAAGTTGAGAACACTCTTGGGGCTTTGATCCATGACTTGGATTTCGCCACAGTGTGCGCGGGGCGGACCGACGCCGGTGTGCACGCGCGCGGTCAGGTGATCCATTTTGATGTGCCAGAGAGTCACCCAGACTTGATCAAATTGACACCGGAACGTGTGAACAAAGCATTGCCCGAGGACATCCGATTCCTGTCCATCGAACAAGCACACAAAGGTTTTGATGCGCGATTTTCGGCCTTGTGGCGCGAGTACACCTACATGATTTCCGATGATCCCACGGGGCCGGCGCCCCTGCGCCGCCGTGAAGTTCTCCCGTGGCCTGTCTCATTAGATCTTGATCGTTTGAACGAGGCAAGTCAGGCGCTCATCGGCGTGCATGACTTTTTTGCCTTCTGCATTAAACGCCCACGGGCATCGACAATCCGTGAAGTACAAAAACTTGAGTGGCATCGCAATAGTGACGGCTTCATTGTGATGACGATCAGGGCTGACGCGTTTTGTCATTCGATGGTGCGCAACGTTGTTGGCGCGCTCCTGCCAGTTGGCGATGGCCGCAAGAAAACGTCATGGACCACTCACCTGCTCAATCAGGATGGCAAGTCCTCGCACGTGCAAATGATGGAGCCGTTTCCATTGATCCTCGAGGAAGTTGGCTACCCACCGGACCACGAGTTGGAGGCGCGCATTGAGATCACGAGGCGCCGGCGAGATAAACAACTGTGAGTCATATTGACGCCTCGCACGTCACATTCACGCTGCCCGATGGCAGAGTCCTGCTCAACGATGTCACCTTCAGGGTTCCCAACGGCGCTGTTGCTGCGCTAGTGGGACCCAACGGTGCGGGTAAGACCACGCTGATGCGAATGGCGGCCGGGGACTTGACACCGGATGAAGGAGCGATCACCCACAGCGGCCCCATGGCCGTCATGCGCCAGTTCATCGGTCACATGACCGAGGGCACCGTGCGTGACCTCTTGATCGAGGTCAGTCCACAAAAACTTAAAGAAGCTGCCCAGAGAGTGGACGCCACTGAATTGAAGTTGATGGACGACGACAGTGAGAAAATTCAGATGCAATACGCCCAAGCACTCGCTGATTACGGTGATGTTGGAGGTTATGAAGCTGAAGTGTTGTGGGATGTTGTCACCATCAATGCATTTGGCAAGAGTTTTGGTGAGGTCAAGAATCGAAGCGCCGCAACACTCTCTGGTGGCGAGCAAAAGCGTCTCGTGCTCGAATATCTGTTGCGCGATAAAGCAGAAGTTCTTCTGCTCGATGAGCCAGACAACTATCTGGACGTTCCCAGCAAGATTTGGCTCGAGGAGCAACTCAAGGAAACCAAAAAGACGGTCCTGTTGATCTCCCATGACCGTGAACTACTGAATAATGCGGCAACCGCGGTGGTCAGTGTGGAGTTGGGCGCTGCTGGCAATACCGCTTGGGTTCACGGCGGGAGTTTCGCCACCTTCAAACAGGCCCGCGAGGACAGGTTCGCCAGGCTCGAGGAACTTTTGCGTAGGTGGGATGAAGAACATGCGCAACTCAAAAAACTGGTTCTCACGCTCAGGGAACATGCAAAGTTCAATGACGGCATGTCCTCGCGCTATCAGGCTGCTCAAACGCGACTCAAGAAGTTCGAGGAAGCTGGTCCTCCGCTTGAAGTTCCCAACAAACAAAATGTCAGCATGCGCCTCAAAGGGGGCCGCACTGCTAAGCGAGCGGTGGTCGCAACCAACCTTGAGCTCACCAATCTGACCAAGCCATTCAATCTTGAGGTTTGGTACGGCGAAAGGCTTGCAGTTCTTGGCGCCAATGGTTCTGGCAAGTCTCACCTACTCAGACTTCTCGCACAGGGTGGCTCTGATCCCGATATTGAGCACCAACCCGTGGGCGAAGTCGACATTGCCCCGGTTAACCACAACGGAAATGTCAAACTCGGAGCGCGAGTGCGACCCGGATGGTTTGCCCAAACCCATGTGCGACCTGACCTTCAGGGCAAGACCCTCATTGAAATCCTTCATCGCGGTGACGGTCAGCGCGAAGGCATGCCGAGGGAACGGGCTGCGCGAGTTCTCGACCGCTATGAACTTGCGGCCAGCAGCGAGCAAAAGTTCGACACCCTTTCCGGTGGCCAGCAAGCGCGGTTTCAAATTCTGCTGCTTGAACTCAGCGGTGCAACGTTGCTCCTGCTGGACGAGCCAACCGACAACCTCGACTTGGCCAGTGCCCAAGCGCTGGAGGATGGCCTTGATGGTTTTGACGGCACAGTGATTGCGGTGACGCACGACCGGTGGTTTGCCAAGGGGTTTGATCGATTCATTCATTACGATGCGAATGGCAACGTCACGGAAACTCCAACACCAATCTGGGAGAACTCATGATCCGTTCATTTGACGCCGCAGCTGTGTCTGACCTGTTTGAACGAACCGATGGTCAGGTCACTACCGGTGTCAAAGAATTGGACCACGTGGGGCATGAGGACTCAGGGCAGTTGGATATCGGTGTGTGGGATCACTCGGTGGGGGAGTCAACCGATGTTGAAGTCGATGAAGTGTTTGTCGTGATCTCGGGGCGCGGGAGTGTCACCTGTGATCAGGGCGGGACACTTGAACTG
>JALRGY010000081.1 GCA_023253325.1 Candidatus Nanopelagicales bacterium | reverse complement strand
AGGAAATTCAGGTGAGGGCAAACTAATTCACACCGAGTGGATCTGGGCGCGAACCTGTTGGTAGCGCTCACGAATTTCAGGCACGGCCACCGGGTCAACTCGGTGGGTAATCCCTGGATTCAAACTGTCCCACACGGGCGGAGATTCTAATCCAGACAATGCCCACGCCGCCTGCCGAGCAGCACCGTCTGCAACATATTCGCCCGCTGGAGGCACTTCAACCGGCGCATCAAACATGGTGGCAGCAACGTCCAGCACTGCGGGATTCGCTGCCGCTCCCCCAATGACAATCACTCGGTTGACAGCGACGCCAACATCTGTCAGGGCCGCAACTGCATCTGATAGGCCACCGAACATTCCTTCAATCGCACTGCGCGCAATATTTTCGGCGGTCATATTCTCTCGGGTCATCCCATGGAGCGATCCCCGAGCGTCGGGAAGATTCGGTGTTCGCTCACCATCGAGATACGGCAGGAATGTCAGACCGCCGGAGCCCGGCGTTGCAGCCAACGCGAGCCGCGCAAACTCATCGAAATCAACACGAAGAATTTGTGCGGTGGCGCTCAAAATTCTTGCTGCATTGAGAGTGCACACCAACGGCAGGAAATTTCCTGTGGCATCAGCGAAACCCGCAACCAAACCTGTCGGATCTGCGGTGGCCTGTCGAGAACCGGCATACGCCGTCCCTGAAGTTCCCAGGGAGACCACGACATCTCCCGGTTGAACACCCAATGCCAGTGCGGCCCCCATGTTGTCCCCCGTGCCCGGAGCAATGGCGATCGGCGTCGAAGTAAAAACATTCGAATACCCCACTACCTCAGCTGGAGCCGCGATTCGTGGGACATTGAGTTCATGGCCAAGTGCCAATGTGATGAGATCTTGACGGTACGAACCAGAACCTGGCGACCAATAACCCGTTCCGCTCGCGTCCCCGCGATCACTGGTGAATTCCCCTTGTTTGCCTGCGAGTAACCAGGTCAAGTAATCATGAGGCAACACGACCGTTTCAGTTCTCGCCGCATTATCCGGCTCATGCTCGGCCATCCAGCGCAGTTTGCTCACAGTAAAGGCCGCCAATGGGACGCTGCCCACAGCTTGTGCCCACGCATTCGCACCACCAAAATCAGAAACCAGATCTGACGCTGACCGTGATGAACGAGTGTCGTTCCAGAGCAGCGCTGGGCGCACGACTTGCGCATTGGAATCAAGTGCAACCATTCCATGCTGCTGCGCTGCAATGGAAATCGCAGAAACTCCATCGAGCACATCAGGTGCAATCGAGGACAGGGCCTGCCACCAAATCTCGGGGTCGATCTCAGTCCCATCAGGATGGGGGGCTTTCGCTTCACGAACAAGTTCACCGGTTTGGGAATCACGGACAACGACCTTGACCGATTGCGTGGAGGAATCAATGCCCGCGACCAATGGATTTTTCATGACACGCGAACAATAACCTTGAGATCCTCTGGATGTTTATGGGCATGCCCTAATGCCTGTTCAGCACTGTCCAAGCCATATGTGGCGCTGACAAGATCGGAGATAACCACAGCGCCGCTCGACACCAACCCGATGGCAGTGGGATATGTGTGCGCGTAGCGGAAAGTACCCGTGACCCACAACTCTCTGCCCTGAATAACGTCAATGGGCACTGTCACGTTGCCATGGGCCGCCATGCCAACAAGTACCACCACAGAGGCAGGTGCCGCTGCCCTAATTGCCGTGTTGATTGCATGGATATTCCCGCTGCACTCAATGACTGCTGTGAAGGATTTCTCGGGTAGGGGTGAATCAACTCCTGACTTGTGAACCGTAAAGCCCATCGACTCTGCAGCTTTTAATCGTTCAATGTTGACGTCGGTCAACGTCACCTCAACTGCACCGCTCGCTCGTGCCACTTTCGCACACAAGATGCCAACCGGTCCCGCACCCGTAACAAGGACGCGCGCACCTGGAGCAACATTTGCCTTCTTGCACGCCCAAACACCGACGGACAATGGTTCTATGAGTGCGGCCTCGTCGAATGACATCGAGTCGGGTACGGCGTGTGCAAAGTTTTCATCGATGACAACATATTCCGCAAAGGCACCGTTGACGGGTGGAGTTGCAAAGAACTGAACGTCGGGACAGAGGTTGTAGCGCCCAACACGGCATTCATGACAGTGGCCACAAGGCACGCCCGGTTCAATTGCAACCCGATCCCCCACCGCGACACGGGTGACTTCTGAACCTACTGACGTGACGACACCGGATGCTTCGTGCCCGAGAATCAGATCATCCTCCACGACATAAGGGCCAATTCGCCCGTGTTCCCAATAGTGAATATCGGAACCGCATACGCCAACGGACTTTACTGCGATTTGGACTTGCTTTGCGCTGGGCTCAGGGATCGGAGCGGTGCGGGACTCGACCGCAAGGCTCGCGGTAAGAATGCTTATCTTTTGTTCTGGCACGACGCCCCTTTGATTCTCGCTCTGACCAATTGTTAATCCGAGCCTAGACACAAGGGATGCGCACTGTTCATGGAACCTTCCTCAAACTGCGAGTTTCCGTGTTGCCGTAACTTTCCCACTCAATACTCTCAGGGACCAGAAGGCGTTGGAGGATTGATTTAAGGGCTGATTTGCGTGGCTCATGAAATCATGGATGAGTCAGAAAAGGAATGGGCGGTATTGATCGCGCTCAACTGATCCCGCTCAATGGTCAGTGGGATCGATCGGTGTGATGGTGCACCAGGTGCCAACCATCGCTCTCTTTGCGAAAGATGTTGGTCGCTCGATGTTCGAGGTTGACATGTTCACCATCAATAACTATGAACATGCGTCAAAGGCTGTGAAAGCGTCCTCCACTGCGGCCCGCCCCATTACAAAACCGCCAAAGGGTCCGCCGTAGGTCACATCATCGGAGCTTGATCACACCGCCAAAATGGGATCGGCATCTCCCGACAGCATTACGTTTAATGCGGCAAACAGCTCATCGTGCGCGGCAACTAATGAGTCGGACATGGACACTCCTTTTTAAGGCGGCGCAGTAGCACCGCAACCAACATGCAACCACCTCAACTTCCAATGAGACCTAATATAGACAAATTCAAAACATTGACAGTGTCCAAATGAGTGGGTATTGTGTTCGAGTGCAATCAGACGAGCTCTTGCGCGGTCATGGTGTTCAGGTCACCGCCCAGCGGATCGCTGTGATTAATGCGGTCACCGCAAACAAGCACATCAGCGCAGACGCAGTCGCATCAGCGGTTCGCACCGATATCGGCTCGATTTCACGTCAGTCGGTCTATGACACGTTAACACTCCTGGCTAACGCGGGCCTGATTCGCAAAATTCAACCGATCGGCTCCCCCGCGCTTTTTGAGCGCGAATTGGACGATAACCATCACCACATTATCTGTCGAGATTGCGGCCACATTGCCGATGTCGAATGCGCCGTGGGAAATGCTCCTTGTCTGACGGCCTCGAGCGATCACGGTTTTGAAATCGATGAAGCAGACGTCGCTTACCTCGGTCGGTGCCGAAACTGCCAAAAAGCATCAACACATTAAGTCAACACCACATATATATAGGAGAGAGAAAATGACAACAGAAGCAAAGTGCCCGGTGACCGGTGGCGGTACCTGGCAACCGATTGCGGGCACCACAAACCATGACTGGTGGCCCAACCAGCTCAACCTCAAACTCTTGCAGGTCAATCCACCCTCAGCCGATCCCATGGGCGATGACTTCGACTACGCCGAGGCCTTCAACTCATTGGACCTCAACGCGCTCAAGGCTGATCTCACCGCCCTCATGACCGATTCACAGGAGTGGTGGCCCGCTGACTACGGTCACTACGGTCCATTTTTCATTCGCATGGCGTGGCACAGTGCCGGTACATATCGAACATCCGATGGTCGCGGTGGTGGCGGCGCAGGCATGCAGCGTTTCGCTCCCCTGAACAGTTGGCCAGACAATGTGAATCTGGACAAGGCACGTCGCCTGCTCTGGCCCATAAAGCAAAAGTACGGCCAAAAAATTTCGTGGGCCGATCTCTTCCTGCTCACCGGCAACGTCGCCATGGAATCAATGGGCCTGAAAATGTTCGGGTTCGCCGGTGGACGCGTTGACGCGTGGGAACCAGACGATGTCACCTATTGGGGTTCCGAAGAAATCTGGTTGGACGATCAGCGCTACACGGGCGATCGCGAACTAGAAAACCCGCTCGCCGCCGTACAAATGGGCCTCATCTATGTCAACCCCGAAGGTCCCAACGGCAACCCTGATCCGCTCGCTTCGGCTCGCGATATTCGTGAGACTTTTGCTCGTATGGCCATGAACGATGAAGAAACAGTGGCACTCGTTGCAGGCGGCCACACCTTTGGCAAAACACATGGCGCGGGAGATCCCGAAAAGTACGTTGGTCCAGAGCCTGAAGGTGCCCCAATTGAGCAAATGGGGTTCGGCTGGAAAAATAGTTTCGGTACAGGCAATGCTGAGTACACGATTTCAAGTGGCCTCGAAGGTGCATGGACCCCAACGCCCATCACTTGGGACAACAGTTACTTTGAAACGCTGTTCAAGTACGAATGGCAATTGGTCAAGAGCCCTGCTGGCGCCCAGCAATGGATTCCAACAGACCCGGCAGCGGCAGAAACGGTCCCTGATGCCCACGTCGCAGGCAAGACACATGCACCCATGATGTCCACCGCCGACTTGGCGCTGCGCATGGATCCAATCTATGAACCTATCTCTCGCCGGTTCTATGAAAACCCTGCTGAGTTCGCAGACGCGTTCGCACGTGCCTGGTTCAAGTTGTTGCACCGCGACATGGGTCCACGCAACCGCTACCTCGGCCCTGACGTACCAGCAGAGGTTCTGATCTGGCAGGACCCTGTCCCTGCACTGGATCATCCCGTGGTTGATGCTGCAGATATCGATGCACTGAAGGCGAAGCTTCTTGCTTCAGGCCTTTCGGTTTCTGAACTTGTTGCAACTGCTTGGGCATCTGCATCCACATTCCGTGGAACAGACAAGCGAGGAGGCGCCAACGGTGCACGTATTCGCTTTGCACCACAAACCTCATGGGAAGCCAATGATCCAGATCAACTGGCCAAGGCACTCAAAGCAATTGGGGCGATCCAGCAGGAATTCAATGCATCTGCCACAGGTGGCAAAAAGGTCTCAATCGCAGACCTGATTGTCCTCGGCGGCAACGCGGCAATTGAACAGGCTGCGAGTGCCGCAGGCCTGAGCATCTCCGTTCCTTTTACACCAGGTCGCACGGATGCCCTGGAAGATCAAACGGATGCTGCCTCGTTCGAGGTACTCGAGCCAAAGGGTGACGGGTTCCGCAACTACAAGAGCAAGGGTCTCCGCGCCCCTGCTGAGGCATTGCTCCTTGAAAAGGCAAGCCTGCTCAACCTCACCGCCCCAGAAATGACAGTGTTGGTTGGCGGCATGCGAGCACTCAATGCAAACAGCAATCAGTCCCCACTAGGTGTCCTGACCAACAGGCCAGGAATGCTCACCAATGATTTCTTTGTCAACCTGGTTGACATGAGCACAACGTGGGAACCGACGGATGACTCTGAGGAGTTGTTTGAAGGTCGGGATCGCGCAACCGGCGATCTCAAGTGGACGGGTTCACGAGTGGATCTCGCATTTGGTTCAAACTCGCAACTGCGCGCACTCTCTGAGGTTTACGCCTCAGATGATGCACAGGAAAAGTTCGCAAACGACTTCGTTTCCGCGTGGAACAAGGTCATGAATGCGGATCGATTTGATCTCAAGAAGTAGTTAAACCAGTTGGTTAAGGCCCGAAGTGCACATGCACTTCGGGCCTTAACCTTTGAATTTCATCTACTTTGGAATCTCAGCGATTCTTGCGCGAGCCATATCCTGCAGTAGTTTTTTATTAACTTTCCAATCAACGGGCACCCTGAAAGTCTTTTTATTGACCACATAGCCTTCAAGCCGAGGTTTAAAGGCTTCCAATACATCAGTGCTAATCGGTGCCAGAACTAAATGGTGAGTAGATACCGATGCTCCAAAAACATACTGGCCTCGAAGCCTAAGCATTGGCTGATTCCAAGCGATGACCAACTCCGCCTTGGGGAATTTGCTGGTGATTGCCGCAAAGATCCCTTTGAGAGTCTCCTGCTTAACCGAATCAAGAGGGGCAAGGAACTCCTCAAAGGTGCCAAACCTTCGGGCGCTTTTCGACCCTCTGCAATAGAGCACTAATGCATTTGCGTGGGCTTGACTGAACCCATGATTCTCCTTCAGGAAGGCGATCTGCTCCGGGTACTTCCAATCAGAAATCTCTGACATCTGATCGAACCAATGGGACATGGGCAAGCCATGTTTCTTTTCAATCGCAGGAAAATAGGAGGATCGATCAGGGTTCGTTGCAGCCACGCGCACATAATAATGAGAAAAGCCCGGTTTGATCCCAGGTACGACTCAAGTTTTGTCCCCTGCCACTACGCTCAGGCTTCGTGAACCCCGAATACACCTCCCTCGTCGTTATCGCGGCGATTGCCGCATTTGTTCCCCTGCTGGTCGGGTTGTTCCGCATCAAGGTGGCAGAGGTTGTCCTCCTCCTTGGCGCCGGCATTATCTTTGGCCCCGAAGCACTCGGGTGGATTCAACCCGATGGCTCTATCGAACTTTTGAGTGAATTGGGCCTAGGTCTGCTTTTCTTCTTGGCAGGCCTTGAGCTGGAGCAGCGAGCCATCCGGGGCCAGAGTGGGAAACTGGCGGCCATTGGGTGGGTACTTTCACTTGTTGTTGCACTGATCGCTGCACTCATCATGACCGAAACCGGCAAGATCGAAGATACGGTGGCTGTTGCTATCGCGCTCTCTTCTACTGCTCTCGGGACATTGCTGCCGATGCTGCGCGACAAAGGCGAACTGGGAACAAAGTTTGGGACATTCTTCATGGGAGCTGGCGCATGGGGCGAGTTTGGACCGATCATCGCCATCGCGGTCCTGCTCGGCACCAAGTCGTCATTCGCCGCAATCATTAGCCTGCTTGTATTCGGTGCCATTGCGTTACTACTCGCTGTAATTGGAAATCGACTTGCCACCGAACGGGTGCGTAAAATTTTCGAACGAGGTCACAACACCAGCTCCCAAACGGCACTCCGATTCGCCTTACTCCTGATCATTGTTCTACTTACTATCGCGAGCGAATTTGGACTGGATGCAGTTCTCGGAGCGTTTATCGCTGGCGTGATCGTGCGAAGGTTTGCGCCGCCATCAGAGGAATCAAAGTTGAGCGTGCGCATTGAATCCATCGGCTTCGGATTCATGATCCCGATTTTTTTCATCGTTTCAGGAGCCAATCTTGATATTGCCTCAATCATCGCGAACCCATTCCCCATGATCCGATTCTTTGTCTACATTTTCATTGCCCGCGGAGTGGTGCAGTTCTTCCTCTACCGCAAGGCGTTGCCCGACGTGAGGGAGCGGGCACGCTTCTCGCTGTACGTAGCCACGGGACTTCCCATCATTGTTGCCGTCACTGGGATCGAAGTTGCCAATGGTTACATGACCACCGCAAATGCCGCCGCACTCGTTGGTGCAGGAGCACTCACCGTTCTCGTATTCCCACTTGTGGGCAACGCACTCACCAAGGGTTCCAAGGAAGCACGACTAGATCCAGCGAGCTGAATCCGGCCTGCACTACACCCGCTGGGAGATTTGCCGTGCGACTGGAACCATGGTTCATCCGACGAATTGATCAAGGTGCATCAGAATCGAAGGGCAGGGTT
>JALRGY010000080.1 GCA_023253325.1 Candidatus Nanopelagicales bacterium | reverse complement strand
TGCAATTGTGGGTCGTCCCAATGTTGGTAAGTCCACTTTGGTCAACCGAATAATTGGACGCAGGGAAGCGGTCGTGGAGGACGTTCCAGGTGTGACGCGTGACCGGGTGAGTTATGAAGCCGAATGGAATGGACGCAGATTCCTTGTTGTTGACACAGGCGGTTGGGAACGCAATGCGCGCGGAATTCATGCGCAAATTGCGGGACAGGCTGAACGTGCCATAAATGAGGCCGATGTTGTTGTATTCGTTGTTGATGCCATGGTGGGCGCGACGACCACGGATGAAGCCGTTGTTGACGTTATTCGTAAGTCCGGCAAGCCCACGATTTTGGTTGCCAATAAGGCTGATGATCACAATGCCGAACTTGAAGCGACAGCGCTCTGGAGCCTTGGGTTAGGCGAGCCGCATCCCGTGTCCGGTTTGCACGGCAGGCGCTCCGGCGACCTGCTAGACGCTGTTGTCGCGATGTTGCCCGAGGTCGGATCCGGACAGGCTAAAGAGGGAGCCCCAAGGCGCGTGGCCATGCTGGGTAAGCCGAATGTGGGCAAGTCATCTTTGCTCAACGCATTGGCAGGGTCCAACCGAGTAGTTGTGGACCATGTTGCTGGTACCACGGTTGATCCGGTGGATGAACTGGTCGAGATCAGGGAACGGCTCTGGTGGTTCGTTGACACTGCTGGAATCCGAAAACGCCACCGTGAAGCTTCCGGTCATGAGTACTACGCCACCCTTCGAACGCAGGCAGCGCTGGAGCGTGCGGAGGTGGCCATCGTGTTGATCGATGCTTCCGAGCCGCTCAGTGAACAGGATCAACGCATCATTTCCATGGTTGTTGAGTCAGGGCGTGCACTTGTTATTGCTTTCAACAAATGGGACTTGACGGATGAAGAGCGCCGTCATTACCTCGCGAGGGAAATTGACAGGGAATTGGCCAGTGTTTCATGGGCACCCACAGTCAACATCTCAGCCAAGACCAAGAGGCATGTGGAGAAGCTAGCTCCGGCTCTAGAACTTTCTCTCGATAACTGGGATTCTCGGGTACCCACGGGAACATTGAATCGATTCTTTGCCGACCTCACGGCCGCTCATCCGCATCCACTGCGGGGTGGCAAACAGCCCAGAATTCTATTTGGCACTCAAGTGTCATCATGCCCGCCCACTTTTGCGCTGTTCACCACGGGTTTCTTGGAGGCCGGCTACCGTCGTTTTATTGAGCGCAGACTCCGTGAAGAATTTGGTTTCGATGGCACTCCTGTACGTGTTGTCATGCGCGTTCGTGAAAAGCGATCACGCCGATAGCAGAAAAGCCCCATGAGATAGTGTTCCGCCTGCAGCAAAACGGGCTGTGGCGCAGTTTGGTAGCGCGTCCGGCTGGGGGCCGGAAGGTCGCAGGTTCAAGTCCTGTCAGCCCGACATTTGAGTAGTGTCATTCTGGAATTGTGTCGGTGCGAGCGCACAATTGTGGGTCCTGCACAGAAAAGATTCTCAAAAGCGGCCCACTCATTCAAGCCTTGGAGCAAAGCGCCGAATTAGGTGTGAGACATACCGTCCTTCGAGCATGAGCCTCGTATCGAAACGGCTCCGTCGAGCGCGCAAACAGCATGGAGCCTCGATAAGACCCGCAGTGCAATTTCACGCGAACCTGAATTGAGCCAGTTGAACAGGCCCCGTAATCGGTTCGGGTAGTTAGGCACTGCTTTGTCCACGAGTCTGAACTCGTCACTTCGTAGTCGTTTCATGATTTTCGAAATCTCAAACCGCCCGCCACGGGCAATCCATGAATGGTCAAAGACAGCAACACCCGTTCATTGATGGCTTCTGATCCTCCATCAACTCTACAAAAGAAGAACTATGGCTTTGTAGAGAAAGTTTCTTGAGTCAAGAGGAGATCGGACATGAATCAAACGACAGGTGAAAGTGTTGGCTCGTCGACTGCGAAGTCGCGAACAAAGGTTGTGTTTGCGACCAGCGCATCAGTCGCTTTGCTGGCAGGTGTTTCACTCGCATTTTCGGGTGTGGTCTCTGCTGCGGGACCGATGGGACACAGGATTGCAATTTGCCATGCAACAGGTTCTGAATCCAATCCTTACACTCAAATTACTGTGGATAAGGATGGCTTGAATGGACACGGCGAGGATTCGGCCGACATCATTCCACCGTTTGATGGCAGCAATCAGGGGCAGCACACCTATCCTGCATATCCTGGACTGAACTGGACTGAAAGTGGCCAGGCTATTTGGGAAAATGACTGCAAGGTAGTAGATCCAACGCCAACGCCAACGCCAACGCCCACTGCCTCGCCAACCACAACCCCTACCGAGTCACCAACTTCGAGTCCGACTGAGTCACCGACTTCGAGTCCGACTGAGTCGCCAACTTCAACCCCGACCGAGTCACCAACTTCAACCCCGACCGAGTCGCCAACCACTCCAACGACTATCCCGCCAACGGAAACCCCCATTGCTGTGGTTAGCCCAGAGCCAGTGCTCATAGTTGAGGTCCCTGAACTTGGTGTCGGTGAAAGCGATGCTGGAGAGCCATTGGAAGGTGGGGCCCCTGTCGAAGCTCCAGAGGCGATTGACGCCCCTGAAGCGGGTAGCGCCCCGACTTCGATTCCCGCTGGTGGTGGAGGTGAAGCGGGTAGTGAGGTACCAACAGTCGAACTAGTTCTGTATCTCCTGCTATTCGGCTCCTTGGCAGCGGCCATCGCATCAGGGTTCCGACTCGTAACCCAGCGCCGTTAGGCACGTGGGAACTAGAGAGATGAACCAGTCTCGCTCCAACATGGTTGTGCGGATCACAAGTCTGAGCGTGTTGCTCGCAACACCCACAACCATGTTGGTAGCAGGGGCCATCTTTTTCGCATTCTCATTGGGTCCGCGGACTGCTGAGTTTCCAGTCTCAGATCAAGTTGTTGTTGTTGATCCAGAATTTGCCATAGGTGATGAAGACGTCCAACCATCGATCATTCAATCAGCTCCGGGCTCTTTCGATCAAGAGAGTTCGGACCAAGGTCAACCGATTTTGGTGAGCATCCCGGAACTCAGTGTTGACAGTTTTGTCACGCCAGTTAGTTCCTATTCGGGCGTAATGGAGGTCCCTGAGGACATATCGACCGTGGGCTGGTTCGTTGGTGGTTCGACTCCTGGTGACGAGCAAGGGTCGGCAGTCATGGTTGGACATCGAGATGGGGTTGAGTCCGGTCGCGGTGCATTTTATGCATTGTCAACGCTTTCTGAGGGAGACATTATTTCGGTGAGAACGAGTGAGGGATTGCGCATCCAATACAGGGTCTCGCAGGTTGAGGCCGTGGATAAAGATGACTTGCCTGCTGTTGCGGACAAGGTGTTTTCAAGGGAAGGGAAACCACGACTCACGCTAATAACCTGCGGGGGTGACTATGTCCGAGATGAAGGCGGATATCAGGAAAATATTATCGTTACCGCGAGACCTACGTTATGACCCGAATATTGGTCTTGCGAAGGAGTGCGGGCTATTGATCGGCGCATTTTTTTGTAAGGGCCAAAGATCCGACCTGATCTCCCGAACCGAGGGCGGTGCGCTTGCGGATCACCGGGTACATAACTTGCGACTTATCATTAACATGGCCAAGGCCCAGAACGTGCCCCAACTCGTGAAGGTACAAGTTATCGAGCACTCGGGGATCTCGCCAGGATTTAGATTCCACAAGTTCTTTCTTGAAAATGACTTCACCCGTGCGAATACTTTTTGTGGAGCGGAGAACCGTGGCAGGCATGCCGAAGCCGTACACATTGGACGTCAGCAGTGGAGAATCCGCAGCGGGCATGAATGCTACGGCGATGTGTCTCTCAGTCGGCATAGCGTCGGAACTTAGTTGATGTGAACTTGGGTCGTAAGACATCTCAATGGTGCCTAGATAAACAAAAGTCAGATTCGTTACTTTTGACCATTGATCAAATGCGGATTGCAGGCGAACAAGCTCCCTGGCAAACATTTTTGCGCCTAAAGAACCTGAACTAACCGACCAAGAGATTTCTCCCTCACACGCGGACCACCCACTGGATACGAGTGACTGGTTTTTCCCCTCAAAGAATGAGGAATACGAGGCGCCTTGAACCGGCTTGTCATCTCTATTTCTCTTCCCATCAAAGGCGGATAGAGGGGCCGTGACGCCCAGGAAGATCGCGATGGCAATCAGCACGCCAAACGCCACGAAGGATGGCGAGTGCGAGGAGAATGGCTTTCGTTGCATATTTAAGTGTGCATGACCATCCATGACCAGTCAAATCGAGCAAATGTATGGTCAATGGGGAACCAGTCCGAAACTCGAGAGCCTGGACGTCGTTGATCACTAGGGTTTAAATCGCAGCAGGGAAGTACCGTGGGTTAGATCCGGTGGCGCAGTAAGGACAGCGTCACTCGGTAAGTGATGCGTCCTAAGACCAGTACCCCATTCGAAGTGACCAGGACCGCTAGTTGGTCAGTGCAAAAATGGCGGTGATGATTGCGGCAGCGATGGCGAAATACCACAGGACGACACCGATGGCGGCGATCCTCAGAGGCGCGCGGTCATCGCTGGCCGCGATCTTGAAGGCCCGATGGTAGATCGTGTGAAATTTTGTGGCGTCCCGACGGGCACTTCCGGATGGATCCCTCTGGGACCAATACCCACGTTCGCTGGAGAGGCCGAGCAGCACGAATACCAAGCCGAAAATAAAGAGGCCAATGGCGAAGAACAGGAATACCTCTGTCGTTGTGCTCACCGTGCGAGCCTAGTGCCCAATGCCTTTGTGGCGGCGCAGGTGTGGGATGTGCCGCGGAGATCTAAAGTATGCATGTGCAGCGCATTGTCGAGATCTCTCCCTCCGTCAGTGCGCAAGACATTATCGCGGGTTTTGCCCCACCACCGCAGTTCGCGAAGGCCTCGTTTGATAACTACATCCCAGATGCTCAAGAGCCGAGTCAGCGATCCGCTGTTGAGGCCGCGCGCGTGTTTGGAAAGAGGGTCGAATCAGGGGGAGTTGCCAAGCCTAGAGGTTGGCTATCACGCAACAAGGCTCCTGAGGGGCGCCCAGGAATCTATTTTGACGGGGGATTCGGCGTTGGAAAGACGCACCTCCTGGCAGCAATGTGGAATCAAACCGCCCGAGGGCACAAATCATTCGGCACATTCGTTGAATACACCAACGTGCTTGGCTTGCTGGGTTTTCGCACTGTAGTGGAGTATTTCTCGAACCACTCACTGGTGTGCATCGACGAATTCGAACTTGATGATCCAGGGGATACGGTTTTGATGTCCACATTCTTGGGGGAACTGGTCAAAGCAGGCGTGTTTGTTGCGGCAACATCCAACACGCTGCCAGATCGTTTGGGGGAAGAGAGGTTCGCTTCGGATGAATTTCTGAGGGAAATCCAAGGACTCTCCGCTCACTTTGATGTGATCCGTATCGATGGCTCTGACTACCGGCACCGCGACCTCACGTTCCATGGGGATCCTTTCTCCTCAGACTTTGTGCGCGATCAACTAGCGACCATGCCCAATTCAGTGGGAACCAGTTGGGGCGAACTTATGAACCATCTGGGCAAGATTCACCCGGCGTATTACGGCGCACTTGTTGAGAACATTGATCTTTTAGGAGTAACCGATGTCACTCCGTTGAGAGATCAGGTGCCGGCACTGAGGTTTGTCGCCCTTGTTGATCGGCTCTATGACCGCAGTGTCCCCGTGATCAACAGTGGCGTGAGACTTGATCAGGTTTTCAGTAGTGACATGCTGAAAGGTGGTTATCGCAAGAAATATTTTCGATGCATCTCTCGGCTTGCCACGCTTGCCGAATCAGGTGCCGAGGTGGTTGGCTAGCCCCATGGACATCAATAGCCTCCTCAGTGGTCTGTTTGTCGGAATCGTTATTGGCGGAATCGCGCGCATCCTGGTTCCTTCTATGCAGCCAATTGGCTGTCTTATGACTATTTTCTTGGGCATCTTGGGTGGAGCTGGAGGACTGCTTGTGGGACAGGCTGCTGGCTGGGGATTCTGGTTGACTTTCATCACGCAAATAGTCTTTGCCACCATCCTGGTTGCGATCATTGCCAGTCTGTTTAGAAAATCTTCGCCGTAACAAGAGACTGCATGTAATGTCAATTCGAGCTCGGCGGTTATCTGCCATAGGCCCCCATACGGCAGCTGAATTTCAAAGATTCGGCGAGAACGCTCGGTTTGGACAATAAGGTGGGATGATGGAAATCAGGAGCATGACAACAACGGTGCACCAAACGTTGAGTGAGGCCGGGGCAAAGATCAAATCTGATTCAGTAATTGTCACGGCGACGATTGTGGTGACCAACCCATTTGCAGGCAAAGGGTTCGTTGAGGATCTGAGCGAACTCGAAGAATTGGGTGCAGAAGCAGCACAGGTGCTGGTGGACAACGCGATCTTGGGGCTCAAAGGATTTGGCATTGAATCAGCGGAGGTGCGCAGTTATGGCAAGGGTGCGATCGTGGGTACCGACGGGGATCGGGAGCACTCCGCGGCCATTCTGCACCCTCGTTTTGGCGCACCGGTGCGGGCAGCAATTGGAGGAGGTGCCGACATAATTCCCGGCACCAAGAAAGTCGGTCCCGCGGGATCCAGCATCACAATGCCTCTGGGCAACAAGGATGACCGCTGGCAATTTGATGACATGGATGCTGCTGATGTCTGCATCCCTGATGCTCCACGAGCGAATGAAATTGTTATCTCGCTGGCCCTTGGTGTGGGAGGGCGACCCAATGCCCGAGTCAAAAAACCAGGCCCTTGAAAGGTAAAGATGTTTAAAGTAATAATACTGTTGACGCGTCGTGCCGACATGACGCACGATGAATTTGCGCAATGGTGGCTCGGCGAGCATCGACCACTCGCGGAGCAGCTCCCCAATTTACGCAGGGCAATCTTTAACCTTGTCGACTACAGCAGTGAAGAGCCAAGTGTCGATGGAGTGTCAGAGTTGTGGTTTGACTCAAAAGAGGATTTCGAGGCGGCCTACGCTTCACAAATTGGGATCCAAACAGCCGATGACTCGATCGCGCACGTCAGTAGCAGAGTCAGAATGTTCGTGACCGAGGCCGAGCTGACGGTGATTTAAGTTACAGGTACGTCATCCTCATTTAGAGCAACTCCATGTGCTCTGCTTCGCGGGCGTTGAGTTCTGTACCCGTGATGGCCCCAAAAATTTGGGCGTCCTGTAACAATTGCGTGGGTGCGCCCACAAGGCTGTCGTGGCCAGATAAGCGGAAACTACTTGGTGCAAGAGGGCCAAACAGAAGGGCTCGTTCAAGATCAGGCCATTGCCTGAGATCGGGTTCAACGCCCGCGGCACGAGCGAAATCAACCGCGATGAGGTTCATGCGTGTTTTCTGTGAGGAACCCCTTCGGGCGCGGTAGTCGACTATTCCTTGTGTGAGTTCCGCCTCGGTCGGCCCGAGAATTGCGCCACTCCATGAATAGGCGACCCAACGCGCTTGTAGTTCGATGGGCACGAAATATCCTCCGGCCTGATCCCACATACCGAGAAACGCAAGCCCAGGCAGTTCAGGGTGAAATGTTTGCTTGTACAAATCGGCGTGGTGCTCATCAAGATCGAGAGTCTCGCGGATCTCATCGCTGAGAAATGGAAAGTCGAGGTTGAACCCGGTTCCAAAGATGATGCCATCGAAGTCTTGTTTGGTTCCGTCAGTGAAAGTAACCGTTCGTCCATCGACGTTCTCCATCCATGGATGAATGTCGATCTTTCCTTCAGCGACGAGGGGTAAATACTG
>JALRGY010000007.1 GCA_023253325.1 Candidatus Nanopelagicales bacterium | reverse complement strand
AATGACCCAAAACATCATGGCGGCATCGATCACATGGTTCGGGCATACCGTGGCGGATACTTGGCCAATGAGCGGCGTGAACTTGAACGTGATCTGCGCTCCGGCGAAATTCGAGCCATGGCGGCGACCAACGCATTAGAACTCGGCATTGACATCACGGGTCTTGACATAGTGATCACCGCTGGCTGGCCTGGGACAAAGGCTTCGTTGCTCCAGCAGGTGGGTCGCGCGGGCAGGGCTGGGGAACCCGCAGCGGCGATCTTTATTGCTCGTGAGGATCCACTGGATACTTTTGTGATCAACAACCCTGAGGTTGTTTTTGACGCAACAATTGAAGTGTCTTTGCCCAATGCAAACAATGAGCATGTCATGGCTCCGCATCTCTGCGCAGCAGCTCAAGAATTAGCGCTCACCCGCGAGGATATTGAGTCCTGGTTTCCTGCCAATGCCCCTGACGTGCTCTCTGAACTCGTTACAGCAGGAATGTTGCGTGAGCGCCCAACCGGTTGGTACTGGACCAAGAGCGAGAATGCAACTGATTTGGCTGATATCCGTGGAACCGGTGGTGCAGTTGTGCGCGTGGTTGAAATGGACACAGGGCGACTCTGCGGATACGTCGATCATGGTGCTTCGCATCGCAGTGTTCATGAAGGCGCAGTTTATGTTCACCAAGGTGAGACGTTCCTCGTTCGCGAACTTGACCTGAACGAATCTGTTGCTTTGGTCGTAGCCTCGGATGTTGATTACACAACCTTCGCGCGAGACGTCAGTGACATTCGAGTTACTGGTGAGTCGGCTCAGCGTCAAGTTGCAACAGACATCGATATTCATTTCGGTGACGTTGAGGTGTCCTCGCAAACTGTTGCCTACACGCGTCGACATATCTCTGGGGAGAACTTGGGCACGATTCCACTTGATCTCCCCGTCCGCACTCTGAGAACAAAAGCAGTGTGGTGGATATTCCCTTCACATCTGGTGAATGCAACCGCGGATGTCCTCGCGGGCGCAATTCATGGTGCTGAGCACGCGAGCATTGGGATTCTTCCTCTGTTTGCCAGTTGTGATCGGTGGGATATTGGCGGGGTGTCCACGATCCTGCATGCGGACACTGAAACAACAACCATATTTATTTACGATGGACTCGAAGGTGGCGCAGGAATTGCTGAGTTTGGTTTCGAGCACGCAACCCAATGGATGAAAGCAACTCTTGCCGCTGTCGAAACCTGTCCGTGCGATATCGGTTGCCCTGCATGCATTCAGTCACCCAAGTGTGGAAATGGAAATGACCCACTTGATAAAGCTGGGGCCATCCAGATTCTCACCAGACTGAGCGGCTTGCCCGAGCGCTGACCTGCGCTCTTGAATTTGTGAGTGACCGAGCAATTGGGCCAAAAAGATTCACCGGTGTACTCACCGTGACCGTAACGCTGTCGCTATCGAACAAGCACTCATCTAGTTGAACACCGTTACTTGCGGCAATGTTCATTGCAGCTGAACACGGTTCTCCCTGCGCTCTGCTCGCCGCTAGTGCGCTTAAGTCAGCAAAACTACTCAGAGTTGCCCGCGTCACAGCAAGTTGCATGACCGCTATGGCAATCAGCCCTGCCCCTGTAATGACAAAGGTGAGAAACACGGTAAAAATCGTGACACTGCCACGTTCGCTGTCGTGACGCACGAGCCACTTAGTCCGCTTACTCATGAGGACTGTGTCTCACGCGGCGCAACATGGGTCTGCTCAAGAGTGAAAAGTTCTTGTCCCAAAAACTCAACAAAGAACCTGCCAGGTTTGACAGTGTGAACACTCACGGAGCCTGGGTTCCAATTGATCACAATTGAGGCCTCAGGCTCACGTTGTTGAAATGCAGCAGATACCTGATCGCTTTCTGTGCCGCGGGCAAGTTCGCGAGCGGCAGTGCGAGTTGCATCGCTGAGTGAGAGAGTCTGCAGGCCCAGCCCAATGATTGAGACGCACGCGAAAGTGATGAACACCAGCATGGGAACCATGAGTGCAGTTTCAAGTGTCACCATGCCTGAGTCGCCACGAAGGCAGCGACTCATTAATTGCGGTCCGGATGATCGAGGGTGGTGCAGGTTCCCTGGGGCTGGGGGTGTCCCCAGAGAACCTGCACGCCTATTCCTCAGCATTAGCCGAAGAAGCGCGAGAATGCCGTTGTGAGGACATTCCAAATCAAGTCGCGAACGCCGTCGCTGGTCAGGATCTTGAGTAGAACTCCGCCGAGACCCGCTACTGCAACGGTTCCGACCGCGTATTCAGCAGTGGTTAAGCCTGTGTCGTCCTTCAGTGCCGCAACAATTTTCGCGGAATTTGTCGCCATGATTTTTCCCTTCTTGTGCACCGCCCATCGGCGCTCGTTCACAGACTGCTCCATGCAAATGAAAGTAAACAGATGCAAACGACATTCTGTGGATGCGATGTAGGTCCATGCCTTAACCGGTGGACAAGAAACCAAATGAGTCGAACAAAGACGCGACAATCGGCACAACGCCAAGCAGAAAAAATGCGGGCAAGAAGCACACTGCCAGTGGAATGACCGCCTTCACCCCTGCGCTGCGAGCGGCGACTTGAACCGTGCGTTGATGCAGGCGCCTGAGTTCCAGAGAGGTTTCATCAAGAACTTGCACAAGTGCGGCGCCCGAGTCCTGGGTGCGCATGATTGCTTGGGCAAGGCGACCCAATGCGGGGTCATCCACCCAAGGCTTCCAGGCCTCTCGCGCATCAGCCCCCAAATCAACCATTGAGATGACTCGACCCAGAACATCTGCCAGTGGACTTTCATCGAGTGCCTCGCGCACGACAACAATCGAGTCTCTGACGGTGGCACCCGAGGCAAGTGCGGCAGCAAGCAGATCAATCATGATCGGGGCATCCCGTGAACTTTGCTCAATTTGCTGCCGGTTTGATCGTTGCTCACGACCACTCCACCACCGCACCACCACCCAAGCTCCGCCCGCACCAAGAATTGCTCCAAGAGTTCCGCCGAAGGTCCAGCCAATGAGCGCACCACCTCCACAGGCAATGAATGCGAGAGTTCTATTAGAAAATTCCCTCACAGCAACTTCAGTGTCGTTCAACTGCGCTCCCACCACGGAGCGCAATCGTTTATCAGCCATCTTGGTGAAGTAGATAAATCCGGAGAGAAATGCAAATACCGCACTGACAAGAATCACAACAACTTCTCCACTCTCAATGCAATGGCGTTCGTCCACCAGATGCCTAAACACGTGAGGCCGACCCCGAAGACGAGCGCAATCCATCCCATTGGATTCAGCACGAGCCAAGTGATTGGCTCGGCACCCATCAAGTAACCAAGGGCAATACCAACAACGGGAAGTAACGCCAACATGCGTGCAGTTGCTTTGGGCCCCGCCAATTCTGCCTCCAATTGCAGGCGAATATCTTGGGATGTGCGCAGGAATGCCGCGAGCTTGGTGATACTCGCCGCCAGACCCGAGCCAGAATCAAGTCCAACTCGCCAACACGCAACCAGCGATTTCAACTCAGGGTGTTTCTGGGCGTCTTCAACTAAGGCACTCACAGTATCGCCACGCGATAGCGCCACCGCCCGAGCAACTGGCCACGGACAATGTCCCTCCCCCGCATTGACCAGCGCGGAATTTGGGCTCTGACCAGCACGCAGTTCTGCGGCTAAAGAACTGATTGCAATTACTAATTCATCGTGAGCCTTGAGTCGATCCACTTTGCGCGTCCTTCGGCGTAAAAGCTCCCCTGCTTTCCAAGTTTCAGAAGATGCACCAGAAGCTTGACTCACACCGGCGAGCCGCTGGCTCACGGGACTCGGAATCAGAACCCACGCACTGAGCCCGGCCAAAAATACTGCGATGAGGATCATGTTGCGCCGCGCTTGATGCGCTCCTGAAGTGCTGCCCACCCAGAAGCACGGATCCACGTTGTGCCATTCCATTCGATCGCGGGAATAGTTCGAGTCAATCCATCCGCGCCCCGCTGGGTTATGTGAATTCCAAACACAATCCTTTGACCACTCGGAAGTCGTTGGAGGTGGACGACTGCATCGAGTCCGGCTCCCATGAGCGCATGCAAGGCCACCCGATCAAGTCCCGCGGTCAACCCCAAAGCCTCGAGTCGCGCGGGAACATCAGCAGCACTATTGGCATGTACTGTTCCGCAGCCACCTTCATGACCGGTGTTGAGTGCCGACAAGAGTTCCACAACCTCGGCACCACGAACCTCCCCCACCACAATTCGATTTGGCCGCATTCGCAGTGATGAACGCACGAGATCTCGGAGCGTGATCGCTCCCGCGCCTTCAACATTGGGCAACCGAGCTTGCATCCGAACAACATGAGCGTGCTGTGGATTTAGTTCAACGGAATCCTCAACGATAACAATGCGATGATCAGGTGCGACCTGAGCAAGCAGTGCTGCAAGAACCGTTGTCTTTCCCGTGCCCGTTCCCCCACTGACCATGAACGCAAGTCGACTGTGAATGATCGCAATGAGTAGATCACGGAGCTCACCGTTCACTGACCCATGAGCAAGCAGGGAGTCCAGGGAAAAGGATGAGGAGCTGGGAATCCGAAGGGAAATTGTGGTGCCATCGGTCGAGATGGGAGCGAGCACGCAATGGAATCGAGTGCCATCAGGCAATCGGGCATCGACCATGGGCGCGGCATCATCCAACCTCCGTCCAGCCATGGAAGCGAGTCGCTGTGCATAGCGGCGAACCTCTGCATCGGTGTCGAACGAAATGTCAGTTCTCTCGAGACCTTGACCACGATCACACCAGACCGGGTGGGTTCCATTCACCAGCACATCTGTCACACCGGGTTCATCTAAAAGTGGTTGGAGAATTCCCGCGCCATTAAATTCACGTTCCATCTCAGTGACCAGTGACTCAAAGGCTTGCTCGCTGAGCACAACGCCTTCATGTTGCAGAGCCCGCGAGACGCTTTCGCGGGTTGCATGTGCTGATTCAAGTACAAGCCGACTGCGAATCCTTGCACTGAGAACACTGCCAACACGGCGAACACTGTGTTCACTGGGCGCGGTCGTCATGCTGCTCGATTGAGCGGCTCTCGTGTGACCCACGCTAGAACGCGATCACATGCTGCGGCGTACGCGGAGGTCATGGTCGGGAACTCCCCTTCATCTGCTCGTGTCCCAATGGACGGAATAAAGGGGACCTCGCACAGGTCGCTCACGCCTAATGCATGAGCAATATCTGAGGCTCCGACACCTTTGTGGTCTGAGGTGACTATGAATTGCGGGTTGCCATTCAGTGTTCGAATCCATTCACGCACGCGAGCACTTGCCGCGACGGCACGAACATGGTTGCGAACCGAGATGACAGTGAGGGCCGCTTGATCAACCACCAATTCGACTACCGGCGTTTGAGCTCGCGGAAGATCAACGATCACCAGATCAAATGCCCTGCGACCAGCTTCGATCACGGCACCCAAGAGTGCACAATCAGAACCCTCCACTCGCAATCGACCATGTGAAAGAAATGCGATCCCTTGGAATCGGGGCAGCGCAGATTTCAAAGTGTCCACCGCGATCCGCCCTGCGCCCGGATCGATATCGCACCAGCGAGCACCCGGGATCTCCTCAGAGCCCAATGTCAGATCAATACCCGCGCCCAAGGGGTCTGCATCAATAAGAAGGACGGACTCGCCTTTGCTCACAGCACGCAGCCCTAGGTTCACCGCGAAAGTCGAGCTTCCGGCTCCTCCAGAGCCTGGCATGATGGCAATGAGAGTCCCCGCACCAAAATCGATCGGCGCGACTTCAGACAACTTCTGGTCAATCCAAAACTGGGCGGATGGAAGGCCAACAACGTTCTCGGCGCTGAGAGAAACGGCGCATTTCCACAGGCCGCGCTCCCACTCACTTACCTCTGGGCTTACTTCCCTGTCGGTATGGATAATGGCCACGCCACCGCGCTTGGGATAGCCAGCCTCAGCACATTCGCCTGCCAGATCATCTCCCACCAAAACATAAGCTGCGGAGGTCCAATGTCGGTGACCACGCAATGGGTTGTCTTCAACGACCAACTCGATTCCAATTGACTGTGTCAGGTGCACCACCTCTACGACCAACATCGAGTCTTGGGTTAACAGCAACACACTATTCGTTGAATTTGTCATGACTCAAGCAAAAGGTATCCAGACTCCGAATGATAAGACCCAGTTTCAGGCTGTGGAAAACCCTTCCCATGGGCTACCGTGGACTTGTGGCAATCGCAGCATTCTTCGATCTGGACAAAACCATTTTGGCCAAGTCCAGTTCATTTGTGTTTGCCAAACCCTTTTACAAAGAAGGCCTCATTGGCCGAACTGACGTCGTCCGCAGCGCCTATGCGCAGTTCATGTTTATCGCTTCCGGTGCAGACCATGATCAAATGGAAACCATGCGAAAGTACATGTCTGAACTGGTCACTGGGTGGGAGGTCGCCAAGGTTCAAACTATCGTCAGTGAAACTCTCGACACAATCGTCGATCCCTTGGTCTACCAAGAAGCTGTCGACCTGATCGCTCACCACAAATCTTTGGGTCACCATGTAATCATCATTTCGTCCTCGGGCACAGATGTCGTCGAACCAATCGCCGCTCGACTTGGTGCCGACATTGCCATTGGCACGCAAGTAGAAATCATCGATGGAAAATACACGGGCGAAATAACTTTTTATGCCTACGGTGAAGGAAAAGCTGAGGCAATGCGTGACCTTGCCCACGAACACGGATATAACTTGAGCGACTGCTTTGCGTACTCAGATTCGCAAACTGACATTCCCATGCTTAATGCCGTTGGTCATCCCTTTGCTGTTAATCCTGATAGTGAACTCCGTGAAGTTGCAACTCTTAATGAATGGTCAATTCTTGACTTTGAAAAACCAGTTTCAATGAAGGCCAGAGCAGAGCGCCGACAAGCAGTCGCAGCCGGAGCAAGTGTTGCTATCGGCGCTGTTGCACTAGGCGTTACCTGGTATGCCAAGCGCCGCAGCTCGCTGCGCGCTTGATCCAATCGAAATTAGTCGGGAACTACAACGGCACGAGCACCCAAGCCCAAGCAGGTTGCAAACCAATTGAAGTAGTTGGTCACGCCCTCGATCGTGCCTTGCGAGTAGTCGCGGATTGCCGTGACATAGGCAGTTCGCCCTGTTTCAAACATGCCATTTTCCGGGATTGAAAAGTTTGACGGATCATTGCCGCGGGCCGCAAGTACCGTTCGCACGAGTGAGCGAGCAACTAGTCCTGAACCCCAGGTGAATGGACGCACGCTCATAATCTCCGCATGCACAAATCCAGCCTCAATGATTGCTGGGGCCTTTGCCTTCGCCACCGAGCGAGTCATGTTCATGAGCCTGCCCGCCACCTCCCCCGAAGGCGGCAGTTGACCGATATGAAGCGGGTCATCCGCAGCATCACCCGCGCGCGGACGCGCAAGTTCATCCTCGGTCACAAAGTCTTTCGCCACCAGTAGGTGCAGTGAAGTCATGGCCTGGAGTGGCGTTCGAGTCCACGTGTCCGCAAATGTGGGTGCCTGTGAAGTGGCTGCAAGCGCGGCCGTTAAGACTCGACCCATCGGTGAATCCTCTACGCCCGCAAGGTCAGCACCCTCCAGCGCGGCGGAATCCATCCCTCCCCTGGAAATTGACGCTTGGGCAACTTCCGTCGCCGCTGCACGGATGTCTCTGCGCCATAGCAAGGAGTCAATGTCGGCGCGGGCCGCCTGGGTGATCACGGAAATGGATTCAATTCCAGCAATCTGCTCAAGGGATAGGGCGGTCATGTGCACAAAGGTAACGGTTTAACCCACATGTGCGGCCTTGGGACATTAAATTGTTCTCATGACTTCAGCGAACGAAAAGAATGAGACACTTTCCAATCTTTTGCACGAGGATCGCAAGTTCCCACCGAGTCCTGAGTTTGCTGCGCAAGCAAATGGCAAGGCCGACCTATACACACAAGCCCAAGAAGACCGTTTAGGTTTTTGGGCCCAGCAGGCAAAAAATCTTAACTGGGATACAGATTTCACCGAAGTCCTTGACTGGTCCAATGCACCATTTGCTCAATGGTTCGTGGGGGGCAAACTCAATGTCGCCTACAACTGCGTTGATCGACACGTTGAAGCAGGCTATGGCGATCAAGTGGCCATTCGATTTGAAGGCGAACCGGGTGATCAACGCAATGTCACCTACGAAGACTTGATGAATGAAGTCAGCCAAGCGGCAAATGCCCTCGAAGCACTCGGCCTTAAGGCCGGTGACCGAGTCGCCATCTATATGCCGATGATCCCTGAGGCCGTTGTCGCCATGCTGGCATGCGCCCGTGTTGGCGCGCCCCACTCCGTTGTTTTCGCGGGATTCAGTGCCGAAGCACTGCGCAGTCGCATTGAAGATGCAAACGCAAAGCTCGTGATTACTGCTGATGGCCAAAATCGCCGTGGTTCAGTAATGTCACTCAAGCCAGCAGTTGATGAAGCAGTTGCGGCAAGCCCCAGTGTTGAGAACGTGTTAGTTGTTCGGCGAACCGGACATGAAGTCGCCTGGGGTGAGAAAGATATTTGGTGGCATGAGTTTGTTGGCCAACAGTCAACCGAACACACGCCGACTGCTTTCGATTCAGAGCATCCACTGTTCATTCTTTACACATCAGGCACCACGGGTAAACCAAAAGGAATCTTGCACACAACGGGTGGCTATCTCACCCAAGCTACCTATACGCACAAAATGGTTTTCGATCTGAAACCTGACACGGATGTCTACTGGTGCACGGCCGACATTGGCTGGGTGACCGGTCACTCCTACATTGTTTATGGCCCACTCGCCAACAGAGTCACGCAAGTTATCTATGAAGGCACACCGGACTCACCCGCTAAGGACCGCTGGTGGGACATCATTGAACGTCATGGGGTCACACTTCTTTACACGGCACCCACCGCAATTCGAACATTCATGAAATGGGGTGACGAATTACCCCAGTCACATGACCTTTCCTCCCTTCGGTTGCTCGGATCAGTTGGCGAACCAATTAATCCCGAGGCGTGGATGTGGTACCGCGATGTCATTGGCGGCAACAACTGCCCGATCATTGACACCTGGTGGCAAACTGAAACCGGAGCCATGATGATTTCACCGCTACCAGGTGTGACCGCAACTAAACCAGGTTCAGCCATGGGCGCGCTCCCCGGAATCGGTATTGCTGTGGTCAACGATGCCGGCGAACCGCTGGGCAATGGCAGCGGCGGCTTCCTCGTTTTGACCGAGCCTTGGCCGGCAATGTTGCGTGGAATCTGGGGCGATAACCAGCGCTTTGTTGACACCTACTGGTCCCGTTGGCCGCAGTACTACTTTGCCGGGGATGGTGCAAAACTCGATGAAGACGGAGCTATTTGGCTGCTTGGACGAGTCGACGACGTCATGAACGTTTCAGGCCACCGGATCTCCACCACCGAGGTTGAATCCGCATTGGTATCCCATCCCTCGGTCGCTGAAGCGGCGGTAGTGGGTGCCAGCGATGAAACGACGGGCCAGGGAATTGTTGCGTTCGTGATTCTCCGTGGCGGTCATTCTGAAGATGACAGCGCTGAAGGTTACATACAAGAGTTGCGTGATCACGTGGCCAAAGAAATCGGGCCAATCGCCAAACCACGTCAAATTCTGATCGTTCCCGAACTCCCCAAGACTCGGTCAGGGAAAATCTTGCGTCGTCTCCTGCAAGATGTCGCAGAAAACCGATCCGTCGGAGACTCCACAACGCTGGCAGACCCGACGGTGATGAACCTGATCAGTGATGGTCTCGCGGCGGCACCCTCTGATGACTAATCATCTCGAATGAGCGCGACTATTAATCCATCATGAGCATGTCTAGTCACCGCTAGAGGCATTCGTGCTGAATAGGTAGAGTGTCATTGTGGGAAACAATGAAATTCTGACCCGTCCGTCCCTTGGCGAGCGGGGCTGGCTTCTCAGCCAAATTCGCGATGAAACCGTCGGTGGGGCGATCTTGCTCCTGGCCGCAACCATCGCACTCATTTGGTCAAACTCTCCTTGGGGTGATAGCTACACCGCGATGGTGAAGTTTGAAGTAGGACCTGAGGCACTTGGCCTGCATCTCCCACTTGGAATTTGGGCCGCGGATGCCCTACTCGCGATCTTCTTCTTTGTCGTTGGCCTTGAACTCAAACATGAATTGGTCTTGGGCTCGCTTTCCAAACCTGCGCAAGCAATTGTTCCTGCAGCCGCTGCGCTAGGTGGCATGGTTGTTCCCGCCCTCATCTTTGTCGCCGTCAACGCGAGCATGGCAGAAGGTTCACTGCGTGGTTGGGGCATCCCGATGGCCACGGATATCGCATTCGCTCTAGCGGTCCTTGCCGTATTTGGTCGCAAACTTCCCGTGGCACTTCGAGCTTTCTTGTTGACACTTGCCGTGGTCGATGACTTGGGTGCGATCACCGTCATTGCCATTTTTTATTCCGAAAAATTCTCCCTTGTCTGGTTCATCGCATTCATTGCATCACTGGTGGCGTATTGGTTGCTCCAGAAATATCGTGTTACCAGTCCACTTCTTTACATTCCATTGGTAATCATCGGGTGGTACTTCTGTTACAAGAGTGGAGTGCACGCGACCGTTGCCGGCGTGGGCTTCGGCTTCCTCACTCGCGTTCGCACCGACCCTGGCGAGGAAAAGGCCCCAGCGGACCGACTCATTCACACCATTCACCCCATCAGCGCCGGAATAGCCGTGCCTATTTTTGCTCTCATGGCCGCAGGGGTGGATCTCAGAAGTATCGGATTCGTCGATGCCATGAGTTCTCCCGTTGCCATTGGAGTGGTTCTCGGACTTGTCGTGGGTAAGCCAATTGGCATCCTCGCAATGGCGTGGTTTATGGCTCGATTTACCCGAGCGACTCTCAGTCCCGGTATTGCCTGGAGAGATATTTTTGCCATTGGTCTACTCGCCGGCGTGGGCTTCACGGTTGCGCTTCTGATCACCGAATTGGGTTACAAAAGTAATATTTTGTTGTTGGATTCAGCCAAGATTGCCGTACTCGTTGCCTCCGTGCTCGCAGCCGCGATTGCTGCCATCGCATTACTGTCTCGGGGGAGGCACTACGCCGCATTCGCTGAAGTCGAGGAAGCAGACCTGAATATGGATGGCATCCCTGATGTTTACCAACAGGGGGAAGACGTCACCAAGGGGTAAGACGGGTAGCCTCAGCGAATGGAGGGAGCATTATGTCTACAAGAACACCACAGCCTAGCCTGAAAGAACTCATCAGCAACACAATTGCCGATGGCAAGAAGTTGCTCACGGCGCAGGTCAATCTGACCACTACTGAGTTTCAACAAACCGGAAAAACAATCGGTGCCATCTCAGTCCTAGCAATTGTTGCTCTTTCACTGCTCTCCCTTGGCGGACTGTTCTTGCTCATCGCATTGGCTTATGTTCTTGTTGCCATCGGTCTCCCCATTTGGGCTGGCTTTCTCATTATGGCAGGTGTTTTGGTTCTCATTGCAGGAATCCTCGGCGCTGTTGCTTACCGCAAGTCCCAGTCGATCGAGGGGCCTTCTGTTGCCACCAAAGAATGGCAAAAAACATCAGAATCAATTGCTCAAATAACTAACCGTTCGGTGTAGTGCGCGACTTTGATTACAACTGATCAAATAATTCACCACCCTGGCCCTTGGTCACATCGAGATGTAGCCGCCAATGGCAGCAGATTTCACATTGTTGAGGCAGGTAGCGGACCGATGGTCCTCTTGCTTCACGGATTTCCCATGTTTTGGTGGACATGGAGAGAGCACATAGCCCCACTTGCCAGTGCAGGATTTCATGTCGTTGCCATGGACGTGCGCGGTTATGGTGGATCAGATCACCCACCTGCAGGTTACGACCCAACGACTCTTGCGCGGGATGCACTCGGCACCATCAGAAGTTTGGGTGAAACAAGCGCAGTTGTCATTGGTCACGGCGTGGGTGGAGTAATCGCATGGACTCTTGCAGCGCAGTCCCCCGAGAGCGTCTCTGCGCTTGCGGTCATCTGCTCACCTCACCCCCGCGTCATGCGATCGGTGCTTGCACGCAACAATGATCAAAAGGCTGCTCTGTCGTATTTCCTACGCATGCAATTGCCTTTCGCGCCCGAGCGTTACTACGGCGGCCACAATGCCCGGCATGTAGGTGACTTCCTTGAGCGCTATTCACATGATCCATCATGGCTATCTGAATCAGTTCGAGAGAATTTTCAGGCGGCGTATCGAGCCTGGCCAACAGCACACACCGCAATTGAGTTTCACCGGTGGGCAATTCGAAGCATCTACCGAACTGACGGCCGAAAGTATCAAGAGTCAATATCACATCCAGTGAAAATGCCGGTTCTAGAAATCGTTGGAGAAAAAGACTCAATGATTTTGGCCGACTATGCCGACAGTTCTGATTACGTTGACGGGATCTACCAGCGAACGCTTATGCCTACGGGGCATTACCCGCATGAGGAAAATCCACAGGCCTTCCAAGATCTCCTTCTCGCGTGGCTCAACAAAATTTCAAATCCGTCATTACCATGAATGTTGTGAACACCAATAGCGGCGCTCGCGACAGGCTTGGACGACCCCTTCGCGGTGACATCGGTGCAGCGTTTCCACAGGTGCCCGACCAGCCCGAAATCTCAGACATCGAGGCGTGGAAACAGGCCATGGAGTACCTCAAACGAGACTTGCCGTTTCACGTTCATGAAGTGTGTGAACAAAGGTGGCGGTGCGCACCCGATGAAAGCAAAGCCGCCTGGCGCGCACTCGCCCAATGGGGAGCGGCTCTCACGCATGCAGCTCGCGGAAACGAAACAGGAGCAAGAGCTCTTGGTCAGCGTGCATCTGAAAACTTGACCCAAGCTACCAAGATCCCCACAGCAATTGATCTTGAGCTCGTGAGAACGAGTCTTGCACAGTTATCAGCGTAATTGACAACTCCCAGTGGAGGCTGGGCCATCACTGAGTTTCCAATTCTCTGCGAATTCAATTGCATCAGCCAACTCTGAATTCGTCAGCGCGTAACCCACTTCAGAGTCTTCACTCGCTCCAAAAACAATGCCTAGGACTCGGCCATCCTGGTCGAGCAACGGTCCGCCGCTGTTTCCCGGGAGCACTTGTGACTTCAGGCTATACACCTCACGAGTGACCCCCACGTCTCCATAAATGTTTTCACCACGCGCCGAGAGAATTCCACCTACTCGCGCTGGGGTTACCTTGAGTGGCCCACCTTCTGGGAATCCTGCGACCACCACTTCATTGCCCTTCTTGGCATCTTTGCGAGCAAACAGGGCGGGTCGAGTATCGATCGAATCAGTAACGATTACCGCAATGTCCTTTTCAGGATCAAAGTAGATAACTTCGCCACTCAGTGATTGATTTATCCCTGAAAGGCGCACTTGCAAATCAACAACGCCCGCCACAACGTGAGCATTGGTCAATACTGTCGACTCACTGATGTAGACACCCGAACCAGTGACCACCTGACCACATGCCTCTGCATCCCCTGTGATCCGGGCGGTGAAATTTTGCACAAATTCGACAGTCTCATCGGTTGGAATAACCGTTGGCTCAGCAATGTCCTGTAATTGATTTTGACCGAGGCCAATGACAATGCGCGGGATTCCCGCCTGACCCACCAGACTGCTGATATTAGAAAACATCGACTGCGCTGCGTCGGGCACTAATGAATCCATCATGGTCAGCACTCTGGAGTTTGAGACTTGCTGCGTGAGTGAGCTGCTGGGGATAAAAGTAAGGACGCTGGCAATAACCCAGCCCATGAGTGCGAACGCAAGCACGTTGAGTGCCGCACCCGCAAAGTTGTCAACAAAACGAACGGGGCGCCACGTTATGTGATTGCGCAACTTTCGCCCGATTATCGAAAAAAGGAATTGCCCCAGAATTGCACTGACTATCACCGCTATGGCAAGAGTGGCGATTCGAGCCGCACCATCGGGCAGCAAATCGCTTGCAAATACTGGGATCCATAGGAGCGCAGCAATGCCTCCGAGGAAGAATCCAGCGAAACTAAATACCCCTGATACGAACCCATTGCGCCACCCGGCCCAGGCAAAGACCGCCAGCGCCCCGAGAAGAATGAAATCTATCGTCGCGAACTCACTCACGAATTTGCTCGCCTTGGATCGTCACTCGCTCTACTGCTCACGGGAACGGGTATGACTCGGGACTGATCCCATGGCCGCTCCCACCCGGCCAACCTGACCATCGTTGAAATTATTCCGGCGGTAAAGCCCCAAACAACAAGGTCACGGACTTGGAAGCCATCACCGATGTAACCAGATGGATGTGAAACTCGGACCCTATTGAGAGGGTTAACAAATTCCTCAATCTCAATTCTGTGAACGCTCGCCACTTCGCGCGGATCGACCGGGTACACCTCTGATGGTTGCTTCCACCACCCCAAAACCGGGGTCACCACAAAGTTACTGACTGGAATCCACAGATCAGGGAGTAACCCAAACGGCGTCACTCCATTGGGATCAAGTCCGGTTTCTTCATTGGCTTCTCGCAGCGCAGCGTGCGTTGGCGAGAGGTCATGAGGCTCAATGACACCGCCAGGGAACGCTGGTTGGCCAGAGTGCGTTGTTGAATCATGGGCGCGCTCAATCAAAAGGAGATCTTCTCGATCACCAAAAAGCATGAGAACAGCCGAATGGCGACCACTTCCTTCAGACGGAATGAATGAGGTCAAAGTCTCAACGTCGACTGTTTCGGTCGCCCGCACAATTGGTTCAAGCCATTGCGGCAACGTGCCCACAACAGACTCGTGTACGACCCCACGCCGAGACCAACTCATGCTCGGCCTTGTGTTGTTACAAGCTTCTGTGCCACTTCAGGGTCCGTGGGGCCCTCGCCAAAGGAAGGACATTTTGGGGCAAGGGTGCATGCACCACATGCAGGCTTCTTGGCGTGACAGACGCGACGACCGTGCCACATCAGGTAATGAGAGAGAGTCGTCCAGTCCTTCGGTGGAAATAGTTTCTCCACGTCATGTTCCACTTTTACCGGGTCTGTGTTGGTGGTCCAGTGAAAACGACGAGCCAACCGACCAAAGTGGGTATCAACTGTCAGTCCTGGCTGACCAAATGCGTTCCCCAGAACCACAAAAGCAGTCTTGCGACCCACTCCGGGAAGTTTGACCAATTCCGCCAGCGAGTCAGGAACCTCTCCACCATGCTCTTCACACAACGCGCTGGCCATCTTTATGATTGCTGAGGCCTTATTGCGATAAAACCCGGTTGGCCGAATCATCTCTTCCAGTTCCTCGTGCGTCGATGCCGCATAATCAGCTGCCGTTGGGTACCTCTGGAAAAGCGCCGGTGTAACCGCATTGACGCGCCGATCAGTGCACTGAGCACTCAGAATCGTGGCAACGAGCAGTTCAAGAGGGTTTGTAAAGTCAAGTTCTGGCCCCGCATCGGGATAGGTCTTGGCCAACTCTCGGTAAATCCAACGCGCTTGCCGCACAACACCAGAGTCATTGGCGGCAATGGGTGAAGATTTCCGAGGCACCCCCCAAGAGTATGTCGCCCATAGAAATTCAGTGTCATTAGCCGCCCCGACCTGTCACCTCAGCGCGGGCTATCGAATAATGTGCTCACGGGTGACTTCGGGTATCAAGTATCCAGAAAGGTGGCGTTTTCCATGGACAACGTGCTGAGTCGATCACCCCTGTTTGCATCATTGGATGAAAGTGCCGCCAGTGCACTGCTTTCCACTCTTACCGAACAAAGTGTCAGCAAGGGCGAGGCCCTTTTCCACGAAGGGGAACCGGGCGATCATCTCTACGTGATCCTCGAGGGCAAAGTCAAGCTCGGTCACGCTTCTGTTGATGGGCGCGAATCTCTCATGGCTGTCCTCGGCCCGGGCGAAATGTTCGGGGAACTGAGCCTCTTCGATCCAGGTTTGCGAACGTCAACGGCCACTGCACTCACCGATGCTCGCGTGTATCGCATGGGCAACGCCCAATTAATGCCGTGGCTGGCAGGTCGGCCTGAAGTTGCCGCAGCATTGTTGCAGGCACTCGCCCGGCGCCTTAGGCGCACCAACGATGCCATGGCAGACCTTGTGTTCAGCGATGTTCCAGGTCGAGTCGCTAAGGCACTCATGGAACTGGGTGAGAAATTTGGCACACTCACCAATGCCGGACTTCTTGTCACCCATGACATGACCCAAGAGGAATTGGCTCAACTGGTTGGAGCATCACGCGAAACCGTGAACAAAGCCCTGGCCGATTTCGCACAGCGCGGCTGGATTCAACTTGAGTCCCGACAGGTGCTGATTCTTGACGTCGATCGACTCGGTAAACGCGCCCGCTGATCTAAATATTTTCTTTTAAATACTCGAGTTGTGCTGCAACCGTAAGTTCCGCAGCGGGCAATACCGAAGCATCAACATCGCGGTAAACGTCTGCCGCGATCTGCTCGGGAGTAATTAACCCAGATGCCATCGATGCACGTACCTGCTCCAAACGATTGCGGCGATGCTGTTCATAGAACTCGATCAAACCAACGGGCGTCTGTGAAATTGGTCCGTGCCCTGGTAACAGAATGTCAATGCCTTCAGCTTCGCAATGATCGCGCAAATAACGCAACGAATCAAAGTACTGATCAAGGCGCCCATCAGGATGTGCCACCAAGGTCGTTCCACGACCCAATACGGTGTCGCCACTCAATAAATACTTGCCGTCGGGGGTGGCAACCGTGATGCAAATACTGTCGGAGCTATGTCCCGGAGTGTGATGCATGCGCAACTCAATATCGCCCAAACTCAACCCGTCCACGTCTTGCTTTTCTATGACCGGAACATTCAATTTCTCAGACAGCGTGGGAGCGCCTTCAGAGTGATCAATGTGCGCGTGAGTGAGAATAATGGCGGAGACGTCACCGTCGATCGCCGCAGCAACTTGCGACAGGTGCCCTTCATGTGCGGGCCCCGGATCGATCACTACATGGGTTGAATCAGGCATGCCGATAACCCAAGTATTCGTGCCTTCAAGGGTCCAAGCAGATGGGTTGGGGGCCAACACACATCGCACACCGGTTGCAACAGGACCACCACGCCACAATTCTGATTGTGATGTCATGTCACACTCTCGCCCGTTGACTCCATGCGACGAGGACCAACATCAGACTGCACCAAACTCATGGTTCGCGCGTCAAATAGATCCCAACGAATGGACGAATCTTCCCTGAGCGCTGGCCTCGGTAGTTTTGGGTAAGTAACTCGTCCGCTGACGCTTCGCACTAAGTCATCAATTGAGTTCGCTCTCGACAGTTCAGCCAGAACCATTTGAGTGGGCACAAGCATTTTTAATGTTCCATCGGCTGAACGTTGTAATCCTGATTGTGGTGTTAACCAGAGCATTTCTTCAGCCTCGGTGGTGCTCAGTGTTGCCTCCACTTCGGGGTCGACCACGGCAAGGAAGAACTGCACGTTGTACCTGCGTGCCTCTATTTCAGGTGTAATCCAATGATCAAAAAGCATGAGATGTTCAAGTTCGAGGTTTACTTCCTCACGGACTTCGCGCAGTGCGCACGCAAGGCTGGGATCAGGGAACGCGTGGTCTGCCGCATCAACTTTGCCGCCCGGGAAAACTGCCATGTTGGCGGCAAATTGCATTGTGCTGGCGCGGCGCAACATGACAACCTCAAAATCGGACGAAGCATTCAATGTGGCGGGTCTAGCTATTACAACGGTCGCGGCAGGAACAGGCTTAGGAACAACCCAGCGGCCATCGCCGCATGCAACAGATGCAACTCGCTCCGCTACCGTTAATTCTGGCATTCGTTCCGTTGCTACTTAAACTCAACAATCATGTCAATCTCGACGGGTGCATTGAGCGGAAGGGCAGCAACACCAACAGCCGAGCGCGAGTGAGCGCCATCAAATGCTTTGCCGAGCAGGTTGCTCGCCCCGTTAATCACAGCGGGTTGTCCGTAGAAGTCCGGCATGCTTGAAACAAACCCGGTAACCCGAACAACCTGAACAACGCGATCAAGATCACCGAGCACACTCTTCACCGCAGCAATCGCATTGAGAGCGCAAATTTCAGCAAGCTTGGTGCCTTCTTCTGGGTCAATCTCGCCTCCGAGGCGTCCCGTGGCTGCTAGCGCTCCGGCCACCATCGGAAGTTGGCCGGATGTAAAAACATGTGAGCCAGAGATAACCGCGGGAACGTATGCAGCGACGGGGACAGCAACTTCAGGGACCGTGAGTCCAAGTTCAGCAAGGCGAGCCTCAACCTGCGACATGTTTAGGCCTTTTCTCTTTTGAGATAGGCAACCATGTTCTCCGGATTAGGGCCAGGCACAACCTGGACCAGCTCCCAACCATCTTCGCCCCAGGTATCGAGGATCTGCTTGGTTGCGTGGACGAGCAATGGCACGGTGGCGTATTCCCATGTAGTCATGACCTGAGCGTAACGGGTGGGTATTCGTTAGGGTGATCGAATGCACTCCAATCAAGGATCGCCCAGTGAGGTCGTCCTCCACGTGGTCTCAGGCAAGGGTGGAACAGGGAAAACTACGGTTGCCGCTGCACTTGCCATCTCCCTAGCCACCAACGGTCACCGAGTGTTGCTCATGGAGGTTGAGGGTCGCCAGGGCATCGCACAACTATTCGATGTTCCACCGCTCAGCTATGACGAGACCAAGGTTGCAGTTGCCCCCGGTGGCGGAGAAGTGTGGGCACTTGCCGTTGATAGTGAAGATGCCCTCCTGGACTATCTCGAGATGTTCTACAAAATGCGTCGGGCAGGATCTGCTCTCCGGAAAATGGGGGCAATCGAATTTGCAACCACGATTGCCCCAGGTTTGAGAGACGTCCTTTTAACGGGCAAGGCCATTGAAGTTGTTAAGCGCAAGGAAAAGAATGCGTCAAATGCCTATGACTTTGTGGTACTCGATGCGCCACCCACCGGTCGCATTACCCGATTCCTCAACGTGAATTCAGAGGTCTCGGGGTTGGCGAAAGTGGGTCCAATTAAGTCTCACGCTGATTCAGTCATGAGTGTCATCGCATCCCCCCTCACCACAGTTCATCTGGTTACTCTTCTCGAGGAAATGCCGGTCCAAGAGACCCTCGACGGCATTGCAGACCTTGAGGCCAATGGTTTACCTGTCGGCTCAATTTTTGTAAATCTAATGCGGCCACCAAAACTCGATGCGCACCAGCGAAAGGCTGTCGCCGAGCACACCTTGAACACACTAGAAATTGAGCGTGGACTTGAAGCAGTTGGTCTCAACTCACCGGAGCTCATCGACTCTCTCGAGCGAGAAGCACTCGATCACACTCAACGGGTGGACCTGGAGGCACGGGAATTACAACGACTCGAGGATGCCCAGCGAACTATCGTGCGCCTGCCCCTCATTCCCGCTGGAATTGACCTCGGTGCGCTCTATGAGCTCGCTGAGATCATCACAAATTCTGAGGTGACCAAGTGACTTCCTTGGACATTGATGCGCTCCTTTCCAATACCGACACAGAAATCATCATCTGCACAGGTGCTGGTGGTGTGGGTAAAACAACAACCGCGGCTGCTCTCGGGGTGCGGGCAGCGGAATTGGGCCGCAATGTATGCGTGCTGACAATTGATCCCGCTCGCAGACTCGCCCAGGCCATGGGTCTGACCGAATTGGACAACACCCCTCGCCCCGTCATTGGAGTGAGCCCCGGCTCCTTGAACGCCATGATGCTCGACATGAAGCGCACATTCGATGAAGTCGTTGAGGCGCATGCCGATCCGGAGCGATCAAAACAAATCCTTGAAAACCCGTTCTATCAAGCATTGTCATCGTCTTTTGCCGGGACGCAGGAATACATGGCCATGGAAAAGCTTGGCCAACTGCATCAGGATGACTCACCGTGGGACCTCATCATTGTTGACACCCCGCCGTCGCGCAGCGCACTGGATTTCCTTGACGCGCCCGCCCGCCTCGGATCATTCCTTGATGGCCGGTTCATTCGAATCTTGACGGCACCCGCTCGCGGAGCAGGCAGTGCCATTGGCCGCATCGCGGCACTTGGCTTTGGAATCTTTACCAATGTTTTGAGCAAGATCCTTGGCGCGCAAGTTCTATCTGACATTGGGACGTTCGTCGCAGCAATCGACACCACTTTCGGTGGCTTTCGAGAGCGTGCGGATGCCACCTATGAATTACTCAAGAAACCCGGCACCGCTTTTATTGTTGTGGCCGCACCAGAACGCGATGCCCTCCGCGAAGCTTCATTTTTTGTCGAGCGACTGCAATCCGAATCCATGCCGCTTGCGGGGCTCGTTCTTAATCGGGTGCAAGAAGTCGATGCGGGTAGTGCGACAGAGGAGCAAATTACTGCGGCCGCACAGAGGCTGCGTGCATCAGGAGAATCTGAGCTCACAGCATCATTACTTGAATTACACGCGCAGCGAATGGCACTAAAGGAGCGCCAAAAGCACCTAGCGGCACGCTTTGAATCTGCTCACCCAGCGGTACCCATCATCGCGGTTCCAGCCATGGCAGAGGACATCCACGACTTGGACGGGTTAAGACAAATCGGCGCTGAGTTGGCCGATAAAAATAACGACTGGTGAATATAAAGGAATTAGTCAGGAAGCGCGATCTGACGTGGTCAGCAAATGCTGGCGGTCATATTCATTTTGTGCGCTCGACAGGAGTGCCTGCCATGAAGTGACATTCGGGCGGCGGCGTAGCAGTGCTCGGCGCTCTCGCTCGGTCATGCCGCCCCAGACGCCAAACTCAACCCGATTGTCGAGTGCATCAGCGAGGCATTCGGTGCGCACTTCGCAGCCTAGGCAAATTGCCTTCACTCTGTTCTGAGCTGCTCCCTGGACGAAAAGTGTGTCTGGATCGGTGGTGCGACAGGCCGCTTGTGTGGCCCACTCCGTGGTAACTGACATGGTGAAAATTACTCCTCAACTCCAGCTCTCGAAGTCTTTCTTCGAGTCGAACGTCCCCCGCGTGAGTGGTGGGAAATGTGCCCAGTTATCGCCGCGGCCGAGTGGTCGGTTCGTAGTAGGAAACTATTCCGCCTCACGTTTGCAGAGTCAATACTTTTTCTATTCGGGAAAGAGTTCACAAAGTGCCGCAAGGGCGCCCAAGGAATATCAGCGCGGTCCAGCCCCGGTCTTTGTGATTAGGGAACATTCGACCTACTCTTGACGTCTGATGTCTGTGACCCGAGAGCGACCCACCCCAGGGGGCATTCTGGCCCGCATTGCTGCGATCGCGGGCATTGCGGTCATTTCAGGTGCCCTGGTCGGGTTCATGGTGGTCCCATTCGCCGGCAGTTTTGGTGTTGTCACTCGTGATGTCGTACGGGAATTCGAGTCCCTCCCTGACGAACTGAACACGCCCCCTCTGCCCGAGCGCAGCGTCATCCTCGCCGCCGATGGCTCCGTTCTCGCCACCCTCTATTACCAAAACCGGGTTGAAGTACCCCTCGAGAGCATCGCCCCGATCATGCGCCAGGCCACGATTGCCGTGGAGGATTCCCGATTCCTCGAACATAATGGTGTTGATTTCCGCGGCATCGTTCGTGCAGCAGCCTCCAATGCGAGCAGTGGTGGGATCTCTGAGGGGGCATCCACCCTGACCATGCAGTACGTCAAGAACGTTCTGGTCAATCAGGCAACGACGCCTGAGGAGCTTGATGCGGCGCGAGGCGATAACTCGGCTCGGAAACTGAAGGAAGTCCGGTACGCATTGGCCCTGGAGCGGCGCTTCACCAAAGGTGAGATTCTCGCCCGGTATTTGAACATCGCATATTTTGGTTCAGGGGCTTATGGCGTGGAGGCCGCCTCACGCAGGTACTTTTCCAAATCAGCGGCAAACCTGACACTCGTTGAGGCAGCCACCCTAGCCGGGATTGTCCAGCGCCCGACCTCATTTGATCCCCTTCGCAATCCCGAGTTATCCGAGGATCGGCGCAATGTGGTTCTGAGCCGCATGGAAACCATGGGTTACATCTCCCCTGATGCGGCCGCCCAAGCCAAAGCAGTTCCCATGAGTGCGACCGTGAATCCCACTCAAGTCACCAACGGTTGCACGTCGAGTTATGCGCCGTTTTTCTGCGATTACGTCTTACAGTCCATCAGGGAGGATGAAACATTCGGTGCCACTCCTGAGGCACGCGAGGCCTTCCTTCGCCGCGGTGGTTACACCATTACAACGACCATTAATCCGGATACGCAAAACGCTGTAACACAAATTGTCGATGAAACAATCCCGCCAACTGATGACAGCGGCAAAGCTGCGGCGATCACCATGATCGAACCTGGCACCGGTCACATAATCGCCATGACGCAAAACCGAACGTGGGGAACGAGCGGCAAAGGTAGTACTACTTACAACTACAACGTGAGCCAAAGCATGGGCGGCACAATCGGCATGCAAGCGGGATCGACCTTCAAAATATTTACACTCGCCGCGGCACTTGAAGCTGGTATTTCCCCAGACGAGTACATCGACTCCCCCAGTCCTGCGACATTCACTGGATTTGTCAATTGCGATACGGGTGTCCCATTTGAACCCGTGACAGTTCGCAACTCAACGACATCAGGCTCTCTCAACATGCCGTTGGCTACCGCCTACTCGACCAATACCTACTTCATGGCATTGGAAGAGCGCACAGGTATTTGCCGCCCCGCGGACATTGCAGAATCCCTCGGAGTCACACTGGGCAATGGCGATTCGCTTCTGCGAGTGCCCTCTTTCACCCTCGGCACCATGGAGGTTTCACCACTTTCCGTGGCCAATGCCTATGCAACTTTTGCGGCACATGGCCGTTACTGCAAGCCAGTCCCCATCCTTGAGATCAGGGATCGCGATGGCGCACGACTCCCCGTTCCCAATGGAAATTGCACGCAGATCATTGACCGATCCGTCGCTGACGGCGTGACCACGATGCTCAACGGTGTTGTCGATGGCAACATCCCGGGACGCACGGGATCTGCCATGAGTTTGGGCGACCGACCCGCCGCAGGCAAAACGGGTACCACAAATGAATCCGCTGCCGTGTGGTTCGCCGGTTACACCCCGCAGGTTGCTGCGGCCGTGTGGGTGGGTGACCCGCGGGGTGGTTTTGCTTTCCCACTCAAGGACATCACTATCAACGACCAGTACTACCGCCAGGTGTATGGCGGAACAATTCCCGGTCCAATCTGGAAAGCATCCATGCAGGTGGCCAGTGCGAATTTGCCCATTGCCAACTTCGACCTACGCACGCAATTCGTAGCCCCAGCGTACGTAGAACCAGAGCCCGAGCCCACCGATGAAGTCTTCATCGAAGAGGACACAGTCTTTGACAACCAGGATCCGAATTCACTGGAGGTACCGGGTACCGAGCCAGCACCTGCTGAGGGTGAGCTATTTGAAAACCCTGCGCCAGAAACTACGCCGGTAGCCCCCGAGTAGGGACCAAGCGCGCCAACAATGATCTAGCCGAGGGCCTTCTTAACTAGGCCAGCGACTACACCGCCGTCTGCTTTTCCTTTGACCTGTGGTTGAACGATTTTCATGACGGCTCCCATGGCTGCTCCACCCGTCGCGCCGGTGCCGGCAACTTGCTCAACGGCGGCACTAACAATTGCGGTGAGTTCAGATTCTGACAATTGCTGGGGCAGGTAGTTCGTAATCACGGCGAGTTCGGCACTTTCACGTTCCGCGAGTTCGGGGCGCTGCGCTTCCGTGTAGGCCAGGGCACTTTCCCTGCGCTTTTTGGCCTCGCGGGTGAGGACTGTCAGGACGTCGTCGTCGGAGAGGACTCGCACCTCTTTGCCCGCAACTTCCTCATTGGTCAAAGCGGTGAGAACCATGCGCAAGGTGGATGAGGTGAGTTCATCGCGCGCCTTGATTGACGTGGTCAAATCCGATTGAAGTTGGGCTTTCAGGGGTGCAATTTGGTCTGGTGACATGTGGCCAGTCTCCCACATGGGAACATAGGCCAATGGTGTCGTTGGGTAAAGCCGTAATGGGAGCGAGCGCATTAGGTGCAGCTGCCTTCGGTTACGCGCATCTTGAAACCAAGCGATTCACCCTGAGGCGGCAAAACCTGAGAGTTCTCGCCTCCGACTCACCTGACCTCCGAGTGCTCCATCTGTCTGATCTCCACATGGTCCCTGGCCAACACCGCAAACGCGAATGGGTGCAGTCACTGGTTGCGCTGTCCCCCGATGCGGTCGTTGCCACGGGCGACTTTCTTTCCCATGAAGAAGGCGTTCCCGCCGCTCTCGAAGCTCTCGCTCCTTTGCTCGACATTCCAGGCGCTTTTGTCCTTGGCAGTAACGACTACTACGCACCAAAACCCATAAACCCCGCTAGGTATTTTTCAGGGCCATCACAGGTGGAACCGACACGCAAGCAAATGGACTGGGCACCCTTGGTTGACGGACTGTCTGAGCATGGATGGTTGAACCTGACGAATGCCGAGCACGAATGGAAAGTTGATGGTCGGTTGATCGATGTCCGCGGTGTGGACGATCCGCATATTGGTCGTGATGACTACAGCCAGGTGGCAGGCCATTTCAACCCACAGGCAGATCTCGCATTGGGCGTTGTTCACGCTCCGTACACGCGAGTGCTTGATTCCATGAGCGCGGATGGTGCACAGGTAATCCTGGCTGGACACACCCACGGCGGGCAGCTACGCGTTCCAGGCTATGGAGCCCTCGTTACAAACTGCGATTTAGACACCAAACGTGCTCGAGGGCTCAGTTTCTATGGTGACAGTTTGCTGCATGTTTCAGCTGGCTTAGGTTGTTCACGGTATGCCCCATTCAGGTTTGCCTGCCCCCCTGAAGCAACGCTCCTCACTTTCTCCGCCGCGACTAGCTAACTTTCACGCCGGAGTTGAACTCCACCACTTTCAAGAGTGAGCCATCTGAGCGGTACCAATGCCAGATGCCATGTTTTTTTTCATTTTTCATTTTCCCCTGGGTCTTCAGATTGCCAGATAGATAGAACTCTTTGAATTCACCACTCTTTCTGGGATAACTGTCATTGATTTCAACGATTCGGAACTTGATGATCTCCCTGAGTAACCCCTTGGGAAATGGCTTATCCCGCTCAAATTGCAATGCGCCCTTTGAAGTTCGGTACTTTTCAATCTCTAAACTCAATCGGCCCACCGGTGATCCCGCCCCCGGAAAAATAGAGTTATGGTTTTTGAATCCGCAGTAGCTCAAGACCAGATCACCCGAGATTCGGATACCAGGCATGCTCCAAGCGATAACTTCTTCTCCCACTGGAAGGGCATTCACAATCGTCTCTCGCACCGACTCCAAGGCAGCCCTCTGCTCAGCGTCATATTTTCTGAGAAATTTGGTGACCTCGGAACTACTCATAATCTGGCACTCCCTCCGCGTAAACAACTGGGATAGCATTAACCGCCTGTTTCGTGCGCAGGCACTCGGGGTGTGGCGCAGCTTGGTAGCGCGCTTCGTTCGGGACGAAGAGGCCGTGGGTTCAAATCCCGCCACCCCGACAACTGTTACCTCTACAAAGTAGAGTGCAGGTGTGATTGATCGCCGCCCGGCCCGAACGGATCTCGGTCCAACAACTCGTGCCTATGTCAAGTCAATGGGTTGGCGTTCGGTGAACTTTCACACACACATCTCTTTGGTCAATAAATATGTTTATGTCGAAGTTCCCAAAGCGGGTTGCGGAACCATGAAGGCAACTCTCGGAGCACTCGAAGGTGCGCGGCTCAATGAAACCCACGCGCAACGCTTCTTGGACAAGCCACACAACGGTGTGAAATCAGGGGCGCACGTTCGGCCGTATCAGTTACCCGCGGACCTGCTCGAACAAGTTCTAACCAGCAAGGATTACACCCGATTCACCGTTGTGCGCAATCCCAGCTCCCGCGTGCTCAGCGGATACCTTGAAAAGATTCAACAGGGACTGCGTCAGAGTGAGGAAATCTCCCAGGCACTTGGTGGGAAAGCCGCTGGCGATATCAGCTTCACTGAATTCCTCCAAGTGATCAAGGACCAATATTCCCGCGATCAAGACCCACATTGGCGCCGGCAAACCGATCACATTGGACTTGGAATGATTGATTACAACGAGATTATTCATCTTGAGGACCTGGACAACTCATGGGGCAAAATCGCTGCGCTTACAAATACCCCGGACTTGGACGGGCAGTACTACTGCAAGAACTCAACCAAGGCAACGTCCAAAGTGGATCAGTACCGAACACCTGAAACGGATGCGCTCATCGCTGATATTTATCAGCGTGATTTTGCCGAACTTGGTTATCCGCTAAACAAGTAGTTCAGCGATTTGAACGGCGTTGAGCGCAGCCCCTTTTCGCAGATTGTCATTACTAACAAACATCACGAGACCCTTGTTTCCATCGACGCTTTGGTCCTGTCGAATTCGTCCAACAAAACTTGGGTCAGCACCAGCGGCCTGCAGCGGTGTAGGCACCTCACTCAATTCAACCCCCGGAGCCACCTTGAGTGCGGCTACCGCCTGATCAGCGGTGATGTCACGGGCAAACTCGGCATTGATGCTCAGCGAGTGGCCGGAGAAAACAGGAACACGAACACAGGTTCCCGAGACCCTGAGGTCTGGCAGATTGAGAATCTTGCGGCTCTCATTGCGCAATTTTTGCTCCTCGTCGGTCTCATCGCTGCCATCAGCAACAATCGAACCAGCAAGCGGCACAACATCAAACGCGATCGTGCGCACGTATTTAACGGGGTCTGGGAACACGACCGAGGAGCCATCGTGGGTCAGGGCTGCGATGTCTTGACTCATGGCGGCTTCAACCTGCGACTTCAGTTCCTCAACACCAGCCAGACCGCTACCTGAGACTGCCTGGAATGTTGTCACCACGATGCGCACAAGTCCAGCAACAGTGTCCAACGCTTTAAGCACCGGCATCGCCGCCATGGTCGTGCAGTTTGGGTTGGCAATGATTCCCTTTTGTGCATGTGCGATCGCCTCGGGGTTGACCTCACTGACAACCAGAGGAACTTCAGGATCCATGCGCCATGCAGACGAGTTATCAATCACCATCGCGCCGGCGGCAGCGAATTTGGGTGCAAGTTCCTTTGAGGTTGCACCTCCCGCGGAAAACAGCGCAATGTCGATGCCCTCAAGATCTGCCGTGGCAGCATCCTCAACGGTGATTTCCTCGCCTTGCCAGGTAATGACTTTTCCAGCAGAGCGCGCTGAGGAAAACAATCTCAATGACTTGATGGGGAACTCGCGCTCGGCAAGAAGCTTGAGCATCACGGTGCCGACTTGGCCCGTCGCACCGACCACTGCGACATTCTTTGCATTGCTCATGATCTATCTGCCCGTCCCTGCATAAACAACTGCTTCACCATCAGCATCCAAACCAAATGCTGTGTGAATTGCTTGAACAGCAGTTTGTGCGGATTCCGCTCGGGTAACGATTGAAATTCGAATTTCAGAGGTTGCAATCATTTCGACGTTAACGCCTGCGTCAGCCAATGAGGTGAAGAAGTCAGCAGAGACGCCTGGGTGCGAACGCATTCCTGCACCGACCAGCGAAATCTTTGCCACTTGGTCATCGACTATCAAGCTTTCAAAATCAATGGATCCTTGTGCGTCATTCAATGCCGCCATTGCCTTTTGCACGGAGTCCTGGGGGCAGGTGAACGTGACATCAGTGCGACCCGTAGCAGTCGAGGAAATGTTCTGCACGATCATGTCGACATTTATTTGGGCATCCGCGAGTGCACGGAAGATCCCCGCAGCCTCACCTGGTCTGTCTGGGACACCGACGACGGTGACCTTGGCATCCTTCAGATCAGCCGCAACTCCAGAAATAATTGGTTGTTCCATGATTTTTCCTTCCGCTACCGCTGCTTGCACACCCTCGGGTGAGAGAACCCACGTTCCTTCGGCTTGAGAGAACGAGGAACGAACATGAATGGGAACACCAAATCGGCGGGCGTACTCCACGCACCGCAAATGCAGAACCTTGGCACCGACTGCCGCAAGTTCTAGCATTTCTTCATAGGTGATGTAGTCGACTTTTGAGGCACGGGAAACAACCCGTGGGTCCGTTGTAAAAACGCCATCAACATCGGTGTAGATCTCACAGGCATCCGCGTTGAGCGCAGCGGCCAGTGCGACAGCAGTGGTGTCTGAACCGCCGCGACCTAGAGTCGTAATGTCTTTGGTGTCCTGCGCTACCCCTTGAAACCCTGCAACAATGGGGATCGCACCCTTGTCCAATGCGTCGGTGATTCGGCCGGGGGTGACATCGATAATTCGAGCCGCTCCATGTGCCGAGTCAGTGATCAAACCTGCCTGCGAACCCGTGTAGGACCGCGAAACGGCGCCGAGATCTGAGATCGCCATGGCGAGCAGGGCCATGGAAATGCGTTCGCCTGCGGTGAGCAGCATGTCAAGCTCACGTGCGGGAGGCAGCGGTGAGACCTGTTGCGCGAGATCCATGAGTTCATCAGTGGAATCTCCCATGGCGGAAACAACAACGACAACGTCGTGTCCCGCCTTTTTGGTGTCCACGATTCGACGCGCAACACGCTTGATACTGGGCGCGTCAGCAACGCTTGAACCACCATATTTTTGGACAATCAGGGACACAGGGAGTTAGTTTAGTCGCAGCGGTTATCCTGCTGAGGACCCGTTACACGTCAACAGCTCGATCAAAGGATTCCCCGTAATGAGCAGCACCCCAGTAATCACAGCCACCGATGTGACCAAGAACTATGGTGATTTCACTGCCCTCGCAGGAGTCTCCATCCACATGGATTCCGGGGAGTGTCTGGCAATCCTTGGACCCAATGGTGCTGGGAAAACGACGTTGACCGAAATCCTCGAGGGCTATCGGGAGCGTGATGGTGGCCAGGCCAGCGTCCTCGGCGTCGATCCGAGCCGCCCCACGGCCGCGTGGAAAGCAAAACTGGGCATAGTTCTGCAAAATGCCACCGATATGGCAGATCTCACGGTGAGTGAAACCATCAAGCATTTTGCCCGCTATTACCCCAGCCCAGCAGATCCAGATCAGGTGATGACCGCCGTGGGTTTGACTGAAAAAGCAGACTCGCGCAACGGCAAACTCAGCGGTGGCCAGCGCCGGCGCCTAGATGTCGCACTCGGAATTATTGGTAACCCCGAAGTTCTATTTCTCGATGAACCCACAACAGGATTTGACCCGGAAGCACGCCGAGAGTTTTGGGTGCTCATTGAACGATTGAAATCCAACGGAACAACGATTCTATTGACCACGCACTATTTAGATGAAGCGCAGTACTTGGCCGACCGCGTGGCAGTCATTGCTCGCGGACGAATAGTCGCACAAGGCGCACCCGATTCCATTGGTCATCGTGGCGATGCAATTGTCACATGGACAGAAGCTGGTCAAGAGCAGTCTCAATCGACCACAACGCCTACTATTTTCGTTCAGGAGTTGTCCGCACGATTTGACGGTGAGATCCCACATCTTGCAATTCGCCGTGCGAGCTTGGAAGACGCCTACCTCGAATTGATTGCACAAGATCGCCAGACGAATGGTGGTGATGCTGCATGAACACTTTACGCATGGGTTTGGGTCGCGTAGGCATTGAACTCAAGCAGTTCTTCCGCGACAAGGAATCCGCTGTTTTCAATTTCCTTTTGCCCATGATCCTGCTCGTTATTTTCGGGTCCGTTTTCGGTGGACAAGAACTCGGCCAATCGGGAATAACTTTCTCCCAATATTTTGTGGCGGGGATGATTGCATCGGGCATCCTTTACACATCATTTCAAAACCTTGCCATCTCAATCCCCATGGAGCGTGAGGATGGAACCCTCAAACGCCTGCAAGGAACACCCATGCCGCGAGCAGCCTTTTTCATTGGGAAAATTGGCATGGTCTTCGTCGCCTATATTGCCCAGGTAACAATTCTGATTGCTGTTGGTGTTCTATTTTTCGGCATCGACCTTCCCACAACACCCTTTGCCATTTTCACTTTTGTATGGGTGAGTGTTCTTGGCCTCATCGCCTGGACCCTGTTGGGCATTGCTTATTCAGTTGTTCCCAAACAAGGACGGGGAGCAGCGGCATTGGTATCTCCCGTTGTTTTGGTTCTCCAGTTCACTTCAGGAGTTTTCTTCGTATTCAACGACTTGCCTCAATGGATGCAAAACTTTGCCTCGCTCTTTCCCCTCAAGTGGCTAACCCAGGCGATGCGCAGCGTGTTTCTCCCTGACACCGCAGCCGCCATGGAAGTCAATGGTTCATTTGAACTTGGGCTCACAGCTCTGGTGTTGGTGATCTGGATAATTCTTGGAGCAATTCTTGCCACCGTCTTTTTCCGATGGACTCCACGCGGAAAGAGTTAGTCGTTCTAAGTGCCAACCTGACGTCGCCCCGCAAATGCTCTACCGAGGGTGATTTCATCGGCGTATTCGAGGTCGCCACCAACGGGTAGCCCGCTGGCAAGACGCGACACGGTGATTCCCAGTGGCGCGATAGTGCGAGACAAATAGGTAGCGGTTGCCTCACCCTCAAGATTGGGATCCGTCGCGATGATCACCTCAGTGACAGTGTTATCACTCAAACGAATCATGAGCTCACGGATTTTCAGGTCGTCTGGGCCAATGCCATCGATCGGGTTAATCGCTCCACCCAAAACGTGGTAACGACCACGGAACTCGCGCGTCTTTTCAATTGCAACAACATCCTTGGGTTCCTCCACCACGCACAGAACCGTGAGATCACGCTTGGGATCACTACAAATTCGGCATTGTTCTGACTGCGCCACGTTTCCGCAGATTACGCAGAACTGAACTTTGTCCTTGACCTCGAGGAGAACCTCAGCCAACCGACGAACATCGTCAGAGTCCGTGCCCAGAATGTGGAATGCGATGCGCTGGGCACTCTTGGGACCAATGCCCGGTAAGCGACCAAGTTCATCGATAAGGTCTTGAACGATTCCTTCATACATGCCGATTAACCATTCTCGATCTCACCGATTGAAACGCCGCCGAGTTCCTGAGCAATGAGGGCTGCACCCGTGACGTCTTGTGTGGTTTCGTCATCGAGGCTTGGGGTGTCCTCGACACGTTCTGGCGCCGACGGTGTTCCCTGGGAACTCAGCACAACATCAATGGTGCAGTCAACCTGTAAAACATCAAGGATTGATTGACGGAGGCGTTCATCATGGCCACCGCCTTTAACGTTGTTGTAGCGCCCTGAGTCTTTAACCCCGACCGCAAGAACACCGTTCTCATAAGACAGCGGTGACGAGTCCGTGAAACCCATCCAGGCGACGCGTGAGTACTTCAACAGGGCGTCCATGATGCTCGGCCACATGGACACGAAGGACGCAAGCGTCGTTTTCCCTTGGTTTGCCGGAGCCGCAGGTGCCTGAGCAGGCTCGGCGTCAATCGCGGGAGCGTCCGCCACAACCGGTTGCTGCGCAGTGGGGTTGGGTTGCTGCGCAGTGGGTGTGGTCGGTGGTTTTTTCGTGGCTTCAGCAGGTGCGGTCTTTGGAGCGACCGCCGACAACTTGGGGGGTGCGGGTGGGACCGCCGCAGCCGCAGGTGCGGCAACCGGTTCGGCAGGTGTAGCCGGTGCAGCAGGTACTGCCTGTTGAGGTGCCTGATGCACAACCCCTGCAGCCACGCCGCGTTCCAATTGATCAATGCGCGCGCGCAAGCCTTGGGTCGAGTCATCGGATGCCGGCAAAAGGAGTTTTGCCATGAGCAGTTCAAGCTGAAGGCGTGGTGCGGTTGCACCCTTGATCTCTGTTAACGCGCGGGACACCAGATCTCCGGCACGTGCAAGTTCCGCTGCACCAATGCGATTGGCCTGATCACTTTCCGTTTCAATAACTTCAAGCGGCGCGTGTATCAAACCACGCTCTGCTGCACCCGGAACGCGTTGCAAAACAATGAGATCCCGGATTCGCTCGAGAAGGTCGGTGACAAAGCGTCGCGGCTCATGCCCTGCCTCAATCACGCGGTCAACAACATCAAAGAGTGCTGCCCCATCGCGATCAATGAGTGCGTCAATAGTTTCGTTGAGTAGTGCGTTGTCTGTCATGCCCAATTGCAGTACGGCGTCTTGGTAGGTGACACCTTCAGGTCCGCACCCTGAAATAACTTGACCGAGTACCGAGAGTGAGTCGCGCACACTCCCCGCGCCAGCACGCGCAATCAACGCAAGTGCCGCAGGATCAGCAGGAATTCCCTCGCTCACGCAGACACTTGCCAAATGCTCTTGAAGAATCTTGACGGGGACCAAACGAAAACCATAATTATGTGTGCGCGAGCGGATTGTTGGAAGCACCTTGTCTGACTCAGTAGTCGCAAAAATAAATCGAACGTGCTCCGGTGGCTCCTCCACCAATTTCAACAGCGCATTGAAACCCGCGGGAGAGATCATGTGGGCTTCATCGATTATGTATACCTTGTAGCGGGACTTGGCGGGGCCAAACATGGCGCGCTCTCGGAGGTCACGGGTGTCATCAACACCACCATGGCTTGCTGCATCGAGCTCGATCACATCGATGGAACCCGATCCCGTTGCTGACAGATCAATACAACTTTCGCACACGCCGCAGGGATCCGGGGTTGGTCCTTGCTCGCAATTCAGGGAGCGGGCAAGAATGCGTGCCGTTGAAGTCTTACCGCAACCACGCGGCCCAGAGAGCAAATATGCATGGTGCATCCGGTTATTTTCCAGAGCCCTGCGTAGGGGTGTTGTGACGTGATCCTGCCCAACGACTTCACTCAGGGTTTGTGGTCGATAGGTGCGATACAAGGCCATATGAGGGCTTTTTGGTGCTTGGGTCTCTGCCTTTTTTGCCACGCCGCCACTCTACACAGTCACGGAGACAGTCGGTCCCGCAAAGGACTCTGCCCGACCTCCTCGAAGGAAAGCCGGGCAGAGAACGCAACTTGCAACTAGTCAGCGAGAACGAATGTGCCCTTGTTGCTGACCTCAAGGATTTCGACCGGAACCTCTGTGCGGTTTCCTGTCTTCTTCTTGAAAGTTATTGAGCCGGTTGCACCCTTGTAGTCCTTTGTTGCAAGAACTGCTTTCCTGAGCGCCTTGTAGTTTGTTGTGCCGGCCTTCTCAATCGCAGCTGCCAGGACATAGACAGAGTCGTAGGTGAAGTCGCCCCACACACCTGGCTTCTTTTTGAACTCTTTGACATATGCCTTGGTGTAGGCCTTGGCAGATGGCAATTGTGGAGCGGCGGGGACACCACTGAATGTGCAGTGTTGTGCAGCCGAAAGGCCTGCTTCAGTGACGAATTCTGGGTCCACGTTGGCCAAGCCCATGAAACAGGGAGTGGTCACGCCCAAGACTTGGAGTTCCTGAGCGATGATTGCACCCTCGGGGTAATAGGTGCTGGAGTACACCATCCCAGGGTTCGATGCCAATGCCTGAGTGACCTGATCCGTGTAATTAGTTTTGCCGTCTGGGATCGAAATTTGAGTAACGGAAATACCGTTTGCAGTGAGCCCTGCCGCTGTTTGTGTGGCGATGGAGGTTGTGTAAGCCGATGAGTCAACCAGCATGACAACGGACTTCACTCCTGTTGAACTGATGTAATCAATTTCAGCGGGTGCGATCTGCGAGTTCATGGGCTGAACCGTTGCGCCAAAACCCTGTGTATCCAGCGAGGATGTCATGCGCATGGGGAAAATCTTGTTCTTGACGTAGATCGGGAGGTTCACGATTCCAACACCTGAGTTGTAAGGGCCGACTACGGCATCAGCATCAGCCTTCTTGGCTGCCTTAACTGCCGCCTTCGCCTTATCAGGGTCGGCTTGGTCGTCGACTCCAACGATTTTGATCATCTTTCCCATGACGCCGCCAGCAGCATTGATTTGCTTGGCAGCAAGCTGGGCTCCGCGCAGTTGGTCCTTGCCATTATTGGCCTGCTCACCCGTTAGGGGTGCCTCTAAGGCAATAACAATTTCTCCCGAGTGAGCAGCTTGTGCGGGGAGAGCAGAAGCCCCCACTGCGAGGATCGAGGCGAGAGCCACAATTCCTGCAGGCTTGAGAACGCTTAATTTCACGATTTTCCCTTCAATGGTTCCACTTTTTGGATTGTGGCTGGAAAATACCAGCACTTCACGCAACTTCAACACCGTAGAAACACGGTATTGCTTAAAGATGGGACTCCCCGCGCACCTATCAGCGCCCGCCTGCCCTTGCTGCCTTCCGGCCCTGGGGGAGTTAGGCAAGATGCCGCCACGCGGGGGGTTGGGGCGAGCATAGGCGATTGGTCGGGGCGGCGAGGCGACGGGTACGCTCCTCCGCGGAGGATTCGCCTAGTGGCCTATGGCGCTCGCTTGGAAAGCGGGTTGGGTTAACGCCCTCAGGGGTTCGAATCCCCTATCCTCCGCCACAGTTTTGTTCATCTGCTCGTTTCCAACTCCACCATATTGCTTTATGGCCTCATGAATGTCACCGTATTGCATCATGGCCTCACGAATGTCACCATGAGAACATGGGAAACAGGCCATGCATAGCATCGAGACTCATCACCCGTCTGGGCGTTGCAGTCGCGGTCGCAATCGGGCTCATCGGAATGCACCAAATGGTGATTTTCATGTGTTCCAACCCAGCTCTCCAAGCGAGCATCACCGTGACGCAGTCTCACGACGCTCAAACTCACGACACTCTCGCTCACGACACTCTCGCTCATGACACTCAAGCGACACTCCATGAACTCGAAGTAGTCCGAGGCGTCGCGGCCGAAACTCCTGAGGAATCGCATCCTCACTTAAGTCTGGCTCATCTATGTCTCATTATTGCCATGGGACTGGCACTGTTTATGCCGACCATTAAGGCTCTTTACCGGCCCAGGAATAGGCGTGAAGTGAATGAGGTGCGCGGTAATTCATTGAATTTGCGAGCCCCGCCACAAAAAGATCTCCTCTGTATCAGTCGAACATAAAAGGAACGGTTTCCACGTTCCT
>JALRGY010000079.1 GCA_023253325.1 Candidatus Nanopelagicales bacterium | reverse complement strand
AAAGACGTCGTTGTCATCCACAACGCACTTACATCTAGCTTCGTAGCTGAGGCAATTGAGCAGGCGGGTGCTAGGCCTCACCGAACCAGGGTTGGCCACTCGCTAATTAAGGATCAGATGGCAGCCACCGGTGCCGTCTTTGGTGGTGAGCACTCAGCTCACTACTACTTCCGTGATTTTTGGGGAGCCGACAACGGAATGCTGGCTGCTATGCACCTAATGAGCGAACGAGGGGCATCAGATCAGTCGATGAGCCAGATAGCGGCAACTAACACTCCTTATTTTTCCTCCGGCGAGATCAATTCACGGGTTGCTGACAAGGAAGCAGCCCTAGCAAGGGTTCGATCCGAGCTGAGTTACGACTTGGAGGAGGAATTTGACGGGAATACCTTCTTGGGTAAATCGGATGACAATTGGTGGTGGTGCAACATTCGGCCCTCAAACACCGAACCATTGCTTAGACTAAACGTCGAATCAAATCACGAGGCCTTGATGATTGAGATTCGAGACAAAGCAATCTCTCAAATCCGAAACACTTAGTTTCGACACGAAAGGCCTCATCTATGAGCAGAACTCTTACCGAGCAAGAGTTCCGGGTAGCGGACTTATCTCTTGCCGAGTACGGCAGAAATCAGATCAGACTGGCAGAGGCGGAAATGCCTGGACTGATGGCTCTTCGCGAAGAGTTCGGATCGCAGCAGCCACTTCGTGGAGCTCGGATTGCAGGCTCTTTGCACATGACCATTCAAACTGCGGTTCTCATCGAGACTTTGGTTGCACTCGGTGCCTCGGTTAGGTGGGCCAGCTGCAACATCTTCTCCACCCAGGACGAGGCTGCTGCGGCTGTAGTGGTTGGCGATGGAACGCCGGAAAACCCGTCGGGAACTCCTGTGTTTGCCTGGAAAGGCGAGAGCCTCGAGGAATATTGGTGGTGTACAGAGCGGATCTTTGACTTTTCCTCAGAAGGCTCAGAGGGCCCAAATCTCATCTTGGATGACGGTGGAGACGCGACCCTCTTGGTGCACAAGGGTGTTGAGTTTGAGGCAGCAGGCAAGATTCCCGAGCCTATAGCTGACGACTCTGACGAGTATCGGGTTGTCCTTAGCCTGCTGAGGCAGAGCTTGGAGCGAGACGAGAAGTACTTCACTCGCATCTCGAATGAGATCAGGGGAGTCTCGGAAGAGACCACTACAGGTGTTCACAGGCTGTATGAATTTCACAAAAAAGGAAAACTGTTGTTTCCAGCCATCAACGTGAATGATGCCGTTACAAAGAGCAAGTTTGACAACAAGTACGGCATTCGCCACTCGCTGGTAGACGGCATCAATAGAGCTACAGATGTTCTCATGGGCGGCAAGGTGGCATTTGTTGCCGGCTACGGAGATGTTGGGAAGGGTTCCGCAGAAGCCCTCAGAGGTCAAGGGGCGCGGGTCATAATCAGCGAGGTTGACCCAATTTGTGCGCTGCAGGCTGCAATGGATGGCTACCAGGTAGCGCGTCTTGAGTCTGTCATTGACCAGGTAGACATCTTTGTTACCTCGACCGGAAACGAAAACATAATCCGTGCCGAGCACGTCCTCCAAATGAAGAACCTTGCAATTCTTGCCAACGTTGGGCACTTCGACAACGAGATTGACATGGCGGGCATTGCCAAGATTCCCGGGATCGAAAAACTTGAGATCAAGCCTCAGGTTCACGAGTGGCGTTTGCCAAACGGCCGTGCCGTATTGATCTTGAGCGAGGGCCGCTTGATGAACCTGGGTAACGCAACCGGTCACCCATCATTTGTCATGAGCAACTCATTCACCAACCAGGTGTTGGCGCAAATCGAGTTGTTCACCAAGCGGGATCAGTACTCCCTTGATGTGCACGTACTTCCCAAGCACCTCGATGAAATGGTTGCTCGCCTGCATCTTGACGCACTCGGCGTGCACCTCACCGAACTGTCCAAGCCACAGGCTGAGTACCTCGGTGTTGACGTTGCTGGCCCCTACAAGCCAGATCACTACCGTTACTAAGCGCTGACGCTTCGCAACCTGCAGTTTTCTTCACTTCCGCATTCAGTTGTGAGGGAAACTGCAGGTTTTGGCGTTTCAGTGCCCTTCGGGGGATCGCAGTGTTCATGGTGGTGCCGCTGGCTTTTTTCCCAGATTTTAGGCTTCGTTATCGCGGCGAGGGTACAGGTCGTTTAGATCATCCAATGTGGTTCACTTGCGGGCATGTACTCGCTGAAACTTCCCGTCACGTTCGCGGTCGTCGGTCTGGCACTGATCTCGGTGCCGACGCCGGTGTCAGCATCTGGAGTGGACGACAAGAGTCTGGCTGCGATTGCCGTATCGGCCATGACGCCAGCTCCTGCTGCACTCCGAACACAGGGCACTGTTTCGGAGGATGTAACGACGGATACTGACCCCGTTAGGGGATTGGACTTGTGCGAAGACGGTCTGGGCGTGGGTCGTTACGCGCCGAGGCCCGTGTCCTCGATCAAATCAATGCGTGATGTCAAGGTGTCGGACGGCCTGAGCGAGACGACCGTGGACATAAGTCTTTACCCATCGAAAGCGAAAGCTCAGGCTGCATGGCAAAAGGTCGTGCGGGTATTGACCAAGCGCTGCTCAGGTGTGGTACTCGCACCCAAAACGTCGCGCACCCTGCCCGATGGGCAGGAAGTCATTTGGGCAAGTCTTGAATTCAACGATGTCACCACCGGCCGCGACGCAGGTGGCCCTGTCAGTGTCAGTACGACATTCCAAAACACGCTGTATGACTCCAATGCACCGAGCACCGTCGTGTCCAGTTGGGTGGTGCAGCAATACTCATCGTGGAAATTGGTAGGGAAGGCGATCGTTCGAGCCGAATTCGCGCGCCTGTGGAACCCGTCGACTTCGGCACCTGCAATCGACCCGGTATCACCTGCCGTGACGGGGCGTATGCAGTTGGCGGTCGATGCGATGACCCGCAAGGCTGCACTTGCTATCGACAAGGCCTAGGTCCGGGTGCGAGCGAGTGACAGGGAGAGTGCCAAGAATGGACTTCGGTCTATTTGTCGGCCTCGCCGGAGAAGTTGAGCCCGTTTCCCGTCCCGTCATTGGTTGAATCCGTACCCGAGGCACCATTGACGATGTCGTAGCCCGGACCCCCAGCGACGACATCATCGCCCCGTCCGCCTCCGCAGAAGTCGTCGCCACTGCCGCATCGCAGGGAATCGTTTCCTGGTCCCCCGAAAGCGATATCGTCACCTGATCCGGTCGAGATGTCGTCATCGCCGCCGCCGCCGTAGACGACATCATTGCCACCCCCGGCTGTAATCGTGTCCGCGCCCGGACCGCCGCACAAGACATCGTCACCTGCAGTGCCAACAATGTTGCCTCCGTTGGCAGGGGGCGTGTTGTCACACTGCCGCTCATTCGTCTCGAGCACCGAGGTGAGCCGTGACTGAATCCTCTCCATCTGCGGAGCCACATCGAGGTAACCGTCGAAGGAGATGGTGAGATGCCCGTTTGAGCCGGTGAAGTAGAAGTCCTGAGAAAGTGCATCGCAGGTTGGCCCGGAGCCCGTGAATTGATAGGGAAAGACGATGGCGCATGGCTGCACGTCAGAGTATTCGTGACCGTCTGCACTGGAAACCGTCCCCGTGACGGCGAGGTACTGGAATGCGGGAAACCCGGAGGAGGGCGTGGTGGTAAATGTGCACCATAGGTAGGGACTTGTCGTCGACTCGATGACATCACCGCGAAGAGAGATGTTGGGGCGGTGGGTGATTGCCTCCGGACACGAGGATGCGCTGATCGATGAAGAGGTATCAATTGAAAGAGCGAATGCGTAGGGCCCGGGATCGATCCAGATCTCGTGTGTCCCGGCCTGTTGAGCCGAGGCCGGAGCCACGAGAGTAAATCCGAGAGATAGGGCCGCTGCGACCACAAGAGCGGGCACGGATGTGCGCAGACCGCGGCGGGCTCTGTGCGGGTTGGGTCTGGTTCGACTCACGGGAGCGCTCCTTCTCGAGGGTGTCTCGATCATGTCATGGCGTGCTGATTGACTTGTGGTCAGATCGCTAGGGCAAAAAAAGTTCCTGTTTCTACGGTGTTTTATGAGGTGATTCCAAGGTCCTCGTGCAGGAGATCCTCGAGGGTGACACGATAGGGGCATGACGATGTCACCAGGCGGAGCCTTCGGGTCCCACGAGATGCCCCCCTTGACCCGTGGTCGGGTTCTTGTGGTCGATGATGATCTGGCGTTGGCAGAAATGTTGGGCATCGTGCTGCGCGGCGAGGGATTCGAGCCGGTGTTCTGCTCGGACGGTTCCGAAGCATTGCGGGTATTCCGTGATTCGCGTCCGGACATTGTGCTCCTTGACCTAATGTTGCCGGGCCGCGATGGCGTTGAAGTCTGCAGGTTGATCAGGGCGGAATCGGGAACTCCTATTGTGATGTTGACGGCCAAAAGCGATACCGTCGATGTCGTGGTCGGTTTGGAATCCGGAGCAGATGACTACATAGTTAAACCTTTCAAACCCAAAGAGCTTGTTGCCAGAATTAGGGCTCGCATGCGCCGCAATGACGATGTCGCGATCCAAGAGCTTGAAATTGCTGATGTCACCATCGATGTCACCGGCCATACGGTGCGCAGGGGTGATGCAGTTCTCGCGCTCACTCCGCTGGAGTTTGACCTGCTCGTGTGTCTGGCTCGCAAGCCCGGACAAGTTTTTTCCCGAGAAGCACTACTCGAGGAAGTGTGGGGCTACCGTCACTCAGCGGATACGCGTCTAGTGAATGTTCATGTGCAGCGTTTGCGAGCCAAGATTGAACATGACCCCGAACGGCCCGACATCGTTCTTACCGTGCGCGGCGTTGGTTACAAAGCTGGGCCGATGTAGTTCGTGTTCTTTCACGAGGCCGATACACCATGATCATATTCCGGGCGATCTTCAGTCCATTTCGGGCACTACGCAGGCTATGGCGCAGATCGCTACTTTTCCGAGTAACCATGTCCACTTTGATTTTGAGCTCGATCGTTGTCACCGTGTTGGGGTTCTCTCTATTGTCACGCGTAACAACGGGACTCTTGGACGCCAAAGAAACGGCCTCGGTGGGAGAAGCCTCAGCAGGTTTAGGTGAAGCACAGCGATTGCTCGATGCAGCAAACACGGGTCCGGCCACGCCGTCACAATCTCGATTAGTCGATAGCGTCATCACGACATTGGGTTCCCGGTCAGGTTCGCCGGCGACATTTGAGGTACTGCTGCTTTCATCCAATGGGGACGATGATGCTCCAGAGCGCGGAACAAACCTCGTGGCAGTTTCAAGTATCCCGATCGATTTGAGGGATTCGATTCAAGACACCCAGCGCCAGTCGTGGACGTTCGCGCCGATCGTATTTCTTGACGGTCGAAGTGTTCCAGGATTGATCGTTGGGGCGCCACTGACCGTTCCAACCGTGGGACCTTATGAGTTGTACTACCTATTCCCACTTGCTCAGGAGCAAGAGACCCTTGATCTCGTGTCGAGTTCGGTTGTCGGTACTGGAATTGTGTTGGTGCTTTTGGTTGCGATTGTGACTTTGCTTGTAACGCGTCAGGTGGTTGTTCCAGTCCGGGAGGCAGCCCGAATCGCTCATCGCTTCTCCTCGGGCAAACTATCGGAGCGTATGCAGGTCAAGAAGGAAGACGATCTGGCGCAATTGGCTCAATCCTTTAATGAGATGGCAAAAAATCTAGCCACACAGATTCGTCAGCTTGAAGAGTTGTCGCTGGTGCAGCAGCGATTCGTGTCGGATGTTTCGCATGAACTTCGAACTCCGCTTACCACGATACGCATGGCCGCCGATGTTATGTACGAGGAGAGAAGTCAATTTGACCCAGCAACCTCGCGCTCTGTGGAGTTATTACAAAACCAACTTGATCGATTTGAAGCATTGCTGGTGGATTTGCTCGAAATCAGCAGGTTTGATGCTGGTGCGGCTGTCTTGGACCTTGAGCGCATTGACTTAGTGCCACTCATTGAGCGGGTGATTACAAGTACCGAGCCACTTGCTGAGCGCAATAATCTCAGGGTGCGGTTCGCTGCATATGAAAGGCCATGTTTTGTCGAATGTGATCCCCGCCGTATTGATCGTGTGGTGCGGAACTTGGTTGATAATGCGATTGAACATGCCAATGAAGTCGGGGTGTCCATTGAATTGGGAGGTAATGAATCGGCGATTTCCTTAACGGTTCGAGATTATGGTGTCGGCCTGCACCCGGGTGAAGCAAGCTTGGTTTTCAGCCGATTCTGGCGAGCGGATAAAGCGCGTGCGCGAACCACCGGTGGAACTGGACTGGGACTTGCCATTGCACTTGAAGACACTCGACTGCATGCGGGATGGTTGGAAGCTTGGGGGGAGCCCGGTGTTGGTGCTTGTTTCCGCTTGACGCTGCCTCGTCAGGCGGGCGGAACAATCAACTCGCCTGCATTGGCGCTTGGCGATGAACGGGATGAACATGATGAACACGATGAACGCGATTACACGGCCTCGCCGCGCATGAATGCAGTCAACGATTTCAACCATCTGGGAGAGCCGCCATGGATGAGGAGTGAGCTGTGAATAACTTGTCTCGCTCCATGGTCCCACGACTTGTCATGCTCGGATTCATATTGGCCCTGATTTCGTCATGCTCGAACGTCCCTACCTCGTTGGTCGCACAAGTTCCCACGTCAGGTCCGGTCGAACAAGGTCAGCTGGTTGCGAATAACAGTGCCGACCAATTCATTCGGGTCATTGCCCGTCCGCCGCGAGAAGGAATGAACCCAATTGAAATTGTGCAGGGATTCCTTGAGGCGTCAGCATCATTTGACAGCGATCATGCGGTTGCTAGGAGTTATTTGACATCGGAAGCTGCGGCAACTTGGGACCCATCCGCCGGTGTTGCTATCTACGAAGGCGCACCGACCCTGGTAGAAGCTGGTTCAGCGGTGTTGATGAGTTCAGCGTTGACGGGGCGTATCTCGGATATCGGCAGATTTGCTGTTGAGCCGGTAGGTACAGAGTTACGCACAAATTTCTTTTTAACCCAACGCGGCGGTGAATGGCGAATCAATCGTGCACCAGAGGGCTTGCTGCTGTCGTCATTTGACGTGAACCGTGCATACCGCAGTTATTCGGTGTTCTTCTTCAATCCAAGTTTCGAAACGTTGGTCCCCGATCCTCGGCTTATTCCAGTGATTGGTCCGGCCCTTGCGACCACATTGGTGCAACGGTTGCTCGAGGGTCCTAATGCGTGGCTGCGCCCCGCGGTGCGAACCGGATTCCCTGAGGGGGTTCAACTTGAAGTGGAAGCGGTGCCGATTGAAAACGGCGTTGCTCGCGTGAGCCTGCCGCAGGCGACCGAATTTTCGTCGGACGCGGCTAGGGTCGCTATGTCACAACAAATAGTGTGGACATTGCGCCAACTCCCGGAAATTCAAGCGGTGGAAGTGCTCGCGGGTGGTGCGCCGCTGGTGGTCCCAGGCGTGCTGAGCCCGCAGTCCCGAGATGCATGGCCTTCAGTTGATCCAAGTGGACTTCCCGCCAGTGCCAATGGTTATGTGTCAACAAGTGCAGGGGTCATTCGACTCACACCTGATGGCAACTTCGGGGTTGCGGGTGCATTCGGAATACAAGACTTGGGGCTGGTCACGTTAGCGGTTTCGCGTGACGGTAGTCGAATGGCGGGCTTGAATCGGGATGGGGAAATGATCACCTCACGCCTGCTGGTTGGCTCGACCGTTCAGCAACAGGTTGAAGGAGACAACGCTCGTTCCGTTGCATTTGACGGTGCTGTCAACACGTGGTTTGTTGATGCCCTCGGTGTGCCTTATTCCTTTGGACCTTCGGGCCAAAAGTTTCGCATCGAATTGCAGGGCCTAGCGGACGAGGACACGCTTCTTGGAGTTTTCCCCTCACGAGATGGTACGCGGGCAGCCTTGATTGTTGACCGAGGTGCGGGCTCCGTTGTTTTGCTTGCGAGAGTGACGCGCCCATCAAG
>JALRGY010000078.1 GCA_023253325.1 Candidatus Nanopelagicales bacterium | reverse complement strand
GACTCAATTGAGATAGAATTGACGTCAATCAACAAGCTGCCACAGTTTTCCAATTCAGTTGAAGGGATCTGGAATCCATCCGCTGTCAGCGAGTTGGAGAAGCCTAAAGTTGCATAAATGGCGATAGCCACGGCAGCGAATGCCCCAGCAAGAATGAGCAAAAGAGAACCGATGATCCACCTGAGCGCACGCCTCATGTCACTCCTTCCCTGAGATTCTCTAGGGTTACACCATGGGAAACAAGACCTTGCTCGTAACGATCAACGGTGCCGATCGCCCGGGGGTTACACGGTCATTATTTGAATCATTTTCTCGGTACCCGGTTCATGTTATCGACATGGAGCAGTTAGTTGTGAGAGGTCGATTAATCCTCGTGTTTCTCATTGCGGTCAACGAGGACTCGAACCTGTCCACCGAGCAAGCAGATGATGTCCTCCACGAAGCTCGGACGGCCGTTCGCATGATCGCCAGCCAAATGGATCTCGAAGTCTCAACCGTTCCCGGAGTTGGGGAGTCGCTCATTAGCGCTTCAGACAGGTTCCAGGTGATCCTGATGGGCTCGCCATTAAGCCCCGAGGCGGTGACACGGGTCAGCGCAACGATTGCCGAGATTGGGGGCAATATTGACCGGATACATCGCATCGCGGCATATCCGGTCACGGCCATCCGACTCGAAGGTTCAGGTGCGCACCCTGATTCAATGAGGCGTTCACTTGCCCAAGTCTCCGTCGAGTGTGGTGTCGACATTTCTGTACAGGATGTTGACCTTGAGGCACGGGGCCAGTATCTCGTTGTAATTGACGTGGATTCGACGTTGATCGAGGACGAAGTAGTAGACCTGCTAGCGGCCAGTGCAGGAGTGGGCCCTGAAGTTGCCGCAATCACGGAGCGCGCCATGGCAGGTGAAATAGATTTTGCGCAATCGCTCTTGGAACGCGTCGCATTATTAGCGGGCCTAGACGAAACTGCTATTACTTCAGTGCGTGAGGCAATTCGTTTAACGCCAGGGGCAAGAACTTTGTGTCGCACGCTCAACCGGCTTGGCTATCGAATTGTGCTTGTTTCAGGAGGGTTTATCAACGTCATCGCACCGATAGCAGATCAACTAGCTGTCAGCGAGGTGCGAGCAAACACCCTTGAAATCAAAGAGGGAAAACTCACCGGAAAGCTGATCGGTCCCCTAATTGACAGGAAAGGTAAAAGAGAAGCACTCGAAGAAATCGCTAAGCGCCATGCCATCCCGAGGCGACGCATTATCGCGATCGGGGATGGCGCAAACGACATCGACATGCTTGAGGCAGCAGGGCTGGGTGTGGCCTTCAATGCCAAGAAGGTTCTCAAGGATCACGCTGACACCTCGGTCAATGTTCCGTATCTGGACTCCGTTTTATACCTGCTAGGCATCACCCGGGATGAAATTGAAGCATCCGATGCTCGACATGGGATGTACGAGGCAAGAGGGTAACAAATATTTGTTTACGCTCCTTGGGAATGCATTCCGCCATCAACATGAATAATTGATCCTGAAGTGGCAGGGAACCAATCTGACATCAAAGCCACGCATGCCTTGGCCGCAGGAGTCGGATCGGTGACATCCCAGCCCAAAGGTGCACGTTGAGCCCAAAGGTTTTCAAACTCCTCAAAACCGGGGATGCTCTTAGCCGCCATTGTTCGGATTGGACCTGCTGCAACCAGATTGACTCGAATTCCTTGTGCTCCAAGGTCGCGGGCAAGGTATCGGGATGTGCTCTCGAGAGCAGCCTTGGCAACACCCATCCAATCGTAGGTTGGCCACGCAACGGTGGCATCAAAATCAAGTCCCACTACGGAGCCGCCCGGGCGCATAAGTGGTGTCGCGGCGACTGCAAGTGACTTGAGAGAGAAAGTGGAGATCTCGAGAGCCACTGCGACGTCGGCCCACTCGGTCTTGAGAAAGTTCCCGCCTAGCGCGCTTTCTGGGGCGAATCCGATGGAGTGCAATACTCCGTCTAGTTGAGGGGTGTGTTCCTGCACTCGTGAACTGAGAAGTTCTAGATCTTCAGGAGAGGTCACATCCAGCTGCACAATTGGGGCTTCAATTGGGAGTCGTGATGCCGTACGTTTTGTGAGCGACATGGTGCGACCAAAAGACGTCAGGATTACCTGAGCTCCTTGCTCCTGCGCCAGTTTGGCAACGTGAAATGCAATGGACTGATCGGTGAGAACACCTGTGATGAGAATTGACTTTCCACTAAGCAGTGTCATGAGAGTCCCTTTCCAGTAAGCGATCGATTGCCAAGAAATTCGTGCGTGGGCATCGTCCTAATGTCCCATTCCAAGTCCACCGTCCACAGGGATAACGGCTCCGGAGATATACGAGGCGCCGTCAGATGCCAAAAAAACCACCGTATCGGCTACCTCTTGAACACTTCCGTAGCGACCTGTTGGAATGGAGGCGAGAATTCCGGCCTTCGTATCCTCTGCTAAGCCTGCCGTCATATCTGTGTCAATAAATCCAGGTGCTACGACATTAACGGTGATACCTCTAGAACCGACTTCACGAGTCAAGGACCGAGCTGCTCCTACCAGCCCAGCTTTGGAAGCTGAGTAATTGACTTGACCAGCGCTGCCTAGAAGCCCCACGACCGACGACATGAAAATTATTCGACCGCCCTTTGCCTTCAGCATCCCGCGCAAGACTCGGCGCGCTAGTCGGATAGATCCAGTGAGATTCGTTGTAATCGTCGCATCGATGTCCTCGTCAGACATACGCATGAGCAACGTGTCCCGCGTGATGCCAGCATTTGCAACAAGGACATTGACCGGTCCCCATGTCTGCTCGATTTCTGAGATTGCTTGATCAATTGATTCGGAGTCGCTCACATCCACTCGGACACTGTGAATACCCTCAGGCAAGCCCGCAGATTCCTCGACTGACCCGCTGCGGGATCCAATGACGACCGTGTGTCCAGCCGCTGACAAGGCCTTAGCGGTTTCCAGGCCAATACCCCTGTTACCACCTGTCACGAATGCAATCGATGTGCCGCCCACTGGTTATTTGTCCTCTAACCGATATCCAACGCGGACCGTCACTTGAAAATGGTCAACATTGTTATCGCGAACGTAACCACGAACTTGATCTACTTCAAACCAGTCCACATGCTTATGTAGCTCGCCTGCCCGAGCTACTGCGTTCTTAATTGCTTGGTCCACAGATTGCTCGGATGTGCCAACAATTTGAGCCATGCCATAAGCACGATCAGTCACAACAACACCTCACCGTAGTCCTTTTTGTCAATGGGCAGGAATGCCCACCAAGGCGTAGGCTATCGGCATGGCGCCTGAGGTTTACACCATCACACAAACCAATCGTGCCTTGAGCAATGAACAGGGGGGTCGAACCAAGAGGTATCTGATTTCAATGGGGATCAGAACCGGTTGCGTATTGGCAGCCATAGTCGTCCCCGGCTGGCCCAAATGGCTCTTCATCGCAGGGGCGGTAATCCTGCCTTATCTCGCGGTAGTCATGGCAAACGCGGGTCGGGAGAACGATGAACCGGGCAGCATGGGGGTCACCGCTGTTTCGCTGCCCTCCCAGGCGCAAGCGCAGGCAAAAACTCGAGCTGGCACTCAAACACCAGGTCCATCCCAGCATGACATCATTGTGATGCCCCGTGAGATTGGCTCTCGACAAACGCCTTAGCGCAGTCATTTAGAGTTGAATCATGCTGGACCTCCTACGCACTCCCCGTTGGATCGGCTTCACCTGTCTGGTCATCGTGGCCATCATCGGTTTTGGACTCTTGAGTCGCTGGCAATGGGCGCGTGCCGAAGAACATCGAACTGAACGAATCTCCATTGAACAGGGCTATGTCGTCCCAGGAGAATCGAATAACGTAACCGGATTCGACGAATTCTCTCGGGTGTCAATGATTGGCAAGTTTGTCCCCGCATCGACGCAGTTGATTCGACAACGTCCGCTGGACGGAGGGAATGGGTATTGGGTGATGTCAGCCTTCCAACCTCAAGACGCTCCACCGTCGAGCCTTGTCTGGATTCTGCGCGGTTGGTTAGGGGCCTCAACTCAGGCCAACACAGCACCCGAAATTCCAGCAATCCCTGTGGGGACTATTCGATTAGAGGGCGTCATCAGGTTGTTCGAGGTCGCGAAGGACTCGGGCCAGGGATTGCCGTTAAATGTCATCTCAGCAATGTCTCCATCGGATCTCGAGCGCAGTGCGCAAATCCCCGGCTCGACGTTTCAAAACCGTGTTGTTCAAATTACTGCCTCTGAACCAACCGATGCCCTGATACCTATTCCCGTACCTTCGGTCGATGAAGGGCAAAATATTTCCTACGCAGTGCAGTGGATTCTCTTTGCACTCGTTGCAATTATTGGATGGTTTATCTTCTTGCGGCGCGAGGCCGCTGATGAAGGGGCGCGGAACGCCCCATCAAGCGTTTCACTCTGACCCTGCAAATTGTGTCCGATACAACTCTGCGTACGTTGCTCCACGCTCCATCAGTTCATCATGAGTACCTCGCTCGAGGATTTGCCCTGCAACAACCACAAGGATCTGATTGGCACTTCTGATCGTGGAGAGCCTGTGGGCAATGACCACCGATGTGCGACCTTCCAAAGCATTATCGAGCGCCTGGTGCACCGCACGTTCACTCTCACTATCCAGATGCGCGGTGGCTTCATCGAGGATCACGATTCGTGGCGATTTGAGCAAAAGTCTGGCTAGAGCAATTCGCTGCTTCTCGCCACCAGACAACCGGTAACCACGATCACCGACAACTGTGTCAAGGCCATTAGGCAGAGCTTGGATCATGGGGAGGATTTGGGCATCGGCGCAGGCAGCAATGATGTCAGTGTCACTTGCATCGGGTCGAGCATAAAGGAGGTTGGCCCTTATCGTGTCGTGGAAAAGGTGCGCATCTTGTGTGACCACCCCCATGGAAGCACGCAAATCCTGAGAACTTACGTCACGGATATCGACACCTCCAACGAGAATCTTGCCCGACGTTGGATCGTAGAGCCGTGCAAGCAGTGCGGTGATCGTGGTTTTTCCCGCCCCAGATGGGCCCACCAACGCGGTTAATGTTCCGGATGGGACATCAAAGGAGACATTCGACAGGACCGGCTCGTCGGAATCTTCCACCTCTGCTTCCGGTGAAGAGGACAACGAACTGAGGCTCACATCACTCGCACGCGGGTAGTTGAAGCTGACAGCAGAGAAATTGATGTCGAGAGGGCCCGAAGGAATATCCTTTGCCTTTTCGGGCTCTTTGACCAATGGTTGGAGATCGAGGACTTCAAATACCCTGTCGAAGGAAACCAGCGCAGTCATGACATCAACTCGAACATTAGAGAGCGCTGTTAAGGGGCCATAGAGTTGAGCTAGCAACCCCACCAGAGCCAGCAGAGTTCCCAGTGATATCGCACCCTGTATGACTAAGTTGCCTCCCAATCCATAGGTGATTGCTGTCGCTAAAGCGGCAACCAAGGTAAGTGCGGTGAAGAACCACCTGTTAGCCATAGCAATACGGACTCCAACATCGCGAACAACTGCTGCTTTAGAACCAAAAGACTCAGATTCTTGCTGGGGGCGCCCAAAAAGTTTAACCAGCAGCGCGCCTGCAACATTGAATCTCTCCGTCATCTGAGTGCTCATTTCGGCATTGACGGTCATCGCCTCGCGCGTCATCGCTTGGAGCCTTCGTCCCATAAATCGGGCCGGAAAGAGAAACAATGGCACCAAAACCAGAGACACCAAAGTTATTTGCCACGACAGCAAGAACATTGTGACAAGCACGATGACGAGTGAGATGAGGTTGCCTAACACGCCACCAAGCGTTGAGGTGAAGGCTTGTTGCGCACCGATCACGTCATTATTGAGACGTGAAATCAGTGCTCCCGTCTGCGCTCGGGTGAAAAATGCAACACTTTGAGCCTGCACATGGTCATAAACCTGAGTGCGGAGATCAAAAATCAGTCCCTCACCGATCCGCGCGGAAAAATATCGACTAACCAAACCCAGACCTGCGTCGGCGACCGCAAGGACCGCAATCAATATGGCCGTCCATGTTACCAGGGAGGCGTTGCCCGGGGTAATCCCTTGATCAACAATCCGACGAAATAGCAGCGGTTGCGCCACGCTCAATAGCGAGGCAAAGACAAGTGTTACCAGGAAAAAAGTAATGAGAATTTTATATGGCCTGGCATAGGTCAAGATGCGCTTGACCAGTGCACGGGAAATCTTATTTTCTTTGACAGAACTGTCCCTTGTCAGAGATCTGTACATCTGCCATGCATTTTCCATGGACACGGAGTTACGACCCTTGCGATTGCATGAAGGCTGATCGGAGATCCTTGAGCCTTCGCGTCTGAGCACGCCGCTCGGCGAGCCATGGTTCCTCACCATATGCAATATTTTTCAAAACATTTTTTGTCTCAACAACAGCATTAGGCAAAGCAGCGCGCATGGGCTCGAGGATGCTGACCAGACCCGCTTCGAGGTCCGCATTGCACGAGACTGCAACTCCAAGGGCGTGTGCCTCAACACCTGTCATGAATCGCCCAGTTGTACAGAATTCAAGTGCACGTGAATAACCCAACAGTCGATAAATATGCCCCGAACCACCAAGATCTGGGATCAATCCCAGGGAAGTTTCCTTGAGTGCGAACTGTGCATCAGGTTCCGTGATGATCATGTCGCATGCCAACGCCAGTTGGAAGCCCGCGCCGATCGCATAACCCTGAACAAGGGCAAAACTCAGTTGAGGCAGATCTCGCAATGCTCGAAATGCCTCTTGATAATGCGAAATGATGCCATCGATTTCATCCTCGGGGAGGGCCGCAAGTTCAAGGAATGATGGTTGTCCCTCAACGCCCTGGGGGGTAAACATCTCGCGGTCCAGCCCAGCCGAGAAGGCTTTGCCATTTCCCCTTAAAACAATGAATCGGGCATCAGTCGGTACCGCGTGGAAAATCTCGGTCAGTTGCTCCCACATCCCGGGTGACTGTGCATTGAGGTTTTTGGGGCTATCGAGCGTGATGTTGAAGGTGTCCCCCGATAGTTGCGTAACGATGTTCATTGCTGCACTCCCCTTGTCGTTGTGTCCCTTAAACATATATTGAATCTTGGTTCAGGCAAGTTCCACTAATTCGGCGTAACTATCACTCCACAGATCCTCGTCACCATCAGGCAAAATCAAGACCCTCTCCGGATTCAGTGCGAACACAGCCCCTGGATCATGCGTCACCAAGATTACCGCCCCCTCATAGAGGGATAGCGCATTAAGCACCTCAGCCCGACTGGCTGGGTCAAGGTTGTTGGTTGGTTCATCGAGCAAAAGGACATTGGCACCGGACACAACCAGGCATGCCAGCGCTAGCCGAGTCTTTTCACCGCCTGAAAGGACGCCGGTCAATTTATGAACGGCATCACCTTGGAATAGAAATGAACCTAGGACAGTTCTCTGCGCTGTATCGTTCAAGTGCGATCCTGCGGCTGCCATGGTTTCCCACACTGTCGCGCTTGGGTCGAGAGTCTCATGCTCTTGGGCGTAATACCCGATTACCGCTCCGTGACCTAACTCGCGCGTACCTGTATCAGGCGTGTCAATACCGGCGAGAATTCGAAGCATTGTTGTTTTTCCCGCTCCGTTGAGTCCGAGTATGACAACTTTGCTTCCGCGATCAATGGCCAGGTTGACGTCGGTGAAAACTTCTAAGCTGCCGTAAGTCCGTGAAAGTTGACTGGCCGTGAGAGGCACCCGACCGCAGGGCTTGGGAGTTGGGAAACGCAACTTGGCCACGGCATCTTTGCGCTGCGCAACTGAGGTCTCGGACAGCAACTTGTCTGCCCTCTTGAACATATTTTGAGCTGCCTTTGCCTTGGTGGCCTTGGCACGCATTTTTTCGGCTTGCCTGCGAAGTGTGTCGGCCTGCTGCTCAGCATTCCTGCGTTCTCTCTTGCGCCTACGCTCATCCACTTCACGCGCAAGAATGTACTTGTCCCAGGACATTGTGTATTGATCGATCTCTTGCCGATTGGCGTCCAGATGCCAAACTTTATTTACGGTATCGGCCAAAAGTTCGGTGTCGTG
>JALRGY010000077.1 GCA_023253325.1 Candidatus Nanopelagicales bacterium | reverse complement strand
CACTCAATTGAAGGTTCGTGGACGTCAAAACCGATGTAGCGGAAATTCGGTCCCATGCTCTTTTCCCACTGCAAGGCCATCGCGCCACACCCGCAGCCAGCATCGAGAACCACAGAATCAGGTTTCAACAGATCCAAGCGAGTAATGGCGTCGGACATTTGCATTGCAGCAGCCTCAAAAATGCTGGCTCGCCCCGCATGTCTGCGTAATGGAATGGGTGGCAACGGATTCAGGCCGCGCACTTTGCGCCATGCAGTGTCCACCGGAGATATCGCCCACAGGCCCGCATTGCGAGCACTTCGCATTCCTTCAATGAGTGGCGACGGAAGGTGGGCGGTCAAAGAGGTCATGATGGCATTAGTCAATCATATGGACCCCATGAAAGCATCAATGCGCGTAACATGTTGAGCATGGGAAAACTCGATGGAAAAGTAGCTATTGTCACCGGCGGCTCGCGCGGATTGGGTGAAGCCGACTCTCGCATACTTGCGAGAGAAGGGGCAAAAGTAGTTGTTTGTGACATCTTGGACCCTGAAGGTGAAGCCCTCGCTACCGAAATTGGTGGTGCTTACATCCATCTAGATGTGACCAGTGAGGAGCAATGGATCAAAGCCATCGCATTCGCTGAGGAAAAATTTGGCCCGGTAGACATCTTGATCAATAACGCGGGAGTAGTCGCGTTCACTCCGCTGGACACATGTGAACTGTCTGAGTGGAATCGGGTCATCGAAATAAATCTCACGGGCACGTTCTTGGGCATTCGACACATTGCTGCCTCAATGGAGCGCGCAGGCTCAGGTGTCATTGTGAACATAAGCTCTACCGCGGGCCTGACCGGTTACTCACAATTGGGTGCTTATGTTGCGAGCAAATGGGGAGTACGGGGACTCACCAAATCTGCAGCCTTGGACCTTGCGAAATACAACATTCGAGTGGTCTCTGTTCACCCCGGTCCGATTGAAACTCCCATGACCGCGGGCCTCGATGTTGGCTTCTCCCGCAGACCAATCCCGCGAATTGGGCAACCTGATGAAGTTGCAGCCATGGTTTTGTTCCTTGTGTCTGAGGCAACCTTCTCCACAGGGACAGAGTTTGTACTTGATGGTGGCGCCACTATCGGAGAGATGGTGCGCTCGTAACCCTCTAACTGGGAAGTTTGCGGAATATCTGTTTGGGCAGCACCTTGAGTCCGGCCATCACGAAACGAAGTGGTCCTGGTGCGTAAACCGTGTGACGGCCTTTTTTCAATGACGCAACAATGATCTCGGCAACGTCTTCTGGGTTTGTAGTCATGGGTGCCTCAGGCAGGTGGGATGTCATTTTGGTGCGAACAAAACCGGGGCGCACAATCAACACGTGCGCGCCGGTACCTGCCAACGCGGCGTCTAGGCCTTGGGCGAATGCATCCAATCCTGCCTTGGTTGATCCGTAAACATAATTAGAACGGCGAGCACGGTCTCCCGCGACACTCGACAGTACAACGAGAGTGCCATGGCCCTGGTGCTTTAACCGGCGCGCGATGTGTAGCCCAGCGCTAACAGAGCCCGTGTAGTTCACCGTGGCTAGTTCAACGGCATGGCTGGGGTCCTCTTCTGCTACCATCTGGTCGCCCAGAAGCCCAAAGGCAAGGATGACGAGATCAACGTCTGCGGCATCAAAAATTGAATCAATTATTGGACCATGTGAGTCGGTGTTCTTTGCATCGAATTCGACCGCCTCAGCCCCAGAAATGTTCAGCGAAGCCAGTTCGGCAACTGCGGCGTCCAGTGCTGGCGAGGGCCTGCCGGCAAGAACCACGCGACGCAGCCGATTACGCGGCATCTCCTTGATTGTCGCGAGAGCGATTTCACTCGTTCCGCCCAATACGAGAACGGACTGTGGCTCACCTAGTGCGTCAATCATTACTGCCTCTCAAATTGCTAACCGTCGGGATAAATCGGATGTAAAGACTCGGTTGGGATCCATGCGATCACGTATCTCACGCCAATCATTGAGGCGCGGGTACGTGCGCGCAAAGTTTGATGGTGACTGCCGCGAGTCTTTCGCTAGGTATAAGCGCCCGCCCTCTGCAGCAATTAACGCATCGAGTTCATCAAGAGTTCGGCCCAAGCCATCCACCCCTGCGGGAACATCCGCAGCCAGTGTCCACCCCGCTTGCGGGAAAGACAAAGGTGCTTGGTTCCCGGGTCCAAATCGCTTGAGCACCGTCAAGAAACTTAATGCACCAACCTCACGCAATTTTTGTAATGTGTGACCAACCAGGTAACCCGCGGAATCTGGTACCTGGAACTGGTACTGCAAGAAACCCTTAGGGCCATAAATCCTGTTCCACTCCTGAACTCCGTCAAGTGGATGGAAAAAAGCACCCAGTCGTTGAAGTTCACCGGTTCGGTGCGTTGGATGCTTGCGATACCAACCTTCATTGAAGGCGCGAACACTCCATCGATTGAGCAAGCCTGATGGAACAAGCCCCGGCGCGGTCGCAATGTTCTTGGGATCGTAATCAAAGTAATTGGTCACGCCATCCTGCATGCACTGCTCGGCAGTTGCATGATCACCACGAGTGATGACCCCTCTGCCAGATGTTGCAACCGTGTCAATCCAAGCGACGCTGTATTTGTATTCGTGATCGCGCTCAATCATGCGCGACATGACATCGTCCAAATTTTTGGCGCGCTCGGTGTCAACGGTGATGTAGGAGCTTTGAATTGGAATAACGGTGAAGGTGGCAGAAAGGATCACACCCGTTAGACCCATTCCACCGATTGTTGCCCAAAACTCAGGGTCATTTCCGGTGTAGGTGTGGACAATACCTGCACCATCAAGCAGCGTGATTTCCAAAACATGCGCGCCGAAACTGCCATCGCGGTGGTGATTTTTCCCGTGAATATCTGCAGCTATTGCACCACCAACGGTGATGATGCGGGTTCCAGCGGTGACGGGAACAAAGAATCCGAGCGGAACAATCTCGCGCAGAATCTCGTCGATGCTTGCGCCCGCTTGCGCGGTGACGGTCATGGTTGCCTGATCGAGTGAAAAGTTGTTGTATGTGGTCATGTCAAACACGATTGCGCCACCCGATTGAGCAGCATCACCATAGGAGCGCCCCAAGCCGCGAGCGAGCACCCCGCGTGAACTTGCTTCACGGATGTAGTTCGCCATTTCATTCTCATGGATCGCGGGAACCACGGTGGCCACCGTGCTCATGGTGCGACCCCAGCCGGTGAGGGCTTCGGTTCTCGTTGCCGTGCCGGACGCTGTCATAGGCCCAAGGCTCCCAGACCGAAGAGCACTAACCACGCAACACCCAAGAGAAGTAGAGCTCTATCTCTTAGAACGGCATCTTCGGGAGCTTCCGCTTCACCCTTGTCGATCACAATTCCGTACCTCAGGATTGCGAGCACAAAAGGCAGCACGCTCCACTCGGCCCATGGTAATGATGATGGTGTTTGGGCCACGTCAAATGACCACAGGCAGTAACCCATGATCGTGACTGATGCTGCAACACCCCACACGAATCGCAGGTAGCCGAGGGTGTAGCCATCGAGTGACTTGCGTCGAGTCGCGCTGATGCCTTCTGTCTCTTCTTTTTTCAATTCACTGTAGCGCTTTCCTGCCGCCATAAAGAGTGAACCAAAGCCAGCCACGATAAGGAACCAAGTCGAAATTGGGAGATCAGACGCCGCGCCACCTGCGACTGCGCGCAGTAAGAATCCCAATGACAACAATGCGAGTTCAATGACCGGTTCATGTTTCAAGAACAGTGAGTATGAAAGTGTGAACACGGCATAAGCCAGAACAATTCCTGCCAATGCCGGTTGAATTAAATATGAACCAATGAGTGAGAGTGAGGCCAACACGATTGCCATGGCCATCGCAATGGGGACAGGAAGTTCACCTGCGGCAATTGGCCTTTGTGACTTCTTGGGGTGCGTTTTGTCACTGTCAATATCTCGAGCATCGTTGACCAAATACGTTGCACTCGAAATTAAGCAAAAGGCAACGAACGCCCCGAGACTGGGCCAGAAAATATCAGGCTGAAAAATCTTCCCTGCAGCAAGTGGAGCAGCGAAGACCAACACGTTTTTGGCCCACTGACGGGGGCGTAATGCAACAACTGCAGCTACTGGGAGTGGCCGTTGTTTGACAGCGTTGTTCACAGCACCGCTCTGTTCACACGCGCACCCGGTTCAGTGTCACCAATAATGCGAGCGATCTGTGGAACCACGAGAAGCCATGTGATGACATGCATAACAGCTAGGACGATAGCAGCAGACAGGTATTGCTCTTGCATGAATGGGATTGCGCACGACGCGGCAGCGATCAGAGTTCCCGCCCAAAAAACGATGGCACGTGCGTGTTTATGGCCCCGAACTAATAGAGATGCCATCGCTCCAAGTTCCGCGGCACCAAGCGGGACGAGCAGCACCGCAAACCAGCGCACCGCACTCCATGCCCCACCCGTGTCAATCACGAAGGACACCCCCGCCACGCTCGCGATCCCAAAAACCAACAGACTGAGAAGTCCCGCCCACGCACCTGTGACGAGTCCGGCATAGGCAAGAAACTTGGGCCCTGGATCCATGGAAATTGCCGGAGCGATCGGTGTTTTTGATCCCAACCAAGCCCGCTGAGCAGGATCGGATCCCGCGGCCTGGCCTTCGGTTGTCAACACGACCCCATTCTGCTCAAATGGGACACCCCACGGGGAAGCGACCCTCAGGAAATCCTAAAAAATTTTTTAGTCGCGCAGCATTCGTCGCAGGATTTTTCCTGATGCACTCTTGGGGACTTCATCGATAAACACGACATCATGGATCACCTTGTAGGTTGCCACATGGCCTTCCATGAATGCTGTGATGTCCGCTGCCGCAACTTCAGTTCCTGGCTTGCGCACTACATACGCACGTGGGATTTCACCGGCTTCTACATCTGGGACGCCGATGACGGCTGCATCGGCAATATCTGGGTGGGTGAGCAGGAAAGCCTCGAGTTCAGCGGGAGCGATCTGGAAACCCTTGTACTTGATAAGTTCCTTGAGGCGATCCACGATGCTGACGAAGCCTTCACTGTCAATCGTTGCAATATCGCCGGTCTTCAACCAACCTTCGGAGTCAATGGTGATCTCCGTGGCAGCGGGGTTATTGAGGTAACCCATCATCACCTGAGGACCGCGTACCCAGAGTTCACCAACACCACCAACACCTTGGTCTTCACCCGTTTCGGGATCAACAATTCGACTTTCAGTGTTAGGTGCCGCAATGCCAACTGTTCCGGGCTTATCCCTGCCCGCTGGAGAGATGTGGCTTACGGGTGAGAGTTCTGTCATGCCGAAACCTTGAACCACATCGCAGTCAATGCGTGCCGCTGCCTCTTGACCGAGCTCAGCACTCAATGGTGCTGCACCAGAGAAGACCTGCTTCAAACTCGAAAGGTCGTACTGGTCAACGATTGGGTGCTTGGCAAGTGCCAAAACAATTGGCGGCACGGCAAAGAATCGTGTGATTTTTTTGTCTTGGATGATTCCCAGAGCCTGCTCCAGATCAAAACGAGGCAGGGTCACAATGGTCGACCCACGTGAAAGAAACTCGTTCATGAGTACCTGCATGCCATAAATATGGAAGAACGGAAGGACGGCGAGAACAACTTCACCGTCTTCAACTTCTAATGCGTCCTCCACTTGAGCAAGGTTCGCTACCAAGTTTCTGTGCGTGAGCATTACTCCCTTGGGCAAACCTGTGGTTCCTGATGAATAGGGCAGCACGACAATCTGTGTTGCCGGGTCAATATCCACCTGCGCAATGGGCTGACCAAAAAGTTCGGTGAATGCGATGGTGCCCTCAATTGGTTCACCAATGATGGAGATATCTGTGACATTCGTTCCCTCAACGGCAGTTTTCGCTGTGTCATAGAAAAGTCCAATGGTGACCAAGAGTCGAGCTTGGGAATCATTCAGCTGGAACCGAACTTCGTCTGCGGTGTAGGTCGGGTTAATGGTGCTGACCGCAACACCCGCGACCGCTGCACCATGAAAAATAATGGCGTACTCAGGAATATTGGGAGCCATCAACGCGATGGTGTCGCCTTTGCCCAGACCGCGAGCTGCCAGACCACCTGCAAATGCGTGAATCATGCCCTTGAGTTGTCCATATGTATAGGAGCGCCCCGATGGCCCATCTACCAACGCGAGCCGGTCAGGCACTCTGTCGGCCTCACGCAGGATGTATTCACTGATAGACACATTGGGAATTTCAACCTCGGGCAACGGGCTATTGTGAATGATTTGGCTGGACATGGGTGGCGCCTTTCTGTCACGGTCACTTATCTGTGCAGGATTCAACCCACGATCTCAGAAAATCCTCTGGATCGCTGGGTATCAAGCCTTGAGTGTCTCAGGATCAGAGCAATCGTGGGCCAAATCAGCAAAAATTCAATATTTTTCCCATCTAGCGCTTGCAAAAGTTGTCGTTGCCCTTCATCATTGTTACTGGCGGGTAACTTAGCCCGTTCTTGGCTCACTGAACTTCATCACATGGGAGAAGCTATGTCGCATTACAAGAGCAACCAACGAGACCTCGAATTTAATCTTTTTGAGGTTTTCGGTGCCCAGGACCGCATGGGCAAAGGCCCATTCGCTGAGATGGATGTCGACACAGCGCGCGATGTTCTCGATGAAGTGAACCGGCTCGCGGTCGGCGAACTTGCCTCCACTTTTGCCAGCGCAGATCGCAATCCGCCTGTCTACGACCCAGCAACCAAGTCCGTCACCATGCCTGAGGATTTCAAAAAGAGTTTCAAAGCTCTCATGGACGCAGAGTGGTGGCGCCTAGATCTTCCCGAACACCTCGGTGGCACCGGTGCTCCCCCATCACTGCGTTGGGCAGCTAGTGAACTTCTCCTTGGCTCAAACCCCGGCGCATTCCTGTTCATGTCCGGCCCAGGCTTTGCGGCAATTCTTGACTCGCTCGGCAACGAGGATCAAAAGCGTTGGGGCGAGCTCATGATCGAAAACGGTTGGGGAGCATCAATGGTGCTGACCGAACCTGATGCAGGCTCCGACGTCGGCGTTGGCCGCACCAAGGCCGTTGAGCAGGCTGATGGTTCATGGCACATTGAAGGCGTCAAGCGATTCATCACCAGCGGCGAGCACGACATGGCGGACAACATTGTCCACTTGGTACTCGCTCGCCCCGAAGGTGCAGGACCTGGTACCAAGGGTCTGTCCCTCTTTGTTGTTCCCAAATTCCACGTTGACCTCGCAACCGGTGAGATCGGTGCACGCAACGGTGTGTACGCGACCAACATTGAAAAGAAAATGGGCATCAAGGTATCAACAACATGTGAGTTGACCTTTGGTGAAAACGAACCAGCTGTTGGTTGGTTGGTTGGTGATGTCCATGACGGAATCGCTCAAATGTTCAAAGTTATTGAATATGCCCGAATGATGGTTGGCACAAAGGCGATTGCAACTCTGTCCACCGGCTACCTCAATGCGTTGGAATACGCAAAGACTCGCGTTCAGGGTGCAGACCTCACGCAGATGACAGATAAGACAGCACCACGCGTCACCATCACGCATCATCCTGATGTTCGTCGTTCGCTGATGCTGCAGAAGTCCTACTCAGAAGGTCTGCGTGCGCTGATCGCCTACACCGCTTACTGGCAGGACCTGATCGAAATGGGCAAGGCTGGTGACACCTCTGTTGACCTGGACATGGCAGAACGCATCAACGACCTGCTGCTGCCAATCGTTAAAGGTGTTGGCTCTGAACGGTCCTATGAAATGCTCGCGGTTTCATTGCAAACATACGGTGGCTCCGGTTACCTTCAGGATTACCCCATTGAGCAGTACCTGCGCGATGCAAAAATCGACACCCTCTATGAAGGAACAACTGCAATTCAGGGTCTCGACTTCTTCTTCCGCAAAATGGTGCGCGATCAATTTAAGTCGATCAGCTTCCTTGCTCAGGAGATCACCCAGACCGTTAAGGGTGATGAAGGTTCCGGCCAACTCTCGGTCGAGCGCGAACTCCTCGGTCAGGCACTGGAAAACGTTCAAGGAATCTTGGGCGCCATGGGCCAGTGGGCCATGGCATCACAGGAAAATCCAACCGAGATTTACAAAGTTGGCTTGAACTCGACACGACTGCTCATGGCATCCGGTGACTTGATCATCGGTTGGCTTCTGGTTCGCCAGGCTGAAGTGGCCCTTGCTGCTCTGGCCAATGGAGCAAGTGAGCGCGATATTCCGTTCTACACGGGCAAAGTTGAGAGCGCACGTTGGTTCGCCCGCAACCGTCGCCCACTCATCGCTGCCGAGCGCAGCATCGCTGAAGCACCAACCGGCGAGATCATGGAAATCCCTGAAGACGCATTCTAAAAACCACTAAGTTCGCGCGCTTTCATCCACGACG
>JALRGY010000076.1 GCA_023253325.1 Candidatus Nanopelagicales bacterium | reverse complement strand
ATCAGAGTCGGGGAGGGTAAACCCCTTGGAAATACCCGAGTTCTCAATTAACCACGCCGCACTCAATTTAACGTGAGTTAGTGCCCGCGGATCCGTATCCTTCAACGCGTATTGCGGGCAGCCCTCGGGAGCAGCTTCACGAGTGACAGCAGGATTGATAAAGAAGGACCCCGTGCTGTTGGAGTCGGCGTCCTCCTGGTTAACCACCATGCTTTTCAGACCACGCAATGCAAGGACGCATTCACGCACGTCGTGCGCATCAACCTTCTCCCCCACATTTACTTTCAAGACCGACGCGAGTTGTTCATAGCCAACAAACACATCTGTCGCGCCGTCCAGCAAATACGTCACTGATAAGACAACGTATCGGTCAGGTTGTTTTTTGAAAATGCTGGTGCGATAACCAAAATCGCATTGGTCAGGCACGAGGTCAACGACATTCAGATGCTTTCGATCCAGCACTCGAACACTGGAAATCAGATCAGCGATCTCAACGCCGTAGGCACCAATATTTTGAATTGGCGTTGCGCCCACTGAGCCGGGAATGCCTGACAATGGAGTAAATGCACCATGTCCCCGTTCGAGCGCAGAAATGACAAATTCCTCCCAGTCTTCACCTGCACTCACCTGCGCTACGTCAGATTTCCAGTCAATGCCACGGATATCCATCACGACCACTGTGCCGGTGAAGTGTCCATCACCACACACAACGTTGCTACCGCCACCAAGCAGCAAGACATCGCTGCCTGTTTGATCGCACTCAGCGATTAACTCAATGGCTTCATCCTCTGAACTGACGCGAATGATTCGATCAGCCGTTCCACCCACTTTAAGTGTCGTGAGTTGCGAAAGTGGAATGTCGAGGAACTCAATTGCCATCGGAATCCTTCGAGTGCAAAATATTGGTCTTGCCTCGGTAGGTCTTGAGCAATCGGTCATAAGTTTTTTTGCTCTGCTGGTCGCGATACTCGGGATCGGAATCGTGATAACCATGATGGCGATCCTGACGCAGTGGCAATTCGATGGCAGAGATGACCGCGTCGTGACCTGCACTACGAATTGCAAGTGACCATTCCATGTCAGCATTTCGATAAAAGCGGGCCTTGGAGTTGGGCCCAATGTCGCTCGCAACGCTCATGCGCATCAGCATGAAGTACCCAAGCACGGCGTCAACACTGCCTGCGGGGGCATCGGTGAATGTTCGCCACTCATCCTCGACATTGACATTGACTCCGCGCCAGCCTGTTAAAGCAACAGTTGGATTGTCAAACACGGTCAGCATCGGAGTGAGTGCATCGCCCTCCCAGATCGTGGACACATCCATGACTCCAATGAACGTTGAATCAGCCAGATCAATTCCACATTGCACGGCACCTGCCCAACCCGACTCCGCAAGTGTCTGGGCGACATGAAAAACATGCACGCGATTATCCCGCTGAGCCATTTCCTCGAGCATAATGCCAACGGATTCAACATTGCCGCAATCAATTGCGATGACCGCAGCGTCAGCGGGCATGTATGCGGTGATCGCGCTGAGACAGGTGCGGACATCCTCCGGCCATCCATCGATCACGAGAATCATCGTGGTCGTTGCCACGACGGATCTCGCGTGAGCTTGACGCAGTTGCTGAACATTCTGGTACTGGTCAAATGGAGGAGCCTCTGACAGTTCATAGCCATCGGCGGTGTCCTTGATCAGGAAACCGAGCTCCTTTAATTGATCGCGCAACACATCAGATTGCTGGTAGTCCTTATTCGCACGGGCGACAACTCGCTCCTGCGCGAGTGATTCAACCTCAGGGGGAATGGACATCATGCAGGCAATGTAACAACTGCACGAGCTTTGCCGAGCACCGTGACACCGTCATTCTTGGCCGTTAAAGATATAACTGCCCGATTGGAATCCAATAACTCTGTCACCTTGGCACTCACGGTAAGAACTGTTCCCACTGAGTCATCAGGTACGGGGACCGGCCGAGTGAATCGACAGGAGTACTCAACGACAGCCGAGGGATCGCCCACCCAGTCTGTGACCACTCGAATGGCTAGTCCCATGGTGAACATTCCGTGCGCAATTACATTGGGCAAGCCAACTTCTCGGGCGACGCGTTCATTCCAGTGAATTACATTGAAATCCCCAGACGCTCCGGCATACCGAACCAAATCCGCACGAGTGATGGTGAACTCTTGCTCTGGAATCTCATAACCCACAGTTACCTGTTCGGCATCCATGTTCACTCCTCGCCGCGAGAAAGAAGGAGTGAGTAAACAGTTGAAACGGGTGCCCCGAAGGAATCGGTGATCTCCGTCTTGACAGTGATCATGTCGTTTCCTGCAACCGTGCGGATGTCATCAACGCTGACAACGCAACTTAATTCATCGCCAGCAAGAATTGGTCGGTGGTGCACAAACCTCTGATCACCGTGAACAACTCGGGTGTAGTCCAGGCCGAGTTCCGGATCAAAAACCACTTGCTCGCCAGATCCCATCGAGATCACGATGGCAAATGTGGGCGGAGCAACGAGATCCGTATGACCCGCAGCCTGCGCCGCCGCAACATCGAAATAGGCGGGATTAGCGTCGCCCAGACTCCGCGCGAACTCACGAATTTTCTCCCGGCCGACAGCGTAAGGGGCGGTCGCGGGATAGGTGCGGCCAATGAACTCCGTGTTAATAGCCACGAGTGAAAGTTAGCGAGTTTCCTTGTGCAGAGTGTGTGTCTTGCACTTCACGCAGAACTTCTTCACTTCAAGGCGATCAGGATCGTTGCGACGATTCTTCTTGGTGATGTAGTTGCGGTCTTTGCATTCTTCGCATGCCAAGGTGATCTTGGGGCGGACATCGCTGGCCTTGGCCATTGCATTCTCACTTCCGTTAAACGCACAACCTGTGCGGGTTCTTCATTTCGAGCCAGACACCATTGTGCCCGATCCACTTCTTAGACGTGCATGTGCCAGTAGCGAGGGCCGGACTTGAACCGGCGACACAGCGATTATGAGCCGCTTGCTCTACCACCTGAGCTACCCCGCCAAGCGAAGTCGACCCCTGCGTGCAAGTCGCCTCCATCCGAGCCCCTTTACGGAATCGAACCGTAGACCTTCTCCTTACCATGGAGACGCTCTGCCGTCTGAGCTAAAGGGGCGTTAAGCCACGCAAGCGTACACATCAACCCCTCAAGCCTGCACGTCAGGACCCCGCCTGTTTGACTAGGTCCATGAATGCATCTTCAGCACCTGGCACGCCTTGGACCGAAGCGAACCTCCCCCAACTCGCCGGACGCAGAGTGATTGTGACCGGTGCCAACTCCGGACTGGGCTTTGAAACGGCAAAAGCCCTCGCAGGAGCTGGCGCCGAGGTGACCCTGGCCGTTCGAGACATGACCAAGGGCGAGCATGCCGCGGCAGCAATTGGCCCGAGAGCCACGGCAATGCGCCTGGATCTGGCCGAGCTTGCCTCAGTCCACGAATTTGCTCAGAAGTGGTCAACGGCCAATCCCGAGGGCTTGGACATACTGATCAACAACGCAGGGATTATGGCGATCCCCCGAACCGAGACCCCGGATGGTTTCGAAGCGCAATTGGCCACCAATCACCTTGGTCACTTTGCCCTCACCGGACTTCTCATCCCTGCATTAGTTGCGATCCCTCACTCCAGAATTGTTACGGTGTCATCACTTGCCCACAAGATGGCGCGAAAAATGAATTTCGATGACCTCATGGGCACCAAGAAATACAGCGCCTGGGGCGCATACGGGCAGTCCAAGTTGGCCAATCTGCTATTCACCGCTGAACTCCAACGCAGGCTCACCACGGACGGCTACTCCACCATTGCCGTGGCCGCCCACCCAGGTTTCTCTGCAACCAACCTCCAAGGAGTTGCCGCGAAAATGCGTGGGAACCATCGCGAATTCCAAATCACTGAATTTGTAAACCGGCGAATAGCGCAATCAGCGCAGATGGGGGCACTCCCAACATTATTTGCGGCAACAGCGCCGGGAATTCCTGGCGATAGTTATGTCGGACCATCAGACAAGTGGGAAACCCGTGGGTATCCCAAACTCGTGGGCCGATCCGCATCCGCCCAAGATATGGCTCAGGCGCGCCGGCTCTGGGATGTCTCCCAACAGCTCACGGGTGTCACGTATCCCCTGTGATCAGGGCCTGAAAAAAGATAAGTGGGCCCCTTGAAAGGAGGCCCTGCACAAAAAATTAAGTGGGCCCCTCTAACGAGGGGCCCACAAACACGTGGCAGATAGTGGATTCGAACCACTGAAGGTAAAACCGACGGATTTACAGTCCGCTCCCATTGGCCGCTCGGGCAATCTGCCGTAATGCGCGCCAAACAATACATGCCCTCCATGCTCAGGTAGCAGTCGGTTAGATTGCTACCTGACACATCCGCATGAAAGGGGCCCCACATGGCTGACAGCAGTTTTGACATCGTCTCCGAAGTTGACCACCAAGAAGCAGACAATGCCCTCAATCAGGCGGCAAAAGAACTCTCGCAACGCTTTGATTTCAAGAACACCGGAACCACCATCGAGTGGAAAGGCGATGAAGCAATCGAGATCACCAGCGGCACCGAGGAGCGTGCCGTTGCAGCCCTCGAAGTGTTCAAGGAAAAACTAATCAAGCGCGGAATCAGCCTGAAAGCATTTACCGCCGGAGATCCTCGGGCCTCTGGCAAGGAGTACAAAATTGGTGGCACATTCACCAACGGTCTCAGCCAGGAGCAGGCCAAGAAACTTGGCAAGTTGATCCGTGACGAAGGACCCAAGGGCGCCAAATCACAGGTTCAAGGCGATGAAATGCGTGTTTCGAGCAAGAGTCGTGATGACCTACAAGAAATTATCGCACTCATCAAAGGCGCCGATCTTGACTTTGCTGTTCAGTTCACGAACTACCGTTAATTCGCAGAATCTTTCTCTGATGTTAATTGGGTGATTCCCAGTGTGAGGTCAACTCGCGAATCAGAAATTAGAGCGCGATGTTGATCCCACTCGAGTGCATCAAAGGGGCACACATCAACACAGATACCGCAATACATGCACAGCGAGTAGTCGATGTCGAATGAATCCAAAACATTAATTTTTTTGGGTCTGCGAGCACCCGGTTCGGTGACCTCTTCGGTGTGAGAATCCAAATGAATACACCACGCTGGGCACTCGCGAACACACAGCATGCATGAAGTGCACTTGTCCGGGAGCAGCGCAATGAATGAATGAATCATGACTGCAACCAATTTTCTGGCACACCAGGTGGACGTTGACGTCGGCGTGATGGGTTACCCACCTTGCGGCCGTCCTGTTTGATTTCTGGTTCCGCCGCACCCGGCCACTCAGCGACAACCCGAGCACTCAGTACAACGTTCTTGCGCATGGGTGGCAGACCGAGTGCTTCGTGTCGTAACAACTGTTGCATGTCATTACCCACAAAGTTCATGCCGAACATTTCGCCCACTTCACGCTCATGCCAACCTGCACCAGGAAAAATGTCCGCGATACTGTCCAGTCGAAGGGATGCATGGTTAATGGAGGTCGATAGAGAAATCGACTCAGACAAATCATTAAAAGCCAAACGCACCACTACCTCCACACCGCTGTCTCGATCTATTGCGGTAAGGAAATCAAAAAAGACAAAGCCGTGGTCGTGCGCCTGAAGCACGCGCTCGCGCCATTTCTCAGGCGATACGGTCTCGGTGACGGACACATTCATCATGATGAGATTCCAGCCTGGGCCAGACTCAGGAGAGCCGCAACAAATGCTTCAGGGCGTGGTGGGCACCCAGCGACATAAACGGCAACGTCAGAGAACTGATCAATTCCTTTGGTGACAGGCGGTGAGTCCCAATAAGGGCCACCACTTGTCGCACATGCGCCAAATGACATCAGTTGCGCGTCTGGATAGCGATCAATGACGTCAAGGACAGAAGGCAGCAGGGCATCGGTCACCGTGCCAGAAATTACAAGTACCGACGGCGGAGTTGACGCTTGGTTGCCCAATTGGGCAGGAATAAGCAGGCCAGCCGTGACGGCTGCTTCAACTTCAAGGGTGCAGCACGCCAGACCAGCGGTGAGAACCTCCACCTCACAATGAGGGTGTTCAGCCAATTGGTAGCGCGCCATTCAACGAGCCTATCCTCAGACACCTGTCCCCACCGCGGACCTTCCACCCAGCGAGTACTCTGAGTGAGTACCGATCCCCGAGTTAGTAGGCGACTGCTAACGAGCATTCACATGAGCAGAGGTTTACACGTGGCTTCCCGTGAGCGGTCATCCCACACGACCGGTGTCCTCCTCGGAAGTCTTGGCTATCTCTTTTGGGGTCTATTCCCGCTCTACTTCGCATTGCTCGATCAGGTCTCGGCAATTGAAGTTGTGGCTCACAGGGTTATTTGGTCACTCATTTTTGTGATCATCATTCTCGTTATTGGCAAAAAGTGGCGGTTGTTCGTTGCGGCATTCAACAAGCGAAACGTGATTTTACTTGGTGCTGCAGCATTATTCCTCTCGGTCAACTGGTTGGTTTATGTGTACGCCGTGAGTTCAGACCAAGTGGTCCAAGCCTCACTCGGCTATTTTGTGAACCCGCTCATCTCCGTTGCCATGGGCGTGGTCCTACTCAAAGAGCGCCTGCGAAAAGCGCAGTGGATCGCTGTCGGCATTGCAGTTATCGCCGTGATTGTGCTCACCATTGCAGGTGGTGCGCTCCCCTGGATCGCGCTTTCACTTGGCATTTCCTTTGGAACATATGGGCTGCTCAAAAAGTTTGGAAACTTGCCTTCAATCCTCAGCCTCGGAATTGAAACGGCAGTCCTTTTCCCATTAGCGGTCATTATTTTGCTTTTCACCGTTTCCCAAGGGCAGGAATCCTTCGCACTCGGCGGCATAAGCATCACACTTCTTCTCATCATGCTCGGTCCCGTCACCGCGATCCCACTTCTCGCATTCGGCGGTGCTACGAATCGTATTCCGCTATCTACTCTGGGGCTTTTGCAATACATCACTCCAATTGGGCAATTCATCCTAGGAATTTTCGTGTTCCATGAAGTTATGTCCAGCGGGCGTTGGTTCGGCTTTATTCTCGTTTGGATTGCGCTAGTGATCTTCTCCGCAGACATGTATCGCCATACGCGCAATAACAGCAAGAAGAGTGCATTGGTCCTGAGCGAGCAGGCTGAAATTGAAGCTATGGGCGCTCAATAGGCCAATCGGGTCGAGACCTGCTTTGCGTCACCTGAATGTCAACCCGTGCGGGTCACCACGTAATCGCATAGCGCTGCCAACGTGTCCTTTGCTGGGATGTCGGGTAATGGATGCAGGGAACGCCTGGCGTCATCAGCCCACCGCTTTGCTTCAGCGCGAGCTTCATCCAAGCTGAAATCAGCGCGAAGCAATTCAAGTGCTTCGACATGCTCACCGTCATCTGGCAAGGGGCGCGCTAGTAGTGACCTGAGGCGTTCACCACTTGACTCACTCCTGGAGAGTGCGATGAGTGCTGCCAGAGTCGGGACACCTTCACGCAAATCTGTTCCTGGGGTTTTGCCCGATTGATCCGACTCGGACGTGATGTCAACGATGTCGTCGGCCAATTGGAATGCCACGCCAATGCGCTCACCAAATACCGTGAGAGTGTTCACCGTGTCGAGGTCAGCTCCCGCAAGGAGAGCCCCAAACCTGCCCGAGGTCGCAATGAGCGATCCGGTTTTGTCGGCCAATACTGACAGGTGGTGTTTGACGGGATCTTGTCCGTCAATTGGGCCAACAGTCTCATTGATCTGACCGATGCACAGCCGCTCAAACGTCTCGGCCTGAATGCGAACAGCCTCTGGGCCCAAGCCAGCCAATATTTGAGACGCGCGCGCAAAGAGGAAATCGCCGGTCAGAATCGCGACGGTGTTGTCCCACCGGGAATTGGCACTTTGCGCTCCCCTGCGCATGGTGGCTTCGTCCATGACGTCATCGTGATAAAGAGTTGCAAGGTGGGTCAGCTCCACGACCACCGCGGCGGGAACGACCCCCTCGGCCTCAGGGTTGCCGAATTCGGATGCAAGAAGAGTCAGAATCGGGCGAAATCGCTTGCCACCTGCAACGACAAGATGCCTCGATGTTTCCGTGACGAACGGGTATTCACTCTGGACAGCAGTCATCAACTGCGCCTCAACTCGATCGAGGGACTGCGAGACCCGTGCTTCGAGTTGCGGGTCAGCCGCAGAGAACAACCGGATCATGAGGTCACGGTACTACCGAATGAAGATGCCTGCATTTGCCACCATCTCAATGACTGGCTGAGGAATAACGCCCAGCACGACGGTGATGGTTGCACTTGCGGCTAGCGCGATTGTGGTGAATGCCGATGGAATGGCAACGGAGGCCGTATTCTCCGTAGGCGCCGAGAAGAACATGACCACAATGACGCGCACATAAAAGAATGCCGCAATAACACTGGCCGCCACCGCCACGATCACGAGCCACGTTTGACCAGCGGTGATGGCAGCGGCGAAAACACTAAATTTGATGACAAATCCGCTGGTCAGTGGAATCCCTGCCAGGGAGAGC
>JALRGY010000075.1 GCA_023253325.1 Candidatus Nanopelagicales bacterium | reverse complement strand
CGAAACCCCGCTGAGGACCTGTAATCATGATGACGGGTGCGACCCCGGCGGCATACAACTCTGCAGCGTGCGACAGTCGCTCATTTTTTGCCGCACGCTGATTTCCCCATGCTCCGGCTGGGTCCATCACGACAATTACTTCAGTACTCGTTCTATCGTCGATCTGAGAGGTCAGCACAATTTGGGAAGCCGCCGCGATGGGGACCAACAGCAAGACACTGACGCTTACTGTGAGCAGCAATGTGAATATTCGTGCTGCAGAGAAGCCGCCACCAAGACCAAGACGGGAGTCTCGATCGACGAATTCATCCTCTCTGGTCGGCACTGCCCAATGGTCACATGTGATGTGCATTTTCACGTGGCGCGACACCTCCACGGCTGCGTCGGATTCCGTGCACTTGTGATTTGTTTCAGCGGCTTGGACGTTGCCTAGCAAGCACCGTGGCTCGACCCGATTCTAGGCGCGCAACAGGAATGCGAAATGGGGAAGCTGAAACGTAATCGAGTTCGACGGATTCAAAAAAATGAATTGAAGCGGGGTCACCACCATGTTCGCCGCACACCCCGCAAGAAATCTCTGGACGCGCCTGTCTGCCAGCAATAACTGCCATCCTGACCAACTCCCCGACTCCGCGCACATCAATGGACTCAAAAGGGGAAACAGGAAAAATACCCATATCGAGGTATGGGGAGAAAAAAGCCGCTTCGACATCATCGCGGCTAAAGCCCCACGTGGTTTGAGTCAGGTCATTGGTGCCAAATGAAAAAAACTCAGCACAACTGGCAAGTTCCCCAGCTGTCAGGGCGGCGCGCGGTAACTCGATCATTGATCCAACAGGGAATTTCAATTGAGATCCAAAACTGGCTGTGACCTCGGCGGTCACTTTATTCACCTCACTCGAGATAGTTGTCAGTTCATTGATCGAGCCCACGAGTGGAATCATGATTTCGGCGTGGGGAGCTAACCCTTCTTGTTCGAGTTCGCAGGCAGCTTGCGCAATAGCTGCAACCTGCATGGCAAATAAGCCTGGAAGCACGAGACCGAGACGGACACCTCTAAGCCCCAGCATGGGGTTTTGTTCACTCAAGCGATTTACCGCAGCTAAAACCGCAGATTGACTTTCCATGGCCAAACCTTGACTTTTCCCCAGAGCCACTTCCACGGCTAGTTCGGTGCGATCCGGCAAAAACTCATGCAAGGGAGGGTCAATGAGTCTTATGGTGACGGGACGGGTGTCCATTGCTCGGAGAATTTCCTTGAAATCAGCCTTTTGAAGTGGTTGGAGAGCGGCAAGCGCTTGTTCACGGTCTGAAGCTTCTTGAGCGACAATCAAGTTTTCAATCAGTTGGCGCCTGTCACCGAGAAACATGTGCTCGGTTCGAAGCAAACCGATGCCCTCGGCACCCATGCGCCGTGCGCGGGCAGCGTCGGCTGGAGTGTCAGCGTTAGCGCGTACTCCCATTCGTCGATGCTCATCAGCATGGACCATGATCCGATTCACCGCAAGAATCAACTCGGCAGTTTCTGAGTCAACGCCGCTCATAGCAACTTCAAGGCCGGCATCGAAAAGTCGGACAATAGGACTATCGGTTACTGGAACAGAACCAAGGAATACATCGCCTGTGCTCCCGTCAATCGAAATCACATCTCCCGCGCGAATTATCTGTCCCGATTCACTGACAAACTGCTCATTTTTAAGATCCATGACAAGTGATTCGGCACCGCAAACCGCGGTCTTTCCCATTCCGCGTGCGACTACAGCCGCGTGAGAGGTTTTACCCCCGCGACTGGTCAAAATTCCTGCCGCCGCGACCATCCCCGCGAGATCCTCAGGGGTTGTTTCCCTCCGCACCAGAATCACACTGTGGCCCAACCGCGCGCTTTCCACAGCAGCTTGCGAGGTGAAGACCACTGAGCCCACAGCTGCACCGGGTGATGCGCCAGTGCCTTGTGCGAGCGACACTGCGTGCGCATTGACGTTGAATTTGGGGAACATCAGTTGTGATAACTGCGCACCGGTGACTCGAAGCATGGCTTCATCCAGTGTCAGCACACCCTCGTCGACCAACGAGACCGCGATGCGGAAAGCAGCACCCGCCGTTCGCTTTCCGATTCGTGTTTGAAGCATCCATAACTTGCCTCGCTCCACGGTGAACTCGATGTCACACAAATCGCGATAGTGATGTTCCAATGTCGCCATGTGGGCCAAGAGTTCCTTGTAGGAGTGCGGGTCGATATTCTTCAACTCCGTTAATGGGAACGCGTTGCGAGCACCTGAAACGACATCTTCACCTTGAGCATCGGGCAGGTAGTCCCCATAAATGCCCGGGTCACCCGTGGCCGGATCACGAGTAAAAGCCACACCCGAGCCTGAACCTAGACCATTCTCATTGTCACCAGCATTTCCAAACACCATTGCTTGCACATTGACTGCTGTTCCCAATTGGTGTGAGATATGTTCCCTGCGACGATAAATGCGGGCACGTTCGGTGTTCCAAGAATTAAACACAGCGCGGATCGCAGCATCAAGTTGTTCACGTGGATTCTGGGGGAATTCAGTTCCGCTTTCGCGAGCAATGATGTCCTTAAATTCGGCCACAATTTGTTCCAGTGAATTGGCACTCAATGCGACATCTGTCGATACACCCTCAACTTTTTTGGCAGCGTCAATGCGTTCTTCGAATGGTTCACCTTCAATGCCTAACACGGTCTTTCCATACATTTGCAGCAGCCTGCGATAGGAATCCCAGGCGAACCTTGGGTCCTGTGATGTGCGGGCCAAGCCCATGACACTGCGATCATTCAAACCAATGTTCAGAACGGTTTCCATCATTCCGGGCATGGAAAATTTCGCGCCAGAGCGCACTGAAACGAGGAGGGGGTCAATCGAATCTCCCAAGGTCCTGCCCATGTCTGTCTCGAGATTCCGCAGGAGCACTGTCACTTGATCTCTCAACTCAACAGGTTCCACACCCGAGGCAAGGTACTCCTTGCAGGCCTGCGTGGTGATGGTGAAGCCGGGTGGGACCGGCAAACCCAATGAGACCATTTCAGCGAGGTTTGCTCCCTTGCCACCGAGCAGGTCTGCCATGTCGCGGCTGCCCTCGGCAAATGAGTAAACGAACTTAATGGAGTCCATGCTGAAAGTCTGACACTTCGCGTCACCTCATTGCAGGTCAGAAAGACAATCAATCAACCGCCGCTGACAGAAAGCTCTGCCAAGGAAACATTGGAACGATCAGCGGAGGTCAGTTCACAGGTCTCAAGCCAACCATCGGGCAAAGCGGGTCTGCGCTCACCTGAGGTTCGCCCACGCGGGCCCGAGCCCACTTCGGCATTAAAGTCTTGGTCCGTGTTGATCTGGGCAAGAAGTGCGTCCAGTTCGGCCAAACTCGTGACTGTCCCCAAAGGTTGGCGCACAGTGTGCTGAACACGAAAGCCTTTGAGGTACCAAGCCATATGTTTCCTGATATCCCGGCAACCCTTGTGCTCGCCATAGTCTTCAACCAACAACTCCGCGTGTCGCCGCAAGGTGGCCAGAACAACATCAAGGCGAGGCTCGGTGGGGATCGGCGCACCAGTAAATGCGGCGTCGAGCTGTGCGAATAGCCAGGGGCGACCTAGACACCCTCGACCAACGACCACACCGTCAGCGCCGGTGCGAGCCATCATTTCGAGGGCATCAGCACCTGTCCAGATATCACCGTTACCAAGGACCGGCGTGTTGAATGGCGTTAAATGCTCTTTGAGTTTGGCAATAGCGTCCCAGTCCGCTTTACCGCCATACATTTGTGCAGCAGTTCGGCCATGCAATGCCACCCAGGCAACACCCGCGCGCGCAGCACTCTCACCTGCTTCGAGGTAGGTCAGGTGATCGTCATCGATCCCCTTGCGCATCTTGACCGACACAGGGACTTTGCCATCGGCTGCCTCAACGCAGCGTTCAACAATCTCTCTGAACAGATCTCGCTTCCACGGCAGCGCACTTCCGCCACCCTTACGTGTCACCTTGGGCACGGGGCAGCCAAAGTTCATATCAATGTGGTCTGCTCGATCTTCATCGATAATTATTTTCACCGCCGCGGACATGACTTGCGGGTCAACTCCGTAGAGTTGAACTGAACGAGGGGATTCATCCTCAGCGAAAGTCACCAGATCCATGGTGGCTTCATTGCGCTCGATCAACGCCCTTGAGGTGACCATTTCTGAGACATAGAGTCCTGCACCCTGTTCGCGGCAAAGTCGACGGAATGCGCGATTAGTGATTCCGGCCATGGGGGCAAGGACCACGGGCGGATCAATGACCCGCTCTCCTACGCGCAACATGCACCAAGTTTCGCATGTCCTTTTTTGGATTTATGCACTCGTAGGGCAGACTTTCGATCAATTGCCGTAAACGTCCGAATAATCGCACTACTTCACAACCATTTTGTGTCGCATCATTCCGATTACAGGGAGAAACATGTCAGAGGTTCCACAGCACACTGTTGTCCTTGAGGGCAAGCGCCGTTGGGTTGCCTTAGTCTTCCTCGCGCTCGGTGTTGCCATGATCATTCTCGATGCAACGATCGTGAACGTCGCAATCCCGACCATGGTGACCGACCTAGTCCTCACGACCAATGATGCCGAGTGGATTAATGCTGCCTACTCCCTGACCTTCGCATCCCTTCTCATATTTTTTGGCCGACTCGCTGACCGGTTCGGTCGCAAATTGCTCTTTGTCATTGGTGTCATCATCTTTGCGCTGGCCAGCGCACTCGTTGCCGCCTCGGATACGTCGATCACACTGATTGGCGCCCGAGCACTGCAGGGAATCGGTGGGGCCATGATTTTGCCTGCATCCCTCTCTGTGATTAACGCAGTGTTTGTGGGCAAATCCCGAGCCGTCGCATTTGCGGTCTGGGGTGGCACCATCGGAGGCATGGCGGCCATGGGGCCACTTGTTGGCGGCTGGTTGACCACCTATGCCTCATGGCATTGGGCATTCCTCATCAACGTTCCCATCGGAATCATTGTCATCATTGGTGTTTTGATTGTTGTCCCTGAAACGCGAGATGTTCTAGGCCGCAAGGGCTTCGACATTCCCGGCACTCTCCTGATCACCCTAGGTTTGGTCGGCATTGTCTTCGCGGTCATTGAGGGACAGCGTTACGGCTGGATCAAACCAATTGCCGAGTTCAAAGTTGGGGGTTGGACCTGGCCATCAAATTCCATTTCCGTGGTTTTAGTGGCGGGGATTCTCGGAATCATTGCACTCATCGTCATGTTGCTCATTGAGAATAGGCGCATCGCTGCGGGCAAGGTCGTCATTCTTGACCTGCGACTGTTCCGCATTAAGAGTTTCGGTGCGGGAAACGCCGTTGCACTCGTTGTTAGCCTTGGCGAATTTGGGCTGCTCTTCGCCATTCCACTGTTCCTCCAGGCAACGCGTGGCTACGACGCCCTACAAACCGGTTTCATTCTGCTTGCACTAGCCATCGGTTCATTTGTTGCCTCCGGCGCGGGAGCGCCATTGTCACAACGACTTGGACCTGTCCGAGTCCTTCAACTTGGAATGGTCCTCGAGGTCATTGGCATCATTGGCCTCGGAATCATCATTTCCACTGAAATAACAGGTTGGGGCATGGCGCCATGGCTCTTCCTTTACGGCATGGGTGTTGGTTTCGCCACCGCCCAATTAACCGGGGTTATCCTCTCTGAGGTTCCCGTGGCCGACTCAGGTCAGGCAAGTGCTGTTCAATCCACTGCTCGCCAGGTGGGCGCCGCCATTGGTACGGCGATCATTGGAACCACACTTCTCATTGGCCTTGGATCAACTGCGGGGCATTTGGAAGACCGCGGAATTCCTGCCGCCGAAGCCCAACAGGTCAGCGATGCAGTTGCCAACAGCGCGGGTCAGGCAATTCCTGCTTTGGCCAACCAACCCGATGGCGATGTACTGGAAGCAGGTGCAGCTGACGGTTTTGTCACGGCAATCAAGAGCGTCTCGATCGTGGCTGGCATTTTCGTGTTCCTCGGCCTGTTGCTGAGTTTCATGATTCCGCGCAATGCGGCGCGCATTGAGTCAGAAGGCTATGAGCCCCCAAACAACTAGCAGGGCGGCAAGCGCTCACCGAGCCAACCTGTGAGTGAGTCAAGGCTGATGCGCTCCTGCGCCATGGTGTCGCGATCGCGCACGGTGACCGCTTGATCCTCGAGGGTGTCAAAGTCCACCGTGATGCAGTAGGGAGTACCAATTTCATCCTGTCTGCGGTAACGGCGACCAATTGCTCCAGCGTCATCAAAGTCAATATTCCAACGCTTGCGCAACTCCTGAGCAAGATCTTTGGCCTTAGGTGTCAGATCAGCGTTACGCGAGAGCGGCAGAACAGCGGCTTTAACCGGCGCCAGTCGCGGATCAAAACGAAGCACGGTGCGCTTGTCCACCCCACCCTTTGAGTTGGGGGCTTCGTCTTCGTCGTAGGCATCCAGCATGAACGCCAAGACCGCGCGAGTCAGACCCGCGGCTGGCTCAATGACATAAGGCGTCCAGCGTTCACCACTTTCCTGATCGAAGTAACTCAGGTCAGTTCCCGAATGCTCGGAGTGGGTCTTGAGGTCAAAGTCGGTGCGGTTGGCAACACCTTCAAGCTCAGCAAACTCACTGCCTGCGAATTTAAAGCGATACTCAATATCAACGGTTCGCTTTGAATAATGACTGAGCTTTTCTTTCGGATGCTCAAACCTGCGCATGTTCTCAGGATTAAGACCTAAATCAACATACCAATTCCAACGCTGATCAAGCCAGTAGTCATGCCATTCTTCATCACTACCTGGTTTTACAAAGAATTCCATTTCCATCTGCTCAAATTCGCGGGTGCGGAAAATGAAGTTTCCTGGCGTGATTTCGTTGCGGAAACTCTTGCCTGTTTGACTGATGCCAAATGGCGGCTTCTTGCGTGCTGCCGTCATCACGTTGAGGTAGTTGACGAATATGCCTTGGGCGGTCTCCGGGCGCAGATAGTGAACTGCGCCGGCGTCTTCGACCGCACCAATTGAGGTGCGCAACATGCCATTGAAATCACGCGGCTCGGTGAATTGACCCTTGGTGCCGCAATTGGCGCAGTTAAGTCCTGCAAGTCCATCAGCGGGTTCCTTGCCATTGTGCTTTTCGGCGTAGGCCTCCAACAGTTGGTCCGCGCGGTAGCGCTTATGGCAATGCTTACACTCGGTGAGTGGGTCAACGAATGCGTTGACATGGCCGGATGCCTCCCAGACCTGGGGGGCGAGGATCACACTGGAGTCGAGTCCGACGACATCGTCGCGCTGGCGAACCACGGCCTGCCACCATTGCCGGCGCACATTTTCCTTGAGCTCCACGCCATTGGGGCCGTAATCCCATGCCGAGCGAGAACCGCCATAGATTTCTGATGAAGGAAAAACAAATCCACGGCGCTTGGCAAGGTTTACGACTGCATCAACACGATCCATGCGGGCAGTCTATTGCGCCGAGGTCTATGCGCTTATTCCTGCTGACTTTGGAGTTCACGCTGCGCAAGCAGTGCCTGAGCCGCTGCAAAAGAGATCAGGTCAAAGTCATCAAAATGCCATGCCAGCGATCGAGCACCGAGTGGAGCCTGCACGGTGAGAATCAGTTCATAGGCAAATTGCAGTTGATTCATGGCCGTCTTGGGACACACGGGTACGGCCAAAATAATTTTTGCTGCTCCCGAATCTTTCAGCCATCGGGCAACACTGAGTGCCGCCGTTCCAGTCTCAACGCCGTCATCAACAACGACCACTGCCCTACCGTCAAACTGCGAAGAGTCTACTTCGGTTGACACCACTACCCCAGATTCATCCCGAATAACTTCGATTGGCGCGATATTCAATCGACCTTGCGCGCTCTCCATGCCCAAGAGCACGGGAACACCATTGGGCATGATGGGTGCAAAAACAACGTCCCGTGAAAGTCCTGTGAATTCCGCATCACTGTCCAGAACAGCTGCAAGTTCAATGCCTGCATCAAAAAGATTGGCAAATCGGCTCATTGATTGCCACGCTCAAATGTGAATGCATCCGTGGCTAATGAAGTCCGGTAATCAGTACGCCCGCTGTCCGTGAGCCGCACCACCACCTCGGTTGTGACTGATGGCTCAGCATCGGCTCTCTCAAGCGAGTGCAGGGAAAGAAATGGAACCACCTGCGCCTTCACCTCGAAATTACTCAAGGCTTTGCGGTAATGGCCCACGCTGATCCAGCGACTGGTCACGACGAAGCTGCTTGCGCTGTCCATCGATTGACCGATATCAATGAATTCGCACCCCGCGTTCGACACCAACAGCCCTAATAACTCACTGAGTTGGGAGAGGAAATCAATTGGCTTCACCTCGTGTGAGGTCAGCTGGGTTGTTACTAGAATGGGCGTTGCACTCTCGGACATGAAATCCGGCACGTTAATGTCAGCAGTGCTCATTCAATAAACGTAACGCAGCATTGAACACCGGCGGTCAGGGGTCACATGTCCAGCGACAACAAGAAGAATAAGAATCCAGGTGTTCGTGGACCCAAGGGCCCGAATTTCCCGGGTCAGGCTCCGGGGAATCCACCGCCCAAAAAAGCCATACCACCCAATCGGTTCTCGTCCAACCCCCGTCGGGCCGCATTCGAGCGCAAGAGTTTCCCCCTGATTGCCCAAATGACCGCTATGCCTCGTTGGCTTCTCGTTGTCGCCATTGGTTCCTCATTGCTGCTTGGTCTAGTGCTGACCGGTCCCGTTGCTTGGCTGGGCGCGTTCTTCCTTCTGCTCGTGGCCGCGTTCCTGGGGTGGCTGCTGGCCTTGTCCTGGCCGCTGCTCAGTCGAGGCCGTCAATTTCTTCGACTCGTTATCGTTTTCGCTCTGATTGGCTTGGCGTATTTG
>JALRGY010000074.1:2258-8928 GCA_023253325.1 Candidatus Nanopelagicales bacterium | reverse complement strand
GGCCAGATGCCACCGCGATAACTCGATAGCCGAGATTGGCCAGTCTTTCGGCCTCGGCTAACGCCTCCCGCCACGTGCTGGAGAACTCGCCCTCACCGTGAATCGAATGTAAAACCTCCGGTGATCCTTTGATAATGAAGAGAGTCTCACCCTTCGACTTATCTGCTTGCCCACCCGAGTGTTCACCCGCACAATCATGCACGGTGGTCATGCGTTTCAATCCGCTTTCAAATGGCCGCTCCGCGATTCGGGGTAACTCAGTTTCAAGGCCCGAACGACTTAGACCAATTTTCCCTCCGGCCGTGAGCAGGGCAACTTCGGTCGGATCACCGACACCTGACCAGTTCACCTCATCGCCTTCTGGGGGAATGAGTGCTGCGTCATTGCACAGGACACCAGCACGCAAGAGTTCGGCCACGTCGGGCGAGGATTCCAAGTCGAGTTCAGTGCCCTCAGACATCAACCGACCGACCGGCTCATAGCCATTACCAAGAACGGTCACCCGCCGCTTTGGTGTCCAGAGCTCACTGACATACATCCGGGCACCCGTGAGTGTTCCAGTTTTATCCGTGGCAAGAACGCCAACAGAGCCAAGGGTTTCTACAGCCGGCAGCCTTCGCACAATCGCTTTTCGAGCAGCCATGCGGCTTGCGCCCAACGCCAATGCAAGTGTCACCACTGCGGGGAGCGACTCAGGAATTGCAGCCACCGTAAGGCTAATAGCGGTGATCAACATTGATTCGAATGACTCTCCTCGCAGAATGCCAAGAGTGAAGACCACTGTTGATAATGAGACTGCGATGATGGCGAGTACTCGGCTCAAATCTGCCATCCGCTGTTGGAGGGGTGTCGATTCTGGTTTGGAGTCCAGCATCGCAGCGATCTGTCCCAGAGCACTATTTGCTCCCGTTGACTCAATCCGCACGACCGCTCGCCCTTTGACAACTACCGTGCCAGCAGAAACAACCCCACCAGAATTTTCATCTGAGCGGGCTTCATGGCCCACTGGTATTGATTCACCCGTCAGTGCAGATTCATCAACAAGGAAACTGGATTGCTCAACTACTTCTCCATCAGCAGGAACAATGTCTCCCTCAGCAAGAAGAACAATGTCCCCTGGGACGATCGCGGCCGAGGGCAATGAAACTTCCACCCCGCTGCGCCGCGCTCGAACGGCTGGTGCACTCATAGCAGCGAGTGCCGTAACAGCGCGATCTGCCCGCACCTCCTGAATCACCCCAACCGCAGAATTAATGGTCACAACGAGAGCGATGATCGAGGCATTAGTCCAATCATTTGTCACCAGTGTCAGCACACAAGCGCCCATTAAGACTAGGTTGAAAGGATCCCGCAGTTGGGCGAGGATCCGGGTAAGCACAGAGATCCTTTTCCCGACCTCAATTTCGTTCGGTCCGTATTCAGCTAAACGTCGAGCGGCCTCATTTGTTGTGAGTCCTGAAATTGTTGGAGGTTCCATGCCAGGTTGCGCAGATCCGTCAGGCGAAGAGAACCGATTCACCATCCAAGCATAGAAAGGAAACCGACTTGATCAGGTTTTTTGTTTGATAACTCTTGCTATTCAGCGCTTGATTCGTTCGCGGAGTCTCCAGACACTGCGATTTCAGATTGCGCAGGCAATGGGCAACCTGATGGTGATGGACTCGGTGATGGTTGCGCAAGCAACGCCACAACCTCGGCATCATTCGCTAATTCCAAGAAACCTTTGCCCAAAGACATGTCGACTTTTTTGCCTTTGCGGCCGTCATTGACCAACGTGGCTTCGGGGAAATGAAATGCCACTAACTGAGCTGCAGCCTCACCTTTGGGGCCATAACGAATCTCGCCGACACCTTCGAGGGGAACCCCTAGTGGGTCGTTTTCAACCGCACCAATTTTGAAGCCACGCACTCCCATCAACTTCGCGGCATCGCCTGCTAGGCCGACGCGCTTGGTCGAGTTAAAAACATTCACGGTCACCCGGGAGGCGCGGGGCAGGTTCTCCGCCGGGGTGATCATGACAACGGTGCAGTTGTCGAGATTCATGGTCGAGGTCGCACTGGGCAGTGCCTCGGTCGGGTCAGTTCCCCCGGAACCCTTGAGCAGCGTGGCGATTCCAAATCCGATGCCAAACAGAACCAACATGGCAACCACGATCAGCAACACGGTTAGCCACAGCGGGCGCTCAACCGGTCGCGATCGTTGGCGACTTTGATTACTGGACACGGAGGACATCAGACCAAGGGTAAAACTTTCCATGCATCGAAACAAATTCCGACACCGTTCCGTTCAAACTAATGTTCAGACGGTTCTGCGTTCGCTTAAGAACTTTCGAACTAATGAGGCACATTCAGTTTCCTTGATGCCCTGGATCACTTCTACCTGATGATTCATGCGCCGGTCCCGCACCAGGTCCCAACGTGAACCAGCCGCTCCGTATTCGTCATTCCACGCCCCAATCACAAGTCGGGGTAATCGGGACATCGCTATCGCGCCCGCACACATGGGGCAGGGCTCAAGAGTGACAAACATCGTGCATCCTTCAAGGCGCCAATCACCGATGCGTTCGCCTGCCTTGCGCAGGGCAAGAATTTCGGCGTGGGCCGTGGGATCGTGGCGTGCTTCGCGCTCATTAGCCGTTGCGGCTAGCACTGCTCCCGTTGAGTCCGTGATGACAGCACCAATCGGGATCTCCCCCCGTTCACCCGCTTGGATTGCGCATTCGAGCGCCAGTTCCATGCACCGTGAATCATTACTCACTTGTTGGAGATCTTGTTCCATTGGGCTTCCGCGCCGATGCGCTTCATGACCTCAGCGATCTGCTGATCGGGATATAGATCGGGATTCTCACAAATCATGGAGATGTCATCGCTGCGAAGTCCAAAGTTTTGCAGCATGTCAAGGTCACCGATGGCTTCGAACTCTTCGACTTCATCTTCATCCCATTCAATGTCAATGAGATCCGCTGTGTCGACCGCGATATCCCAGTCCAAAAGTGCAATGGAGTCGCTGATGAGACCCACGGTTGAGCGGGCATCACATTTGAGCAAGATGAAAAATTCCTCAGCGACGCCGACGGCAATGAAGACTCCACCTTCGCCCGGATATTGCTTGGAGAGTGTGACGAGGTCATCGACTACTAATGCCTGCCTCGCGGGAACCTTGGCACTGTTCCACTGACCCTCCTCGCGCCAGAGAACTGCGCAGTAGTCAATGTCTTCTGCTCGGGCTTCCTGGGTGGCCATGACCCAATGGTGACATGAACCCGCCCGACCATGCACGTGGAGGCACTAGTCTGGGCTTTATGCGGACGTTAGTCATTGATCACCCACTCGTTGCCCACAAAATGTCACGGTTGCGCCGAGAGGAAACTTCCTCAGCGACCTTCAGGCTTCTGGCTGAAGAACTTGTGACTCTCCTAGCCTATGAAGCCACCGAGGCCCTTGAAGTGGAAGAGGTTGCGATAACCACGCCTGTGGCACCGACCGTAGGTCTCGAGATGAAAGAGCCACGTCCCCTGGTAGTTCCCATCCTTCGCGCAGGGCTCGGAATGCTCAATGGAATGGTCCGCCTCATGCCCACGGCCGAGGTTGGCTTTCTGGGATTAGTGCGCGATGAAGAAACCCTGTCCGCGTCGATCTACGCAGATCGCCTGCCCGACAACTTGAAAGACCGCCAGGTGTTCGTCCTCGACCCCATGCTGGCGACCGGTGGCACGCTCATCGCAGCAATCGACATCCTGCTCGAGCGTGGCGCGAAAGACGTCACCGCGATTTGCCTACTCGCAGCTCCAGAGGGACTGGCAAGACTCGAGGAGGCGTACGCGAACACCCACGCTCAAGTCACAATCGTTACGGCAGGACTCGATGAACGCCTCAATGACAAGGGGTACATAGTTCCTGGACTGGGCGATGCCGGCGACCGCCTATATGGCACCGTTTGATTCTGCAATTATTTGCTGTTTAATTTATTAATTTCTTCAAGATTATTTGACGATGCCACAACTTTGGTGAGCGAGTCTTTTGCGTCACCAACGAGCAGGGTTGTCTTGGGATCGAACGTGTCCTACTTCTTATTCGGCGCACCAGCCTCTAGCCTGAATTCATGATGTTCTCCATGTTCCTTTTGTGGGCTTTTATCTTTATTGGGATCTTCAAAAGGTGGCGGTGGACGCCAGCCCTCGTGATCCTGACGCTCGTCTGGACTCTCGTTTTGCTCAAGGTGCACATGAGCGACCCGATCCCATTGAACTTCTAGGAGTTGTTGTGAGCAAGCAGTATCTGACGGACGCGCAGACCATCAACTTTTCCCGGCTGATAAATATCGTTGCCCTCATTGGGCTCTTGGGAGTGTTAGCGGGTTCTTTGAACCTCCAGTTGGGTGTGGGCGAACAGCCGTGTCCACTCTGTTTGATTCAACGCTCCGGCATGATCGGGTTGGCCGTGGGTCCGGCCATGAACTTGCTGTGGGGAACGCGCCCTCGCCATTACGCACTGAGCATGCTGGCCGCACTCGTTGGCGGTGCAGCAAGTACGCGTCAGATCCTGCTACATATTTCTGATCCCAATGACCCTGGCTACGGACCTGCCGTTTTCGGTTGGCACCTTTACACGTGGGCGTTTGTTACGTTCCTGGTTGGGGTCGCGGGTATGGCGATCCTGTTGATGTGGAATCGACCATTCGAACTGACCGATCAAGGCGTGGACCGCGGAGTGCTGGGGCAACAAGGGTGGATGCGTCGCACCTCCTATGCGATCATCATGTGGGTCGCATACATCGTGTTTTTCTGGGTGATTCTTGATCTTCTCACCATCGGCATAACCGTTCTGCCGGAGTGTGGCCTGGGGCTTTGCCCCGATAACCCAACGAGCGGTTGGTCATTTGACAGTGGCGCCGCGTGGCTCTGGATTTTTGGGCTTGGAGTTGTGGCTGCCGTCATTGGGACAATCGCGGATATCAAGCAAATTGAACGCAATGAGAATAAGGAAGAGGACGCCGAAGTCGGTTTACTTTCTGAGTAGCTGATTTAGGTATCCCTGGAAAATTTCTGCTACCTCACGGCCTCCCGCCGTTTTCACCATGCCCACGGGTTGCCCAAATCCCTCAGCTTGAGCAACCGCAATGCGGTCGGGGATAAACGGTTTCATCAACGTAGATTTACCGTAAATAGTTCCTAGTTCATCTGATCTATATTGATGTTCTTCAGCGACCGAGCGAACGCGGTTAACAACAATGCCCGCAAATTTGAGGTCTGGGTTAACGGTCCGTTGGATCTCCTTGATTTCCTCCACCGCACGCTCAACACCTTGGGCACCAAAATAGCTGGGCGTGGTCACGACCAATGCCAGGTCTGATGCGGCGAGGGCCTCGCGAGTCAGCGCACCGAGGGATGGCGGGCAATCAATGAGAACGAGGTCATAGCCATCTAACTGCTGCAAGGCCTTGGCCAACTTGGGGCGAAATGCCTGTCCCGTCCATGAATCGAACCGAATCACATTGGAGTGACCGGCCAGAACGTCAACTTCACCTGGACCCACTTCCCATTCACAGGGGGTCAGGGCTGCTTCGATCGTCGCCCGAGTCGGGTGTGCCAGAACGTCTGCCACGGTTGATTTGGTTTTATGTGTGCGCAGAATCGAAGTCGCATTCCCCTGCGGGTCCAAGTCAACAACGAGGGAGGCGAGGCCCCGAGAAACTGCTGCTCCGGCGAGGCCAAGAACGACGGATGTTTTGCCGACCCCGCCTTTAAGGCTCAGAACACTGACGATTGGCATGGCCCAAGTTTCCACCGATCACCTCTTAATCGCAACCCATATGAGCAGGTAGTCTGTTGATATGGACGTTTTCCCCAGGAGTTCATTTGCCCGAATACTCGTGAGCGCCAGCCTCATGGCGACACCCCTCGTGGGGATCTCGGTCCTCACGGCACCAGCCACAAATGCAGCTGAACTCAATGCCTGCTACCAGTACAAAAAGTCCGGGACAAAGGATCAAGCTGCCAGCGCAGTCCCGATTGAGTGCACAAGAGCTCACACTGCTCAGACGTACTGGGTGGGTACTTTGCCCGATAACTTTGGTGTTCCTGAGAAAGCCTCCATCTCCACTCGGCTAAAAGCCACTTCGCGCTGCACGACCAAAAACCTCGAGTCATTCCTGGGCATGACCAGCAGAAAACTTCCCAGTCGATTCACTTCCCTACCAGTCATGCCCACCAAAGCTCAATGGAACGCTGGTGAACGCTGGGTCCGTTGCGACGCGGCTCTCCTGGGTGGCAAGGGCTATCAAAGCCTCAAAGTTCCCGCTCAAGAATTTGTCGCCGCTAATGCTCCGGAGACTTTTAACTTTTGCACCCCCAGTGTTCCCGGCAACAAGATATCTGCTGTCTACCCATGTCTGAATGCAAAAAAGAACTGGATTTTGATTAAAGAAAAACAAGTAGGCACGCCCACCAGCCGTTACCCCGGTAATAACTCACTCAGCAACAATTCGAATAAAACCTGCAAGGCGGCCGCCAAGCCATTTACAGTGCTGAAAAAGTATTACCCGTTTTGGCAGATATGGCCAAGTCAAGCCGGATGGCAACGAGGCTCGCGAACTATTTACTGTTTCGTTCCGTATAAAGAATTCATGCAGACCCTAGATAAGCATCCGGCCAGTTAATCGATAACGGTCC
>JALRGY010000074.1:0-2248 GCA_023253325.1 Candidatus Nanopelagicales bacterium | reverse complement strand
CGGCGCGGGCCAATACCCCAGGCAATGTAATTCCAGAACCAGTCAGCGATCACGGAAACACGGTTGCGGCCGCCAGCGAGATAGAACACATGGAGCCCCAACCACGAGAACCACGCGGTTGTGCCATGGAGTCGCATGCCATTGGGCAACTCAACAACGGCCTTGCGGCGCCCGATGGTAGCCATCTGTCCCTTGTCTTTGTATGAAAAAGCTTTGATTTCTTTTCCTTCGAGCAATGCCTGAATACTCGCTGCGACATACCGACCCTGTTGCATAGCGACCGAGGCAACCATTGGCAGCGGCCGATCGGCGTCTGTTGTCACGTGGGCCATGTCACCGATAATCCAGACGTCATCGCGCAAACGCAATGTGTCAGATACCTTTAACCGGTTCGCCCGATCAGTGTCGCCGAGTTCGGCCCATTGCTTGGGCGCTGCGACACCTGCAGCCCAAATAATGGTGCCAGCAGGTAAGACTTCACCCGACTTCAAGTGAACGTCGGTGGGGTACATGCGGTCGACCGCGGAATCGACCTTAACAATTGCACCGAGTTCTTCGAGTTCTTTCTTGGCATGTGCTGACGACTTTTCGCTGAATGGAAGCAGCAAACGTGGAGCAGCTTCCACCAAAGTCACCGATGCGGAGTCCGCGATGTTGGGAAACTCTCGGCGCATGCCACGTTGCAATTCACTGACGGCGCCGGCAACTTCCACGCCAGTTGGGCCGCCACCGACAACCACCACACGAAGTGCTTCTTTGGGCTTTGCCCCCGTTTCAACATCCTCATAGGTTTGAAGGAGTCGATTCTTTATCTCGCGGGCTTCACGGATATTTTTCATTTGCAGGGCGTGCTCGGCAACCCCAGGGACACCGAAAGTTGTACCTTCACTACCCACGGCGAAAACGAGTTGGTCGTAATACTGGACTCGGCCATCTTCCAAACGAATATTTTTGGCATCCATGGAAACCTTCACAACCTCGCCACGAACAAAATCCACCCCCGGGATAGCCGCGCGCACCGGGTAGGCAATGTCATCCTCGGGTAAACCTCCGGTTGCAACTTGATAGAGCAAGGGCGCAAATAGTTGGTAGGGGTGGCGGTCAACAATCGTGACCTCAACATTGCCTGCTTTGGCCAGTTTGGTCGCACAGGTTAGACCACCAAAACCCGCACCAACGATCAAAACTTTTTGGCGCTCTGTTTTTGTTTCGCTCATCGCAATGGGCTCCGAGGCATGTCATCAGGGAATAAGGAAGTCGCCTCAGCCGCCGTTGCATCCAATCGAGCAGCTTGATCCGGGGTCAATTCAATGGACAAAGACCGAACAATTGAGTCGATTGTCACCGGCTTGGTTGCGCCAGGAATCGGAATGACCACGGGGGACAAATTCAACAACCACGCCAGAGCAATCTCCGGGGCGGTCGCATTGTGTTCGGCCGCCACGACCGCAAACTCGGAATAGTGTTCATCGATCTGCTTGGAATACAGTGCACCACCCAATGGCGACCATGGCAAAAATGCAATGCCCAATTCCGTGCATCTGTCCAGCACCTCGCGGTCCGCACGAAAACGGGGCGAGAATTCATTTTGCACTGACACGATGCCACCGTCGGCAGGGGTGCCAAAGACTTCTAAGGCGACTTCAAGTTCTGCGAGGGTGACATTGGACAGCCCCACTTCCTTAACCCAACCTCGATCACGAATGTCCTTCAATGCTTTCATTTGATCAACATAGGTTTGGCTGGGATCGTGCCGGTGATGTTGATAGAGATCAATGACCGTGGCACCGAGTGCGGTCATGCTCGCCTCGCAGGCAGCACGCAATCCTTCAATCGTGGAGTTACGCCCCCACTCCTCCCCCTCGGCGCGAGTAATTCCACCCTTGGTGGTTACGAGGACGTCAGAGATCTTGGCCGAGCCTGTGTAGCAACCCAATGCCTCAGCGACAAGTGATTCGTTGTGCCCGACAGCATCCCAACTCGGTGCATAAATATTTGCCGTGTCCAACATCGTGATGCCAAGATCGAGGGCTCGGTGGATGGTGGCGATTGCCTGCTCCCGGTGGGGAACCATTTCGGTGAAGGAAAGGGGCATGCAGCCAAGACCAACAGCAGACACACTCCAAGGACCGATTGTGCGTTGCGGAAGGGTTGTCATACACCCAGCCTATTCGACATACGGCATTGCTACTCGGCCAGTTCAGTGGCCGCCTCTAACCATGACTCTTCTATTCCTTCACGTTTAACG
>JALRGY010000073.1 GCA_023253325.1 Candidatus Nanopelagicales bacterium | reverse complement strand
AAGCGGGCAAGGATCGCTTCGCGGCTATTGCAGGAACAACAAGCTTCACCGCTAAGGCGAACATGGTTGAGGTATTGCGCGAGTCAGGTGACATGGAAGGCGAACCCAAGCCAATCACTCACCCTGTGAAATTCTTTGAAAAAGGTGATAAGCCATTGGAAATTGTGACAACGCGTCAGTGGTATCTCACCAACGGAGGCCGCAACGCGGAGTTGCGCGAAGAACTTCTTGCCCGGGGCAAGGAACTCATCTGGCACCCGGCTCACATGGCTGTGCGCTATGACAACTGGGTCGATGGACTCAATGGCGACTGGCTCGTTTCCCGCCAGCGTTTCTTTGGTGTCCCCATTCCCGTGTGGTACCCCCTCGATGCGGATGGCAACCCGGACTACAGCTCGGTAATTGTGCCCACTGAAGATCAACTCCCGATTGACCCGAGTAGCCAGTGTCCCGATGGCTACACCGAGGACCAGCGCAACCAACCTGGCGGTTTCATGGGAGATCCCGACGTCATGGACACCTGGGCCACCAGTTCGCTGACTCCACAAATTGCTGGCGGCTGGGAGCGCGATGAGGATCTCTTTAACCGCGTATTCCCCATGGACATGCGACCCCAAGCCCACGAAATCATTAGGACGTGGCTGTTTTCCTCTGTCGTTCGCGCTCATTTAGAAAACAAGGAACTGCCCTGGGCGCACGCCGCGATCTCCGGTTGGATCCTTGACCCCGATCGCAAGAAAATGAGTAAATCCAAAGGCAACGTTGTAACGCCCATGGAGATGCTCGATGAATACAGCTCGGATGCCGTTCGTTATTGGGCTGCGTCAGGTCGCCCGGGCACGGATACTGCATTTGACGTTGGTCAAATGAAGATCGGCCGAAGACTCGCCATCAAACTGCTCAACGCCACGAAATTCGTTCTCACGATTAGCCAGGCCGGAAATGTTGAGAGCATCACCGAACCTGTTGATCAAGCGTTGATGGTGAAGCTCTCAGAAACCGTTGACGCCGCAACAAAAGCATTTGAAGAGTTCAATTACGCCAAGGCACTCGATGTCGCAGAAACTTTCTTTTGGGAGTTCACCGATGACTACGTGGAATTGGTCAAGGAGCGAGCCTACGGCGAGAAAGACGGTGTAAACACGGAGAGCGCGCGCTCCGCCCTCTACATTTCGCTCACCACGCTGTTGCGCCTCTTTGCGCCTTTCCTGCCGTTCACAACGGAGGAAACGTGGTCATGGTTCAACTCAGACTCTGTTCACTCACAAGAATGGCCCGCCGCAATTGCACTTCAGAGTGATGCTGATGCCGCAGTATTTACTGATGCTCAAACAGCACTCGGTTTAATTCGCAAGGCGAAATCTGAAGCAAAGGTTTCCATGAAGGCTGAGGTTGCTACTGCCAGCCTCAGCGGTTCAAGTGAACACGTTGAACGCTTGAAACTAGTTGAGAGCGACTTGGCCGCCGCAGGGAATGTTGCCGGTATGGTCTTTGAAATAACCAACGGAGACGTTTCAGCCGAGATTGTGCTGGCCTGAACCCCGAACGACCGAGGTCAGGCTGATTTTTCGCGCGGAGCGCGCTTTGGAACCTCGCGCGGCACCAATGTCGGGTTCACGCTCTTGCGCACTACTTCCTCAGAGATGACAACTTTGGCCACGTCATCGCGGCTCGGTACGTCATACATCACGTTGAGGAGCACTTCCTCGAGGATTGCTCGCAAACCACGGGCCCCTGTGCCACGCAGGAGTGCGAGATCTGCGATTTCATCGAGTGCTGCGTCACTGAATTCCAGTTCTACATTGTCCAGCTCAAAAAGTTTCTGGTACTGCTTGATCAAAGCATTCTTGGGCTCACGAAGCACTGCTACGAGTGCCTCTCGGTCCAACTTGTTCACCGAGGTGAACACGGGCAGGCGGCCAATGAATTCGGGGATCATGCCGAACTTCAGGAGGTCCTCTGGCATGACATGTGAGAACGGATCGGCTGACACGTCAGTGGCCTCGGTGCGCTCGCCCTCAACGAGGTCAAACGTGAACCCGAGGTTCTTTTTGCCCAGCCGTTGTTCAACAATTTTGTCCAGGCCGGCGAATGCCCCACCAACAATGAACAGAACATTCGTGGTGTCAATCTGAATGAATTCCTGGTGGGGATGCTTGCGACCACCCTGCGGGGGGACAGAAGCAGTCGTGCCCTCAAGAATTTTCAGGAGCGCTTGCTGAACACCCTCACCGGAGACATCGCGCGTGATTGAAGGGTTCTCGCTCTTGCGAGCAACTTTATCGATTTCATCGATATAAATAATTCCCATTTCAGCGCGCTTGGTGTCAAACTCAGCAGCCTGGATGAGTTTCAAAAGAATATTTTCAACGTCCTCACCAACGTAGCCAGCCTCGGTCAATGCTGTTGCATCGGCGATTGCGAATGGAACGTTAAGCAGGCGGGCCAATGTCTGAGCAAGAAGTGTCTTGCCAGAGCCGGTGGGACCAAGGAGCAAGATATTGGACTTGGCCAACTCCACCGAGTCCTCTTTGCCCTTATGGTTGGCGCCGGCCTGAACGCGCTTGTAATGGTTGTAGACCGCAACAGAAAGGGATTTCTTTGCACTATCTTGCCCAATGACGTACTCATCGAGGAATGCGTAAATTTCGCGGGGCTTGGGCAACTCACCAAAGTCTGAGGTACTGGCCTCGGTCAGTTCCTCTTCGATGATCTCATTGCACAGGTCGATGCACTCGTCACAGATGTAGACACCAGGGCCAGCAATGAGCTTCTTAACCTGCTTCTGGCTCTTTCCACAGAAAGAACATTTGAGCAGGTCGCCACTTTCACCGATGCGCGCCACGACGCCCCTTCACCCTGTTATTGATCACTTACGCATGAACCCATGAACCGTACCCCGAAAATCCACCTGATGACCAGTTATTCACATGGTGGCGCGCAAGAAAGTCTCAATGATTACTCGAGACAAGTCTCGAGTATCTCTAAACGTGACGATTAGCCCTTGCGCGAGGAGATCACGGAGTCAATGACGCCAAAATCCTTGGCCATGTCGGCCGTCAGGATTTTGTCGCGCTCAATGTCTGATTCAATCTGCTCAATAGAGCGACCCGTGTGCTTGGACAGAATGCCTTCCATCTCCTTGCGCATCCGGATGATCTCGTTGGCTTGGATCTCAATATCTGAGCCCTGGCCGCCACCTTCGGTGTAAGGCTGGTGAATCAGGATCCGTGAATGCGGGAGTGCGAAACGCTTGCCGGGTGTTCCAGCCGCCAGCAACACGGCCGCAGCCGATGCTGCCTGACCGAGGCATACGGTCTGCACCTGTGGCTTCACAAACTGCATGGTGTCGTAGATCGCGGTCATGGCTGTGTATGAACCACCGGGTGAGTTGATGTAAATCTGGATATCGCGATCAGGATCCATTGACTCCAAGGTCAAAAGTTGGGCCATGACATCGTCGGCGGAGGCATCGTCAATTTGGACACCCAAGAAGATAATGCGCTCTTCAAACAACTTGGTGTAAGGATTATGAACCCGCTCACCCGTTGCGGTGCGCTCCCGAAATTCTGGCAGAATGTAACGGCTTGTTGGTTGCTGCACGTTCATCACTTCTTGTCTCCCTTGGCTGAAGATGCTGACGGCGCATCAGCGGACGTGCTGTACACGTGGTCGATCAATCCGTAGGTGCGAGCTTCCTCAGAGGTAAACCAGCGATCACGATCAGAGTCTTTTTCGATCTGCTCCATGGTCTGACCGCTGTGCTCTGCGATCAATTCAGCCATGCGCTTCTTGATGTAAAGCATTTGCTCCGCTTGAATCTTGATATCGCTTGCTGTTCCCCCAAGGCCACCAGATGGCTGATGCATCATGATGCGAGTGTTGGGGGTTGCATAGCGTTTTCCCGCTGCCCCAGCGCAGAGCAGGAATTGACCCATGGATGCCGCGAGACCCATGGCAACCGTGGTGACATCGTTGGGGATCAACTGCATGGTGTCGTAGATGACCATACCCGCGGTAATTGAACCTCCGGGTGAGTTGATGTACAGGCTGATGTCTTTTTCGGGATCCTCCGCAGCGAGAACCTGGAGCTGCTTAGCAATTCTGTTCGAGTTGTCATCCATGACGGGGCCTTCAAGCCAGATAATGCGCTCACGCAGGAGGCGTTCGTCGAGCATGTCGCCGAAACCTGTCATGCCGCCACCCGTGCGCATGTCAAAACCGAAAGGCTGGTTCACTTCAAATTGCTTGCTGGACACCGAGTCTCCTCGCGTTGGGTCATTCCGCCTTCTGATTAACGCGGAATTAGGGTTTTCTCCGAAATACTGGGACAACCCTAACCCGCGGTAAGGGGAATAACCCGACTAAAAGTCTTGAGTTCGCCCATAGCCGAACTCCCATTGCCCCCCGATCAACCACCAGCTCCCCAACTTAAAAGATTGACCATCCTGAGACTGTCGCCGTCAGTTGACAATCGGGAGGGGATTACTCTCCAGCAGCGAGCGCTGCCATCTCAGCATCGAGTGCGGTGAGGTCAACGACAGTTCCTGCGGTGTCTACAACTTTGGCACTCTCCAAGACCTTGGCCAGAGCCTTCGCTCGGCGGATGTCTGCCATCGCCATGGGGACCTGTCCTGCTTCAACCAAGGCCTGAGCAAATGCATCCGGTGCCATGCCGTAACGCGGCGCCTGCTGCACCAGCCAAGCACTGAGTTCACTCTCACCGACGGTGAGTTCTTCATCCTCAGCGATTTTGTCAAGAATGAACTGGCTCTTGAGACCCGTGCGAATCTCAGCCTCAACTTCGGCGCGGTGTTCTTCGCCCGAGTCATGGCCGTCCTGGAAGTGCGCTTCGGTTTCAGCAGCGATCAAACCCTCGGGCAGCGGAATGTCGATCTGCTCGAGAAGGACATCGTGAATTTTATTTCGGGCTTCATTACCCTGCTCAATTTTTTTCAACCGACCAAGTCGGCTATTAATATCAGCGCGCAGTTCCTCAACCGTGTCAAACTCAGAAGCCATGCTGACAAAATCAGCATCAAGTTCAGGAAGTTCACGTTCGCGCACCGCAGTCACCTCAACGGTGACGGTCAACGGGATTCCTGACCAATCTCCATTTTGTGGAGTGAATTCGAATGTACGTGACTCGCCCTTTGCTGCGCCGCGAACAGCGTCATCGAAACCGGGAAGCATGCCTTCGGTGCCCAACTCGTAAGACATGGCCGAAGCCGAGAGGTCTTCAACCTCCTCGCCTGTCTCCGTTGCACCCGAAATATTGACGAGAAGAACATCGCCATCGGCGCTGGCCCGGTCAACTTCCTTCAGGTTGGCAAAACGGCCACGAAGCCCATCGATTTGCTCATCAATATCAGCATCGAGCATTGCGACTGCCTCAACCTCAACGGTCAGTGAGTCAAATGCTGGCAATTCGAATTCGGGGCGGACATCTACTTCAGCGGTGAAAGCCAACTTGTCCCCGTCAGCGATCTCGGTGACCTCAACTTCTGGTTGACCGATTGGCCGAATCTTGTTCTCACGAATTACTTCGTCATAGACCTTGGGTAGTGCATCATTGATGGCTTCATCGAGCACGGCCGCCCGACCAACCCGCTGCTCAACAACCCGAGCAGGAACTTTGCCTTTGCGGAAACCAGGAATGTTGATCTGCTTGCCAATCTTGGTCAGCGCTGCGTCGACACTGGGCTGGAGCTCTTCAAAGGGAACCTCAACGGCCATTTTGATGCGGGTTGGGCTGAGGATTTCGATTTCGGTTTTCACAAAAACTCCAGATAGTTGATTGACATGCTGAACGTTGTGCCGGACTGTTGCAGGTGGTGCTCGTGGTCGGGGCGGGGAGATTCGAACTCCCGATCTCCTGCTCCCAAAGCAGGCGCGCTAGCCACTACGCTACGCCCCGCGCTGGCCTCGCAGAGTCTAGACGTACCACATTCTGCCCATGTATTGGCATACAACTTGGACACCGAACGGGGTTCACGCTGACACAACTCACACGCAAAAATTTTTAAAAAGTACGCCAATTTTCGATGTACTGGGGGCAATGAGTAGCATTAGGCCGCACCTCGCGGGTGTAGCTCAATGGTAGAGCCCCAGCCTTCCAAGCTGGTCATGCCGGTTCGATCCCGGTCACCCGCTCTCACCCTCGAATTTGATCGCATTTTCATGCTCCAACACTTGACTCAGTCAACAACGGCATTGGGACTAAGAACCGCAGCATCTCTGAAATGCGGTCATATACGGTTCGGAATTGGCCATTTCCCGCAATTCAACAGGCAATCCGCACCAAAATGTGTTCATATCGACCTGTGGATGTAGGCAAAGGCAGTTCGCGGAGCGGTGCACCCGTTGGCCGCAGGGTCGTGATGGGCATGTTGGGACTGGGTGCTCTCGGCGTGGTTTTTGGCCGCCAACTTAATTCCGCGGTGACAACGACAGTGAATGCGACGATTCCCGGTCTTGGGTCCGTGCTGCCGGCTGCGGGTGGTTTTCGCATTTATACGGTGACAAATGGATACCCGGAAATGTCGGAGGCGGATTACAGGCTGACGATTTCCGGGGAAGTTTCCAGCCCCATGACTCTTAGCTTCGCTGACCTACAAACATTGCCGCAAACGTCAATGACCAAAGACTTTCAATGTGTCACGGGTTGGAGAGTTGACGATGTCCCTTGGACCGGTGTTCTCCTGAGCGACCTATTGGAACTGGTCGGAGCATCCCCCACCGCCACCGCACTTGCCATTGATTCATTTGATGGCGCCTACACGGAGTCACTGACCATGGAACAAGCAATGCGACCCGACATGCTTGTTGCCATGTCGATGTATGGGGAGCCAATAACAACGCCGCATGGTGGACCTGTGCGGCTGTACACGGCTCCAATGTATGGATATAAATCGCTAAAGTGGCTCTCGCGCATTGATGTCATTGATCAAGTAATTCCCGGGTACTGGGAACAGCGGGGCTATGACATTGATGCCTGGATTGGACAATCCAATGGCCGCAATGATGAACCTGTTTAAGAAACTCAGGTAATGGAGACTTCATGTCCATAAAACGGTTCAGCAAAGCGGAGCGCTACACGCATCGCTCGATTGCTGTTCTCATGGGAATTCTCATTGCGACAGCCGCCGCGCTCTATGTTCCTGACATCAGCACAGTTGTTGGCAACCGTGAACTAATCAAGACCATTCACTCATATTCCGGTTTTCTCCTGCCCGTGCCCATAATCTTGGCGCTCTTTTCACTGGCCTTCCGCCGTGATGCTCAGGAACTCAATCGGTTTCACCCCCACGATTGGGCGTGGCTCAAGCGTGAAGCAAAACCCGATGTCGTTTCCATTCCCATTAACAGTCCGACTGACTATGGCAAATTCAACGCGGGGCAAAAACTCAATGCTGCATTCACCACCGGAGCAATTGCGGTCATGTTTATCACCGGGTCAATGATGTTTTTCAGTTCATTGTTCACCGATGACCTGCGCACTGGGGCCACGTTTGTTCACGACTGGCTAGCCCTGGCAATGGTGATCGTGCTGACCGGCCATACCTATATGGCGTTCAAGGACACGTCAGCCCGAGTTGGCATGCGGACCGGCGAAGTTCCCTACGGTTGGGCAAACCAGCACCACCCAGAGTGGGTGCTAGCCGTTACCCAGCCAGAAATCCATCCAGCGGATGAAAATCAAGGTGATGATCAGAACAAAGGTCAGGGAAATGAGGATCCACCTCAGTGAACAAACAACGTCAGAGATAACTCCGGGGGTGCCAGATCGGGTGAACCTCCCCTGGGCCGCATTCTCCGCCGTGGTAATCCAGAAAATAAATATTGTTCCAACCCATGCAACCATGCACCACGGGCACAGGGCCCCAATGACGTAGAGGCTTTGGAAGGCAAGCCAAACTACAAAAGTCATCCCACCGAGCGCCCCAAGGTTCAGCCCCAGCCACACCCACTTCGGGATTGATACTCGTGAAATCAACAGAACGGCCAGGGTGATGATCACCGAGTAACTAACAAGACCGATCAGAGGATTGGGAAAGCCAAACAACGAAGCCTGCTCAGTGACAATGACAGAGCCACACGAGAGCACCGGATTGATATTGCAACTTGGAATGTAATTCGGGTCGGACAAGATTGCGACTTTGTCCACCGTCAACTCAAAGGAGGCAATCAGTCCAAGGATCGCCGCAAACAGCAGGATCCACGGAGTTGATGCGTAACGCACGTGCGGCTTCGCAGTTGCTTCAATTTCTTGATCAGATGTTGTCACGATTCACATCCCACCACATGGTCGCAATCGAGCGGGGCTTGGCATCCTGTTCATGAAGAAGTGCGGCAGCGACTTCGGCGTCTCTATCCTCGCTCAAGCACAGTCGAACCCGCGAATGCTTAATCCGCTCGGCCTGCGGCATATCCACGCGCGCACCCCAAGTTTCATCGTCCCAGATATCGAGGACAGCGGGAAAGCCCATGGCCACAGCGATTGCTTGCAGCAGGTAAGGCGTTGGTTCGGTTGGTCGATCAAGATCCCAGAACTTTTTCCAGAGAGCATTCATATTGCACATTGGATGAGTCATGGGAATCTCGAGAACAACGCGCTTTGTTGCATGATCATTGAGCGCCTGAAGGAAGGGCCCAATGTCGGCAACGTTGTAGGCCACGTGGTGGCACACCACAACATCAACCTCGGGAACTAGATGTGCAACATCAGGCCAGTCACCCAAATAGGTGTGGGCGGTGACACCGCGTGCTTTCGCGGCATTGGCGAATTCATCGAGCATGCCCTGTTGATGATCCACGGCAACCAACATGCCCGCAGGCGGAGTTACTGCCATCGACGCGCGGCCGCCACCCGAACCAACATCCAAGACCGAGCCATTATTGGGCAGGGCCTCACGCGCCCGCTGATGAGAAATTGAATCGGGAATTTCATCAGACACGGTGAACATGGCTACTGGGTGCGACCAGGGGGGTTCGGGGGCCTGATCAAGGATCTCCTGTGGGATCGCCCAGGAC
>JALRGY010000072.1 GCA_023253325.1 Candidatus Nanopelagicales bacterium | reverse complement strand
GATCGAATGCCAGCGATGATCCCCAAGGAAATGTGGAGTGAATGGCTAGATCCCGATGTTGGTTCTGCCGATGCGATGTCCATCTTGGATTCGGTCATGGCCAGTTCTACCAATGACCTCGTTGCGCGTCCCGTGAGCAAACGAGTGAACTCGGTGAGAAATAACGGGGTCGAACTTCTTGACTCAGTGAGTTAAGCCCCTTTTTTGTGAAAAGTGGCGTCATGTGTTCAGTTAGGCGAGAGTCGATATGCTGCGTCCACACTTGCAGTGTCTAGCCCAGGGAGCTCACATGCCAAAGTCCGTTCGCGCCGAGATGGTGGCATCCGTGCATTCCATCGAAATTGAAGTCGGAGCCACGGTTATCGCAGGTGAGACTCTCTTGATCCTTGAATCCATGAAAATGGAGATACCAGTACTCGCGGAAATTGCGGGCACGGTCCAAGAAATAGGGGTTGCGGTCGGCGATGTTGTTAATGAGGGAGACATCCTCGTTGTCTTCTCCTGAAAAAACCTGTGCCTGTATGAATTCGGTAGCCGACTCGCGTGAGGCCTTGGGTGCGGAGTTGTCTTTCACCGTGGCTGAAGGTGACCTGGCCATAGCCTTGGGTAGTGGCGATGTCCCGGTATTGGCCACACCTCGACTCATAGCCTGGGCTGAACACGCCTGTGTCGAAGCAACAGAGTCAGCACTTGCACAGACCTGTACGAGCGTTGGCACACATATTGACCTCCGTCACAAGATGACCTCGCTCGCGGGCGAAACCATCTGCGTGAGTGCTCGAGTGACGGAGATCAGCGGCAACCGCATTTCATACTCTGTTGAGGTCACGAATGAGCCGGGCTCGGTTATTGCAAGTGGAATCATCACGCGCGCGCATGTTAATCGTGCGACCTTTCTCAAAAATGCAGGATTTAAATCAAGTAAAAACGCACACTTGGAAACGTTCTAAACCCCAGTCGTTGAGCGCGGGTAGGCAACCTCGGGATCAGTCATAATGTTGACCAGATACGGAACCCCCGAATTCATAGCGCGATCCAGTGCCGGTCCAATATCTGCTGCCTCTGATACGACTTCGCCTGCACCTCCGAGCGCTTCAACGACTTGGTCATAACGACTTGCTTCCAATTCGGCCAGGACGTCGTATCCATACAGGAATCGCATTGGGTGCCGTTCCAAGCCCCAACCCTGATTATTTCCCACCACGATGGTTGCGGGGATCTTGTGGCGTACCAGTGAGTCAACATCCATGAGGGAGAATCCTGCTGCTCCGTCACCGAGCAGGAGTACTAGAGGATCACTGGGGAATGCGAGGCCAGCGGCCAATGTATAACCCATGGCCGTTCCGAGGGCGCCGAATGGGCCTGGGTCAAGCCAGCGGCCAGGTTTGGTTGGCTCAATGAATTTGCCAGCGAAAGAGACGAAATCGCCGCCATCGCCGATAGTGATGGTGGATTCAGTCAACCGAGGGATGAGCTCACGGTAAATCCGCGCAGGATTAATCATGGGGCCCTCAGAATCCATGAGTTCCGTGTTCTTGAGTCGAGACTCATGCGTTTGCGCGGACAATTCCTGACACCATGATTCGGGTGCGCACGGTTCGGAGATCTGGGTGGTTAATTGCGCTATGACTTGACGTAAATCACCCGTCATGCGGAGCGTGTTTGCAGGCGCGGGACCGTGTTCAAGATCCGTGATGTGAATGAGCACTGCGCCGCCAAAGTCCCCATAGTTCAATCGGAAGTCCAATGGGGTTCCGATCACCATGATGAGGTCCGCACGTTTCAAGGCGAATGAACGGGCAGCTGTTACAAGGAGTGGGTTTGTAGGTGGCAGAATTCCGCGGGCCATCCCGTTTGCGATAACAGGTATGTGGGCGCGCTGGATGAACTCAAGGAACTGGGATTCCGCCACCCCTTGCCACACATCGGTCCCAATAATGACAACAGGTCGCTCGCTGACCCTCAGCGCCTCAGTAACGCGCGGAAGATCTTCGAGGTCTACTTTTTCTGAGGCTTCAGGTAACGCAGTGATGTGGTCTGGCGCCGGACTAAAAAGGGTGTCCATGGGGATGTCTAGAAATGTTGGCCCTCGGTGTGGTGTGTTGGCAGTGGCAAAGGCCTGAAAACTCATGGGACCCACGGTGGCCACCGTGTGAGCTGTTTGTGCTGACTTCGTTATCGAATCAAGAATAGGTATGTGATCGAGTTCTTGAAGCGCGCCTGACCCCCAGCGATATTCAGGGGCTCGTCCACCAATCGCGACAACGGGCGCGCCGTTAAAGAGTGCACTTGTCATCGGTGTTACCAAGTTAGTCACGCCGGGTCCGGCCGTTGCCGCTACAAATCCAGGGGTTCTGGTGAGGCGAGCAGTTGCCTCTGCCGCGAAACCAGCGGTCTGCTCATGCCGAGTGTCAATGAGTTTCGGCGCACGCGGACGCTTTTCGCACGCGTCGTAGAGAGGGAATATATGGGCACCTGAGAGGGTAAATAGGTGCTTGACGTTAAAGGCTTCGGCTGCCGCGATCACCTGATGACCAGCCGCTGGCGGGGCAGTTGACTCGGTAGCGTTGGAATCGGTATTTGCGTGTTCGGTATTTGCGCGTTCAGACATGGGCCCACGTTAGTCTGTCCGTGTGGGGCATGTGGCGAAGTTACTGGAGCAGCGCACTGAATTGAGTGCGTCAGCGATCAACTACCTCGTGGCCCTGACCGACCAGTGGGGCATGGTCGCCGATCTGGCACTGAGCGATCTCGTGATGTGGGTGCCTACGTGGAATGAAGCTGGCCTTCTCGCGGTGGCTCAAGTGCGTCCGTCGACAGCTCCAACAAACTTGGCCCAGGACGCAACGGGCACATTTAGTCCTCGCGGGAGAAATCAACAACTTGATCAGGCCGAGGCTCTTGGGCGTGCAAGTATTGTGCGCAACGCTTTAAGCCCGTTGCTACCCGCCGCGGTCGAGGCCTATCCGGTGAGTTGGGATGGCGATGTCATTGCAGTTATCGCGCGCCATGCATCCCAATCCTCCCGAGTGCTTGGCCAGTTAGAGCAGGTTTACCTTGAAACTGCTGATTCCTTGCTGGCCATGGTCGGCGCAAATACGGGAGCCCAGCCTTGGGCAGTACATGATCGTGATGCATTCGGTTCATGGGACCAACCGCGGGTGGGCGATGGCCTGATTCGACTCGATCATCGCGGCGTTGTCGATTTTGCAAGCCCCAATGGCGTCAGCGCATTTCGCCGATTGGGTTTAGCCACAAATCTTGTTGGACAGGACTTTCACACGGTCGTGATGAAAATGAGTGATTCCCCCGCAGGTGTCTCTCAGACATTACGCGCTGTTTCGCGTGGGGGCCGCACGGGTGTTGCAGATCTATTTGGAACTGAAGCCACAATCATGATGACTGCAATCGCACTCAATGATCATGGTTCAGGTTTTGGAGCAGGTTCCCGAACGAATTCAGATTCCCGCAGAACCATAGTTGTTCTTAAAGATGTCACGGGTATGCGAGCGCATCAGAAGGCGCTTATTTCAAAGGATGCCACGATTAAGGAGATCAATCATCGGGTCAAAAATAACCTTCAGATGGTGAATTCCCTTTTGAGGCTTCAAGCTCGTCGCGCTATGCACGATGAAACGCGGGAGGTGTTGGCCGATGCTCAAGCCAGAATTGCTGCAATCGCAGCGATTCATGACGTTTTATCCGAGAGCTCGGATTCGCGTGTAGACATTGATCACATCCTCGATGCAGTAATTGATTTAGCAATCGAGGTCAGTTCGGGTACCGCAGTGGTGCGCCTTGGATCAGGTGGGATGCTTCCGGCAAAGATTGCAACTCCCTTGGCCATGAGCCTCTCGGAACTCGTGCACAATGCCCTAGAGCACTCGGGCGCCGATCGAGTCGAGGTTGAAATTGTGCGAACTAATCAGGCACTGACCGCACACGTTCGGGATAACGGGAATGGAAGTTCGGGCGAAGCAGGCTTGGGTTTGAGCATCGTGGCTGATTTGGTCACCCACGAGATGCGTGGAATATTTGCTTTGGATCCAATCGAGGGCGAAGGGACGTATGCTCGCATTGAAGTACCGCTGCCGAGAGGAACTGTCTGATCCTTGGTGAATTAGGCGGTCGTGCGGGCCCGCAGGCGGGCATTACGACGCTTGAGAGCGCGACGCTCGTCCTCGCTGAGTCCGCCCCAAACACCGGAGTCTTGGCCGGTTTCAAGGGCCCAACGCAGACAGTCATCGACAACTGGGCACCGACGGCACACAGCCTTAGCTTCATCGATTTGGACTAATGCAGGTCCGGTATTGCCGATTGGGAAGAACAACTCAGGGTCTTCGTCACGGCAGGCTGCCTCGTGGCGCCAGTCCATGCGTAATCACTCCATCTGTGCTGGTGTACTGGGTTCGCCAGTACGTGTGAATGCTTTCACGTGCTGGCTTCCACTCAGGGTGAAGGTTCGCTTCACTGGCCTGAAGGGGAAGAAGGCCAGCCCGTCAAAACAAGGGCAAGGACTAGGTTCCCAGACGATTGGCTTTCAAACAAGGGATTACTGCGGATTTTTTAGGAGAATAGCCTAATTCCACTGTGCTCTAGGTCACATTTGGGGGATTTAACCTATTTGTCCGTTATTTATTCAGGACGTTAACGGTTCTCAAGGCCCTGGGTCGACTACTGAATTGGGCGCCGACGATCATGCCAAGCCCCTCGCCATCTGCTTGGAGGGGAACTGGTTCCAAGGATTTGGCCCAGAATTCTCGTTGGTCGTGCCAGGATGTGTAAGCGTTTGCTGCTGATTTGTTTCTCGTCCGAGCAACTACCTTTCCTGCAGCCAAAAGGGTGCTCACCAAATCTAGTTTGCGCACGATAAACACATCGAGACCAGTGTCAAAACTCGCCGCGGGATTGGGGTCGAGGGCCCATGACCTAAAAAATGTCCAGGGCGAAGAATTTTGAACTAGGGCAACAAAAACATGCTCAATGGGGTCTGTTCCGACTCGCCCAATCTGTAGTGCCGTGGATTTCCGGTTCGTGTTAGTGAAATATTCTCGGACGGTCGTGAGCAGGTATCGACGTGGGGAGGCCGCATGGCCGGCATCACGTTCCTTATCCATGGCCTCGATTATTTGTGCGTCAAAACCGATGCCGGCATTTGCCAAAAAGTATCGATCAATAATTTCACCTAATGCGGTTTCCGCGCGGATGTGGCCAACATTGATTTCCCGGTAACTTCCATCTCGGATCGACTCCAGGATCGCACCGGTGGCCTCCACCGGATCTGTCGGAATTCCTAGTGCTCTGGCAAATACATTCCCACTGCCACCGGGAATTGGAGCCAGGACGGTCTCTGAGGGACCCCCATTAAGTAGTCCATTGACAAATTCATTGATCACTCCATCGCCACCCAATGTAAATGCGATCGGGATTGCCTCATTTTTGGCGTACTCGCCAAGTGAAAAGGCATGGCCACGGTGATTGGTCATGGTGACTTCAAGTTCAAAATCGTGGGAAAGTGCACGCACGATTACATCTGTCACGCGTGGCGACGTGGTCGTGGCGTTGGGATTGACCACCATGATGGCGCGCATGCCGTGACTCTACGGCTTAGGCGGGAAGGAAGAAAATCCGGTGCAATAGCCTGTGCTCGTGGAATCCGTAGGCCGTGGACTTGATGGGAAAACGCGAGTGCGCATCTTGGCAGTCGTTTCTGGTGCCGAAGGACTCTTTTTTATTGCCTATGGCGTGCTAGTACTCATTGGTGTACTTCGCTTCGGCATCACCGGGCCCGTTGAAGTTGCCAACGCCCCGGGTGTGACGTTGGAGATCATAATATTTCTCATATTTGGCGCCGCACTGCTTCTTGTCGCCATGGGTTGGTGGCGGGGGAGCAAATGGGCCCGCTCACCGTTCGTATTGGCGCAGTTGCTCGGCCTTGTTGTGAGCGTGCCTTTAATGGGATCCACGGGAGGCACCGAGCGATTAATCGGCTGGTCAGTCACGGTTATTGCGGTCGTCTGCGTTGCGCTTTCGTTCACTCGTCCGGTGACAGTTCACCTGTATCGCGACGCATCTGAGCTCTAATCCGGTCTATGTTTCTCCCCACCGAAACCTGATGAATTCCTAATTGCTGGGCAATTTGGGTCTGAGTGAGACCTTCGACGAATCGCATTCCGAGGAGGCGCCGATCTTCGGGTGACAGGCGCCGCAGTGCTGGGTGCAATGTTGCCCATGTCTCTGCAGATTCGAAATCGGAATCACCACGCACTGGCAAGTCCCAATTCTCGGGATCACTGAGCGTTCGCATACTCCTGACACTTGTACTTTCAAGCGCCTCAAGAATCTCACTCGTGTCGAGCCCACAGTGGGCATTTATTTCTGCGACCGTGGGGGAATGCCCAAGATGTCTTCCCAGTGTTTCTATTGCCCCACTCACAATCTTGGCATTTTCTTGCACGGGTCGCGGGATGTGCACGAGGTCATGTTTATCCCTGAGGTAATGAGATATTTCACCCCGTATCTGTGTCCCGGCAAAAGTGCTAAAGGCAATTTTTCTGGTGGGGTCGAATCTTTCTATGGCGTTGAGCAATCCAATGTTGCCCACCTGTGCCAAGTCTTCACGGTCATATGCGTCTCTGACCTTAATAAAATGATGAACAAGGCCCTGATGTGAAGCGACAATGGATTCGAGGATTTGTTGGCGGCGACGTAGCGTTGTGTCGGGAGCGCGCAATTCGACGATGAGATCACTCGCTTCCCCCGCTTGCATGGTTAAGAAATCGCGTCTCTCACGTAAAAATCAATATGGATCTCGCCGCCGATCAGTTCAATGTTGAGATCGTAAGTGACTGCATTAATCACGGTCCAGGTGAATCCCTCTTGTTCAGCAAAATTGGGAAGGGCGGTGAGGGCCGTGGGCGCACTTGTGTGGACGTGGAGAATTTTTGGTTGAACATTCCATGCCCACCGAAAGTGTGAACCTTGGAGAGTATTTTGAATGGCTATTGTGGCGGCTTCGTCACAGGCTAGTTTTGCGTCATCGATTCCATCGACAGTGAAGTCAGCGCGAACACAGGCCGCGGCAGTAACCTGTCGAATGAGTGAGACGAAATCCGCGCTGGCGGGAAGGTTGCATTCAATGAGCGGACTCATGATTTCAATTCCTTATTGGCCAGATGCATCAGTTTGTCACCGGTGAGTCGGTAGGGGATCCACTCGGTCAAGGGCTCGGCTCCAAGATGTTCATAGACCTTGCGGGCCGACTCATTCCAATCGAGAACCCACCACTCAAACCGAGGGTATCCTTGGCGTTCGCACTCGGCTGCCAGTGCGGCTAGCAGTGCCTGGCCAACACCATGTCCGCGGTGGCTGGGGCGCACATACAGATCCTCGAGATAAATTCCGTGTTTCCCCTGCCAGGTGGAGAAGTTTCGAAACCAAAGGGCAAAGCCAATGACGGTCCCATCAACTAATTGGGCGATATGCGCAAAGACGGTGGGGGAATCCTCAAAGAGTGCGTATGCAAATTGTTCAGGAGTAGCAATAGCAAGGTCCGCGGCTTGCTCATACTCAGCAAGCTCGCGGACCATAGCCACGATTTCGAGTTCGTCGCCCAATTGTGCTGGGCGAATTCGAAAGTCAGACACGAACAGTTAGGCCTTCTTGGTTTCCCAGAAGATTGCGGCGATCTCATCGATCTTGCCCAGGAGTTGATCGGCTACTGCAACGTCGACGGTTCCCTTGGTGCCACCTGCGCCTGCTAGCTTGGTTGCCTGATTGAACAGATCATTGAGTTGTGGGTACTTCTCGAAATGTGGAGCCTTGAAATAGTCGGTCCACAAAACCCACAGGTGCTCTTTCACCATGTGTGAGCGATCTTCCTTGATGGTGATGGCGCGCTCGCGGAAAATGGGATCATCAGATGCGTGGTACTTCTCCATGCATGCCTTGACTGATTCAGCCTCCAAACGTGCCTGTGCCGGGTCGTAGACGCCGCAAGGCAGGTCACAATGGGCGTATGCCGTGATGCCAGAAGTCGGGGCGAGGGCTGAGAGCAATCTCGTGGTCAGTTGCTTGCGCATTCTTTTCTCCTCATTAGGTTCAGTATCGGCGTGGAATTGCACCGTGTCTTAGCCCAAGCCTAGTCGGAGAATGCGCCATCGCAAGATGCCCGTGAACGAGGTCGTTAACGGGGATCACCGACCCTGAGTCAGATAGCCTCGGGTGCATGTCCTTGCACTGGAATCCCATGCTTCGCGTCACAATTATTGGCCCCTCGATGATGCCAACCTTGGGCAACGGACAGGTTTGGCTGGCACTTCGAGGCAGGTGGCATATCCGGGTCAATGACATGATTGTGTTCTGCCATCCGGAGAGACCTGAATTGCTGGAAGTGAAGAGGTTGGTATCCAAAGGATCTGAAGGTTGGTGGGTTGAGGGAGATAATCGCGAGGTCAGCGCCGACTCTCGCAGTTTCGGTGCAATAACTCCCGAGATGGTGCGAGCGAAAATTTGGCGTCGAATTAGTTGACGGTCCTATTCATCGTCGAGGTCGTCGAGGCGAGCCAGCCAGGTTGTGAGGCGATCCACCGCAGTCTCAAACTCTGGGTTGAGGTTGACAAATTCCTCGCACCGTTCTGCGACCCATGCAAGTGAAACTTCTTCTTCTCCACGGCGGCGGGCTAGTTCCTCTGCGCCCCGATCAGTGTCATACATGTTGTAACCCCAAAATTTGTGTAGTGATAATTGACGAGACTTGAAATTAGGCGAATGCTGATTCGATTAAAATCTTTTGATCCTCTTCATGTCGCTGGTGGGTTCCGACCGCAGGCGCTGATGACGCGGGGCGTGAGATGCAGGTTATTGCCCGGTTGATCATGCTTGGTGCATTCATTGCAATGAACGACCAGCCGCCTTGGTTGGCCGGCTCCTCTTGGACCCATCGAATTTCCGCATCGGGGTATTGCGTACTCATTGCGGGAAGACTGATCGGGGGAAGCGGATAAAGGCGCTCGAGTCGCACAATGGCGGTGTCGGTTATTTGGTGTTTCTCGCGGTATGCGAGCAGGTCGAAGTAAACCTTTCCGCTGCACATCAAGATTCGTTTGGTAGCTGGCCCGGTGACGGTTGTGTCGGGTAGGAACGGTCTGAACACACCAGTGGTGAAGTCCTCGACCGTTGACACTGATTGTTTTGAGCGCAAGAGAGACTTGGGAGTAAAACAAATGAGCGGCCGTGAGAGGCGACCCATTACTT
>JALRGY010000071.1 GCA_023253325.1 Candidatus Nanopelagicales bacterium | reverse complement strand
TTCATTCCAGGAGTGTGGTTCTCGGGCCAAATGATTGCTGACCGCAATTCGTTCAACCCTGTCACGGCCAGGGTGGCCTGAGGTTCAATGTTTGGGAGCTCCGAATTGTTGGTGAAAGTGTGGAGAACTTCTTCTGGTCGATCAAGATGAACCAGTTGATGAAGTGTTGCGGTTCTTTCAAGTGCCGTGCTCGCTATAACGGCGAGTGAACCATCGACAGCTGCCGAATGCATCCCAGAGGCTGCAGTGAGAGATCCCCTATTGAGTGAAAATACTGATTGCGATGTTGGATCAATGCATCCGTTGTAAATGACATGGTCGCTGCAAGCGATCAGACCATTAACCTGAATCTCAGGCGGACTCACCGGTTTTCCATTGACACACAGCCGGAAGGCACCATCAACTGGTCGTATTTCAAGGAGCTCCCCAGAGTCGTTGAGTCGGGGAACCCCAGAAAAGACCGTATGCCATGGCGCCTCGTGATGGGTGGCAAGTTCTTGGAGCCTGCCGTTGTGAAATTCATGGACCTGAATATCGCGCTGGTCACGGGACAGAACGCTCACGGTTGCTCGCGCGCCGGAGGTATTTACGGTGACGAGATAAGGGAATGCGTCGTGGTCCCAAAATATTTCTTGTGAATTGCCTGAAAGGTCGACCTCAAAGAGCGATACGAGCGCGTTGTTTGTTCCCGCAAATGGGTAACGGTGAGGCCTAGCTTTACGAGTGGGGTTCGCGGGATCGGCGATCCAGGCGATCTCAACCTTGGATTCGTCGACTCGCTCAACGAATATGCTGAGTGAGTCGGCTGACCACCAGTAGCCGCGCATTCGATCCAATTCCTCTGAGGCTGCGAAATCGGCCAAACCCCACGTTACGTTCTCATCAGAATCCGCGGGACCACACAGTTGAGAAATGTTCTTGGTCGCAAGATTGACAAGGTTCACGCTGCCGTCTTTCACATAAGCCATGAACTTTCCATCGGGGCTTATTTGTGGATCGATGCATGAGCCTTGAGTGTCAATGTGTTCAGCTGTGGCCAGAGGCGCGGTGACGGTTTCAGGTAAGTCGATGACGTAAATTTCGCCATCGACAACGAATGCGGTGCGTGTGAAATCCTGATCAACGCTGAAAGAAGTTATTCCTTCGGTGACTTCTCGCATACGTTCACGTCGAGCGCGCTCCTGCTCAGGAATTTCACCCGTGCTTGCAAGTGCGGATGATGAGACCAGTTTGCGTTCAATCCAAACTACGTTGTGTCGTTGTGAATCCTGTGAGGGCTGAGCACACCACAGGTCGCCAGCGGCGGAACGTCCTGACTCGCTTCGGATAAAGAGAACAATTTCCCGGTCAGCATTAAGTCGGAAGTTTCGAGGTATGCCAAGCCGAAAGCTTCGAGTCAGTGCCCGTTGCCTGGGAAATGATTCAGTCATGCGTGAATCATGCACTACTCAGAGCGAGCAGTACCCTTGAGCAGTGACTGAAATCAAATCCCAAGACAAGCGACTGCTTATCGTTCACGCCCACCCGGATGATGAAACAATTGGCACCGGAGCGACCATGGCCAAATATGTTGCTGAGGGAGCGCAGGTGACCCTGGTGACCTGCACTCTCGGCGAGGAAGGTGAGGTACTGGTTCCTGACCTGGCTCACCTGGCGGCTGATCAAAACGATGCGCTTGGAACTCATCGAATAGGCGAGCTCACCGACGCCATGGCACTGCTTGGGGTCACGGATTTTCGTTTCCTTGGTGGGGCAGGCAAGTATCGTGATTCCGGCATGATGGGCGTGCCCAGCAATGACCGACCGGATTCATTTTGGCGAGCCGACCTCTTGACCGCTGCTACCGATCTCTGCGAAATCATCAGGGAGGTGCGACCCCAGGTTGTTGCGACATATGACGACTTTGGCGGCTATGGGCATCCAGATCACATTCAGGCGCATCGGGTCACTCACTACGCCATCGCGTTGGCCGAGAGCCCGAGTTTTCGCCCCGATCTTGGCCCGGCCTGGTCGCCGAGCAAGGTGTACTGGACCGCGTTCCCGCGCTCTCGAATGGTTGAGGGAATCAAAAGACTGCAAGAAGCAGGCGATGAAAGCGAATTTGCCAACATGGATCCTGACAACCTGCCATTTGTGTGCGATGACGAACTTATTACAACCGCCATCGAAGGTAGTGCGTACATGGATGCTAAATATGCAGCCTTGGCGGCTCATAAAACTCAGATTACTGCGGAGAGTGGGTTTTTCGCCCTGTCCAATAATCTGGGCATGGAAGTGTTCGCCACAGAGCATTTTCGTCTTGCAAGAGGCGCGGCGCATCCGTCTGGACAGTACGAGGATGACCTATTCGCAGGGCTTTCGTGACCGGTGAACTCTGTCCCTGGGCGAGTTAGTGTCCTAGTCTCATTTGTTGTTCTGGGGCTAATAATTGGAATTTGTGGTGCCTTTTTACAGGCTCACAGGTGGATCCCTGAACTTTTCGGACGCTATCTCGTCATTCCGTGGGGGACGGTCCTCCTTCTCGTTGTGTTGGTCCTAGTCACTCGAATGGCGACGGTGGCCACTGGAACGCGCTGGGGGGCTTGGCTTTTTGTCACCGGATGGCTGGCATCCACGGTGTTGCTGTCAGCCGATTCTCCGTCAGGGGACTTGGCCATCAGCTCGGGTGGCAGGCAATTGGTGTATCTCTTTGGCGGAATAATCGTGTGCACGGCCACGGCAACATTTCCTCCACGCTTGGGCAGAGGAACCAAATCACAACTTCCCGCGTCCATTTCGTGAATGGCAATTTGACTCGATGGAAGCATGTCGCTCAAGGGATAACCTCTCGCGGCTCTCTACCATGGATAGACGGATTCGCCGTTTAGATTTTGCTGCCCATGACCAAAATGCCCATGACCATAATGCCCAAGACGAAAATGCCAAGGAGTGATTGAGTGTCCGAGCATCTGAAGATGCCCGAGCTGTCACGGCAGACCCTTGTCATCATCGGGGCCTTTGTCGCGGCACTCGTGGTGGTCTTCCTCGGTGCATTCGTGGCAACCAAAGATGGTGTCCGAGCCGGAACCATGGTGGACGGCATCAACTTGGGCGGGCTCAGTGAGGCCCAAGCGATTGCGGTTGTTGAGGAAACCTTGGGAGCAATATCAACAAAAAAGTTTGAAGTGGTGTTAGGCGATCAAGCCGTAGAACTAAGGCCTTCAGCTGCGGGAATCGAGCTCAATGCTCAAGCGACGGTGGATCAGGGAATGGCCCGAGGCTTTAATCCTTTTACCGTCATCACAGACTTGGTCGGTTCACGTGAGATCGAACCCGTTATCGACGTGGATCCCGATGCACTTGCTGAGCAAGTGGCGTCGATCGCTGAAACCTTCGATGTAATGCCCACCGAACCGGTATTAACCGTGACGGCGAAAAATATATCCTTGTCCAGGGGCACTGATGGCGTGACCGTCGAGCAAGAGCAGTTAGCGCAAACGCTGGTTGCCGCGGTACTTGAACCTCGGGCTCCCATTGAGGCACCAGTGGTCACCGCTCCGCCGAGAGTTTCGGAGGAAGTCGCGCTAGCGGCAGAGAAATTGGCTCAAAATGCTGTTGCGAACCCCGTGCGTGTTTCAGTCGATGGAGTGAACATCGTGATTGAACCCAACGTAATCGCTCGAGCTTTGAGTTTTTCGCAGCAAGGCAATCAACTGTCGCCAGAACTTGATGGCGCCGTATTGCATGCCTCAATTGCTAATGAACTCAAGGGAGCGGAAAAGCCGGGACGTGATGCAACATTCAAAATCGTCAAGGGTTCACCCCTCGTTGTACCGTCCGTGGTTGGAACGGGTGTCTCCGACGCAAATTTGGCCACGTCCGTCCTAGGAGTCCTCGGTGACCCTGATCCGAATCGCTCAGTTGTTGTACCACTTGGCACTCGTGATCCGGCGCTGACCACGGAGGCAGCTCAGCAGTTGGGCATCACTGAAAAAATCTCGAGTTTCACCCAACAATTCCAATACGCGGCATATCGAGTTACCAACATTGGTCGAGCCGCGGAGTATGTTAACGGGACCCTATTGCTACCGGGTGAAACATTTTCCATGAATGACACCATCAAAGAGCGAACCGTGAAAAACGGTTACACGGTAGGGACAATTATTGGGGCCGGTGGAGTATTTGAAGATGCACTAGGCGGCGGTGTATCTGCTGCGACTACCGCCGTTTGGACGGCAGCGTTTTTTGCGGGGATGGAGAAAACGGATACGCGAGCGCATTCGCTGTACATTTCCCGTTACCAACCAGGACTCGAGGCAACCGTTGCTTGGGGCGTTTTTGACATGAAGTTCACCAATGACACTCCTAATGCGGTTTTTATCACCACAAAAATGACTAACTCCTCCATGAAGGTAACTTTTTGGGGAACCAAGCAGTTTGATGAAATCACGGCGGAGTTCGGCGAGCGCACAAATATTCGTGAGCCACAGCGAGTTGTAAATCGAACGAAAAAATGCAAGCCCCAAGCAGGAATCCCGGGCTTCACCATTACCGTGGATCGAGTATTTAAGAATGACGGCAAGGTCGTTGAGCGCGAGCCCATGACGACCGTTTATCGAGCTGGGCCGGAAATCGTGTGCAAGAAGCCAAAGAAGGAAAAGCCCGTTGATGAAATAACGGGGGAAACCTTTGACAACACGGTGGACCCCAGCGCCTCACCGTCGCCCAGTCCCTCGGCTAGTTCAAAGCCCAAGAAACCTCAAAATTAATTTGCGGTCACTTGCTGGCCGTCCGAACCGTCAGTAACAACAAAACCCAGCTCAAGAATCTGATCCCGCAGTGAGTCACTAGCCGCCCAGTCCTTGTTGGCTCGAGCCTGCGCGCGCTGTTCCAGCAATTGCGATACCGGAGCAGGAATGGTGAGGGTCTTGCCAATTTCGCGAGCAACATCAAGACCTAAAAGCGAATCGAGATGAACAAAAGTTTCAAACTTTGAACCAGCGCTGACAGAGTCGTCCTTTTCAAGGTTGCGCAATTCATTAATGGCCATGGGCGTATTGAGATCATCAAAAAATAGTTCTGTGAACCGATCCAAATGGTTTTGAGCCATGGGCGCTGAAACTGAATGAGACCATTCATTGACTTTGGTGCGCCATTTATTGAGTTGGTCATTTGCCGCAGAGATGACATCCCAGGTGAGGTTCATTTGGCTGCGATAACGGTGCTGAAGAAATGCCAGACGCAAGGACAGCGGGTCAAATCCTCGAGCGATAACGTCCTCAACGAGAACGACATTGCCTGATGACTTACTCATTTTTCGATTTTCAAAGAGTAAATGTTCCGCGTGCACCCAATGTCCCACAACTTCACGCCCTGCCGCAGAGTTACTTTGCGCACGTTCATCTTCGTGATGCGGGAACCTCAGGTCGATCCCGCCGGTGTGTATGTCAATGGAGTCACCCAAGAGTTGAAGGCTCATGGCACTGCACTCGGTGTGCCAACCTGGAAACCCTCGACCCCATGGTGTCTCCCAGGTCAATTGTGTTCGCTCTGCACCGGCACTTTTCCAGAGCGCCCAGTCGGCGTGGAAGCGCTTTGCGCTCTCGCTGGTGTCGGCATCAAATTTGTGGCCAGGTTTGAGTTGGTCAAGCTTATTTCCACTCAACACTCCGTAACCAGGAAAGGATTCCGCAGAAAAATACACGGAGTTGTCAGTCGCAACATAGGCATTGCCGCTGTCAATGAGCTGCTGAATCAAACTCACCATCGAGTCGATGGACTCACTCGCTTTTGGGTAGTTATCTGCTGGATAAATATTGAGTGCTCCAAGGTCACGATGAAAACCAGCTTCGTAGTGTGCGGCGATCTCGAGCGCGGTCCGGCCAGTTTGGGCCGCTTGGGCCAGGACTTTGTCTTCGGTGTCTCCTTGGCCTTCATCCACGTCGCCCAGGCCGCGATCATCGGCCATGTGGCCAACATCGGTGATGTTTTGAACCACCTGGGTGCGATAACCCTGGAACCGGAGGCTCCGGGCAATGAGATCAGTGACCAAGAAGGTCCTCATGTTACCGACATGAGCGTCGCGGTAGACGGTTGGCCCGCAGGCATAAATTCGGACGAACTCGGGATGTGCTGTTTCTACCGTTCGCACCTCTCTGGTCATGGTGTCGTAGAGGCGCATGTCCCAACTCTAAAGGCAGGGGCAAAAATGGCACGCGCGAGTTCTGTCGGTACGTCGGTCGTGCATTGGGCGAGCGGAATGTGTAAGTTGAGCACGCACATACCCGCAAATCACGGGATGCGTTTCGAGTAGGTCAATTGCTTTGTGGTCAGAACTGCTGAAACGTCACCGTGAACCTAGGCTAATTGGAGGCGATGGTGACCTACGTCATCACTTTTCCCTGTGTAGATCTCAAAGATAAGTCTTGCATTGAAGAATGCCCCGTGGACTGCATCTACGAAGGTGACCGGATGCTCTACATCCAGCCTGATGAGTGCGTTGACTGCGGAGCCTGTGAGCCCGTGTGCCCCGTTGAGGCCATCTATTACGAAGACGATGTCCCTTCCGAGTGGACGGACTACACCGCCGCCAATGCTGAGTTTTTTGCAGAACTCGGTTCTCCCGGTGGGGCGTCAAAGCTCGAAGGCCAAAAATTTGATGCGCCGCTCTTGGCAAGTGTGCCGCCTCAGACCCACGACGAATAGCTCCCAAACCTCTGGTGGAAGTAAATCGTTGGTCAACACTCCCGGATTTCCCCTGGGACACCCTGGCGCCTTATGCGAAAAAGGCCCGGGAGCATCCCGGTGGAGCCATCGACCTTTCTGTCGGGACGCCAGTTGACCCCACGCCAGAAGGCGTCGTGCGGGCGCTACGGGCCCATGCCAATGCGCCGGGTTATCCCACGACCATCGGTATCCCTGAGTTAGGGGCGAGCATCCTCGAATGGGCGCATAAAATTTTGCACGCCCCTCGGGAGACAGGGTTTTTGCCAACTATTGGCTCCAAGGAAATTGTCGCGGCTCTGCCCAACCTGTTGGGATTTGGACCGGGCGACACGATAGTCATTCCTGAGATCGCATACCCCACATACGCGGTGGGAGTCATCGCAACAGGGGCAAGCCTCACCGTCACCGATTCCCCGGAATCTGTTGAGCAACCAGTTTCCATGGTCTGGCTGAATTCACCGAGTAACCCAACGGGAGCTGTTCTCAGTGATGATCGGCTGCGAGAAATTATTGCCTGGGCCCAGTCAAACGGCGTGATAGTGGTCAGTGATGAGTGCTATTTCGAACTTGGTTGGGATCAAACCCCAACTTCAGTTCTTGATGTTGCGGTTAACGGTGGGGACCTCACGGGGTTACTTGCAGTTCACTCACTTTCCAAGCGCTCCAATATGGCCGGGTACCGTTTCGGTTTCATTGCAGGAGATGCCGAATTGACATCACGGCTTCTGGGGATTCGCAAACATTTGGGCATGATGGTGCCCGCTTTTGTGCAGTACGCGGCGATTGCGGCATATCGCGATGATCGGGAAATAATTACTCAACGTGAGCGATATCTTGCCCGACGCGAAATTCTTAGGAGTGCATTTGCCGCAATTGGGTTTGATATTCGTCACAGTCAGGCAGGTCTTTACCTGTGGGCAACGCGAGGATCTGACTGTTGGGAAAGTGTTGCTGAACTCGCTGAGTTGGGAATTGTCGTGACTCCAGGTGCTTTCTATGGGGAAAAAGGTGCGAATTTCATCAGGATTGCTCTGACTGCAACTGATGCTGATGTTGCTGAAGCTGCACAGCGACTCAATTCATAAGCGGCTCCTTGCCCTGAGGTGGATTTTCTCTCGCACCCGAATGTGGGTACGCTCGGACGGTGACCGACTATCGACTCGAGTACCCCGCCGGCGAATTGCCACTGGATCAAATTCCCTCCACCGAAGGTGAAAGTGGATTGGCCATTGGCTCGTTGTTGAAGTCAACAGGTCATGTCACTCTTGACCCTGGTTTTGTCAACACAGCCTCATGCAAGTCCGCCATTACTTTTATTAATGGAGATGAAGGAATCCTGCGATACCGCGGGTATCCCATCGATCAACTCGCTGAGAAGTCAACTTTCCTTGAGACTTCTTATCTGCTGATTTACGGGAATCTCCCGACACCTGAACAACTTTCTGAGTTCAGCGGGCTCATAACTCAGCACACTATGTTGCATGAAGACCTGCGCCGATTCTTTGATGGGTTCCCTCGCGATGCGCACCCCATGCCTGTGCTTTCATCTGCTGTCTCGGCACTGTCAACTTTTTATCAGGACTCACTTGATCCATTTGATCAAGAGCAGGTGGAAATATCAACGGTTCGCCTTCTGGCAAAAGTGCCCACCATCGCCGCTTACGCCTACAAAAAGTCCGTGGGCCAGCCCATGTTGTACCCAGATAATTCATTGGGATTCATTGAGAACTTCCTGCGCATGACCTTTGGAGTGCCTGCCGAGGAATTCATCGCGAACCCAGTCGTTGTCAGGGCGCTTGACCAACTGTTCATCTTGCACGCAGACCATGAGCAGAACTGCTCAACCTCGACCGTACGGTTGGTGGGTTCATCCCATGCCAACCTGTTTGCCAGTGTTTCCGCAGGCATCAACGCCCTCTTTGGACCCCTGCACGGTGGTGCGAATCAATCAGTGCTTGAGATGCTTGAAGGTATTCACGCCTCCGGTGGGGGAGTGAATCACTTCATTCGGCAGGTTAAGAATCGTGAGGATGGCGTCAAACTCATGGGCTTTGGTCACCGGGTTTATAAGAATTACGACCCGCGGGCGGCAATCGTCAAAAAGACCGCCTATGAAGTTCTTGAGTCACTCAATGTGAGCGATCCACTCCTTGACATCGCCCTACGACTCGAGGCTGTCGCTCTGGAAGATGAATACTTTATCGAACGCAAGCTGTACCCCAACGTTGATTTCTACACGGGTTTGATTTACAAGGCCATGGGGTTCCCCACCCGCATGTTCACCGTGCTGTTTGCACTTGGTCGCCTCCCGGGCTGGATTGCCCAATGGCGCGAAATGATCGAGGACCAAGAAACGAAAATCGGCCGGCCCCGCCAGGTGTATATCGGTGAGACGTTCCGCGAGTACCCCAACTAAGCCTGGTCAAGATTCGGTTCGCCCTAATGCAGTGCTGAGTTAAGCCCGCCCCAGGTTCCCGTGCGAGCGACAACTTCGACGCCACCAGTTTGTGAGTTACGTCGAAAAAGAAGATCAGGGGCGCCTGAGAGTTCACGCGCCTTAACAACCGTGGAGTCAGGAAGTTGCACCTTTGTCCCCGCTGTTACATACAGTCCAGCTTCGACAACACAGCGATCACCCAGTGAAATGCCGATACCAGCATTGGCTCCGATCAAACATTCAGATC
>JALRGY010000070.1:3855-9623 GCA_023253325.1 Candidatus Nanopelagicales bacterium | reverse complement strand
TACCGATACAGGTAGATATATAGGTGCATCATCTACCAATGATTTAGATATTGCCTCTAATGACGATTTGAATTTAAGATCTAATTACAATAGATTTTGGAATGGATCTACTGAATTCGCTAGACTATCTGGTTCTGCAAATTCAATTTTTTTATCTTGTGACATTTGAACAGCAGCTTTTTGAGCAGCCGCCGCTGAAACCGGTTGTGCAAAATCAATCCGGTACATGCGCAGCCCCAGGTTTGGTCCTAGAGACATTCCTGAGCCAATACTCCCCGTAACCCTGTTTGAACCCACCACTTTCCCATCGACGAGTGGAGATACGCCCTTGGAATAGCGCACAACCAGTGATCTCACTGAATCGGAATTGTTCGCCAGGCTTTGACCTAGATCGGTCGTCATGCGCACCAGCGCGCCTTTGCTTTGACGTGAGACAGTTCCTTGATCGACATTTATGTCAATTTTTCCAATGAGACCCTGTCCGCGAAGATAAGCAGCAATCTTCTTTGCACGAATCTGGGCAACTTTTTTACTTGATTGGGAACCCCTGAGATCACTAAATGTGGTGACAGTGGTCAGTGCCGAAGCATCACCCGCTGCTTGCACAATTCGATTCATCTTGGTACGGGTCGCGGGTGTTAGGACTGTCGACTTGCCTTTGAAGGTGACAAAATCACCACGCGTTGTAATACCACCTGTCCCCGTTGTGGGAGATGGCGATCCGCTCGAAGGGCTTGGACCCACGGGAGTCGAACTCGCTACAGGTGGCGACACAAAGAAACCATCCCAGTACGAAGCCCTCCCTACTGTCGGTGCCAAAACTGCATGGATGACATAGACGCCAGTTGGAATATCAGGGACGGTTACCTCAACGTGTCCATCGTTGATGAGTAGCCAAGTAGCTTCATATTCATTGAACATCACTGAGCGAGTTGTGGAAAGGCCCCAACCAGCCAAAGCAATAACGGTTCCGGGTGAGCCCGCAGCAGATGGGACGATTGAAACGATCTCATTCAAACCCCCATTTGAACCCGAAGCCGATGACGAGGTTGATGAAGGACTTGAGGACGATGAACTAGAAGAACCGCCACCGCTAGGCGCGGGCGTTGAAACGGGCGTGATGTAGGTGAACGCTGATGCAAGTGAAGCAGAGCCTCCTGGCGTCGTGATCACAACAGAGACGGCACCCTCCGCATGTGCGGGCGTGATGACGTCAACCGAGGTCGAAGTGGCTGATGTGATGGAACTAGAGGTGCCACCGAAAGTGACTGCCGTAGCGCCAGAGAGATTTGTTCCTGAGAGAGTTACCGTCGCCCCGCCAGCCGTGCTCCCAGTTAATGTTCCTATTGACGAAAGGGTTGGTGGTTCGTAAAAGGTATAAGCACTAGACCAGGTGGTTGAACCGGAACCGTTGGTAAGAACCAAGTTCACTGCACCTGCTGAGTGCGCTGGAGTTGTCACAACGAGTGAATTGAAGGTTTGCGAGCCCAAACTCGCAGCGGTCCCGCCGAAAGTTACGCCGGTCACTGAGTCGAGATAAGAACCGCTCACTGTGATTGAAACCCCACCTGCAACTGGCCCACCCGTGGCAGACAGGCTTGTCAGTGTCGGAAGACCCGAAGCTTGCAAGAGCCCAGCGCCACAGACGCTGGTGGTGCAGTCATAGCCGCTACCCGTCACTGGAAAGGTCATCACGGTTGATTGCATTCGACTCAGCACGTTCGATGGAGTGATGTTTGAATCGAATTCCTTGAGCAGCGCAGCAACCCCCGCGACATGCGGTGCAGCCATGCTGGTCCCGTTATAGGTCACATAGTTGGGCGTTGACGGGACCGTCGTCCCGCTATTCATGGTGGACATAATGTTTGAGCCGGGTGCGGTGATGTCAACTGCGCTGCCGTAATTTGAGTAGGAAGCGCGCACGCCCGCAGATGTACTAGCGGCGACGGTAATCACGTTATTGCAATTCGCCGGGCTGTAGTTCGAAGCATCAGCAGAACTGTTCCCAGCCGAGACAACGACGACAGCGCCCAAGGCGACCGCACCGTCGATTGCTCGCTGCCAGGTAGATGAACAGGTGGGCGAATAGCCCCCCAGCGAGAGGTTGATGACATCAGCCGGTGTTGTGTTAGTCGGAACCCCTGGAATTGCCTCACCTGACGCCCAAGTAACGGCAGCCACGATGTCTGACGTCCAGCCACCCCCAAAACTCAGAGCCCTGATCGGTTGGATTTGGGCGAGCGGCGCGACGCCCGCCACTCCTATGCCGTTATTTGTCTGGGCACCGATGGTCCCCGCAACATGGGTTCCATGCCAACTGGAATTGGCTCCATTGGTCCAATCACCGGGGTCGCTGGGATTTGAATCCCAGCCAAGCACTCCATAGGTTGCCGTGTCGATGTAGTCACCATCAGAACTAGTGGCGGTGGAACGCCCATCAGTACCGCTCGTAACAGCGGTAAGTCCACTTACAAAGTCATAACCCGCAACATACTGCGAATCTAGATCTGGATGTGAAGTAGAGCCAGTATCAATAACCGCAACAACGGTCCCCGACCCTTGGCCCGTGCTCCAAACTGGATTCATGGAAGTCTTACTCGTTGCAATTCCAATGCCGTAGGTCCCATACAAACCCCAAAGATCATCGCTTGTCCAAAAGGGGTCATCGGGCGGATCGCTCGGGAACGCCGCGGCGCGCACTCTCTCGTCCACCTCGACGGCTTTGACACGCGGGTCTGACGATAGGTCGTCAATAATGATGGCGGCATCCGCGTCGCTGACTGCATTAGTGAGGTTGATGAGTGCATTTCCGGCCCCGAGGGACCGAGTCCCCTCCACCTCGACCCCTGCAACGGGCAAATCGGCCGAAATGTCTTTCGCCTGAGACTCCGCTGAACTCTGATCATTCAAAGTAACAATGAGTCGTTCCACATCCCCCTCGGTCACCCGGGGTTTAGCCATGGCTGCGTCGACCACCGGAAACCCCGTGCTGGGCTCGTCCAAAGTCGCCTCTTCAACCACGGACGGAACCCCTAACCTCACCCCAGCAGCACCAAAAACCGAAATCGTGTAATTTGAACCAGCACTGAGTTCTTCAATTCGCGCGGACGTATTCGAAATCTGAATCTCGCGTTCGATGCCCGGTGAATTCACATCTACTGGCTCAACTCGAACCACTATTTGTGTGATGTCTGCAGGGATAATCCGGTCCTCACCCCAAGACCATGAAACGGTCACCGAGTCCACTTCACCCGTGACCGATGTGATGGCAGGCGATTCCGGACACGGAGAATTCTCCACCGTGCACGAGAGCCACGTTTCGTTCGAATTCAATAATTGATCTGATTCCATTTCCTGAGCCCAAGAAGGAGCCAGCGTGGACGGAACACTCAGCGCTAGAGCTGCACCGATAAAAACAATAAGGTGACGCACGCTCTTGACGGTGCTACGCACTCTGCGGCTCCTTATGCAATCGACGACAATCGGTTAAACGGACTGAGGCTCAAAGTCGGCAACCGTGAGGACGATTCGCACTGTCGTGCTCTCATTTTCACGAGCTATGGACCATGAACCCCCATAATTGGAACATACTTCATTGAGCAACGCAGAACCGAGACCCGAACCCCGGGTTCCCTGCGGCCCTTGGCCATTATCTGTGCACAGAAGGGTCACTGTTGGTCCTTCAATAATCAACTGAACTCGCATGTCTGATGCAGCACCGTGGCGAACGGCATTGACCGCCATCTCATTGACCACCCGTCTGAGCTGCGCTCCGAGTTCAGCCTGCGAAGCTCCTAATTTGCTCCAATCAGCTTCATCAGAAATGTCCAAACCTGGGACCTGAATAACGTTGATTACCAGTTCTGAGATTTCATTGCGAGTCCATTGACCAAGCCTAATTTCTATTTCAGGCAGGGTCTTTCTCACCAAAGATTGAAGTTCAGCGACCGCCTCCTCGCGCCGATCAAGTCGCAAAAGAAGGGAAATAGCCGCAAGCCGCCCTTGTACGGTTCGATGGAGAGCCTCCGCCAAATAACGATCTGTGGCATCGGCATTCCCCAAAACCTCTAATCGAGTGTCCTCGGTGGCCACTTTGCGCTCATTCAACGCCGCCGTGTCTATTCCAGACTGCACCAAGAATCCCCGCGTTACTGTAAAGCTGAGGCCAACAACGGCGTAGCGCATGACTGCACCAAATACGCGCAAACCAGATCCAATCGGGAGTTGATAGCGCGGGGCCATCAACGCGATGACGGCATTGGACAAGATGGCGGATGCAGCAGCAAGGAAAAGCCACATGCCCACAACCCGGAATGCGCCCTGGCGTGTTCCCTGGCGAATTCGGACGCGTGTCAGCGGTATCGCTATGAGTGCTGGCAAGACAACGCTGAGGAGCGTGAGTGCCGGGCCTTCAGAAGCCATCGCGTCGCGGCGAACAAGGTGAAACGCAGGTGCCGAAACCATCCCGATGTAAAGAATCAAATTGACGCTAATCGATGGCGGTTGAGTCCACAGTTTCCAGCGCGCAGTTTGCTGCGGTGCAACAGGTGCTTTTGCCACACTCGCTTGTTGCACTGGAACCACGGTTTCCCCGAGCAAGGGGGCATGTAAATGGATTTCATCATGACTGATCTGGACAGCGCGCAACCCAGCCACTACCTGAATGGGATCTAATGTGCGGCTGACCCGAACACCACGGGCAATAATCAAAAGGCGATTTGGATCCGATGTTAAGGTAAGAGAAACTCCACCGTCATAACTCTGAAGGTGTCGAATCCAACGGAAAATCTGTGGCCCTACATGCGGGTCCAGAAGTGTTGCTTGCGAGTCTCGTTCCCTGAGGGACTCGTCGGCATGGATCCTGTATTGGGTCCCTAATGATCGAATTGCCGGAATTAGCCCGACTCGTAAGGTAACGGGATGCAACCTGTGAGCAAGTGGCCTCATGACTCGATTTTGAAATCTATCAAGTCGATCTGCCAATACATTTGACCCCTCCCCCGAGTCTTTCATGGAAGCCAATAACCGCACTAGAGGTTCTGTAACGTCTTTCTTGATAACAGTGCGGTACTCGGTAAACCTGCTGTCCTCAGCCTGCGAAAGGAGTTCGTTGAGATGCTCTTCTTGCCGCACCGATTGCGCTAACTCATCCCGCAAGAATTTGGCTTGCCGCCATGCACCCCACGTGCTGAGTAGGACCCACGTGACGCCCACGGAAACACTCACGATCGCGAGAAACAGAACTAATGTCTCAATCGCGGGTGAGACGTTGCTTAACCAGTAGTCACACAAGGAATAAAAAAGCCATAATGGTGTGGCCAAGACTATGGCGTACTGAAATACTCGCGCGGAAACGGTCGCAGGCTTTGGGTCCACCTTCGACTGAAGAAAGACCAACAGTGCCACCGCCGCCAAAGCCGTGAAGTAGGCAATAAGCACCGTGCCAAGTGTCGTTGGTTCGCCCACAAGTTGGTCAAAGTCGATAGCCAACGTCACGGGCAGAGCAAAGACTAGGAGCAAAAGTCCTGATAGGAAGAGTTTTCGGCCACTCATGCCGTGAAGCCTCCTCCACTCGTGAGTGAACTCTATTGATGACACAGAAGATCTCAGGTTTGTTGCATCGGTTGCGACCCTGTTGGGGCGTTCGCAACCGAATATTTCAGGTAGAGCAAGATGCTGCTCACGCGTGGGTTCAATCCTTCCTCAGCATCACGCAAGCCAAGGTTCTCAATAATGTTGTGCACGACTGACTCGACGGATCGGGTGGT